>NZ_MUEY01000003.1:0-358890 GCF_001995695.1 Salinivibrio sp. ML290 | reverse complement strand
GAGGGTGTTCATAGTTCTGTGTCACCCAACGTTTAAAGATCTACGTAGTCGTCGAGCCGCCCTTCGAAGTGGATGCTCAGTTGGGACAATGTCAGGTTCCAATTCTGCACCGGATGCGTCCACTTCTCTGACGCCTTCAACATACCTGCATACAGCAACTTGAGCAATGCGTTCTCGTTGGCAAAGCCACCCTTGGTCTTCGTCAGTTTGCGGAATTGGCGATGAACAGCCTCAACGGCATTGGTCGTGTAAATCGCTTTGCGGACCTGTTCTGGGTACTTGAAGTACACCGATAGATTTTCCCATTTGCTGCGCCACGACTTTATAACCAGTGGATATTGAGTACCCCATTTACTTTCCAGTTCATCTAACGCTTGCTCTGCGGCGTTTTGGGTCGTCGCGCGGTAAACACACTTCAGATCGGACATAAAGGCTTTCTGATTTTTGCTGGCCACGTACTTCACGCTGTTGCGGATCTGATGGATGATGCAAAGTTGAACCTCCGTCTTGGGATAGACGGTTTCGATGGCTTCAGGGAAGCCCTTTAATCCATCGACCGAGGCAATAAGGATGTCTTTAACGCCACGGTTTTGTAGGTCTGTCAGTACATTTAACCAGTAACGGGCACCTTCACTTTCTGAGAGATAAAGGCCAAGTAGTTCCTTTTTGCCCTCGATATTCAGCCCTAAGATTGTGTATAGGGCTTTAGAGACAAAGCGGCCATTTTCTTTGATTTTGTAATGGATAGCATCTAACCAGACGAAGGGGTAAACCGCCTCCAATTCGCGTTCTTGCCAGGCGCGTAGCTCAGGCACCAAACGGTCTGTAATGGCGTTTATCGTGCCATTGGACACTTCAGTCCCATACATCTCAAGAAGGTACTCACGAATGCTTTTGTAGCTATTCCCAAGTGCAAATAATGAGATGATATTACGCTCCATCTCATCGGTTAACCGAGTCTGATACTTCTTAACGGTCTGCGGCTCGAAAGAGCCGTTGCGATCACGGGGCGTGTCTAGTTCAAACGAGCCTGAAGCGGTTTTGATGGTTTTCTGAGAGACACCGTTTTTGCGGTTAGGCTGACCCTCTTTGGTCAGGTGCTCATCCATCTCAGCAGCCAAAGCAGCTTCGGTGATCTGTTTAATCAACGGCGTTAGCAGTCCATCTTTCCCGTTGAGGTCTTGTCCAGATTGCAGTGCCTTAGCAAAAGCTTGAATATCAATTTCGTATTTGTCGGACATTGATGTATCACTCCCTGTTGAGGGTTAACTATAGGAGTGACACAGACTTTTGAACACTACCTCATCTCAGCAGCCAAAGCAGCTTCGGTGATCTGTTTAATCAACGGCGTTAGCAGTCCATCTTTCCCGTTGAGGTCTTGTCCAGATTGCAGTGCCTTAGCAAAAGCTTGAATATCAATTTCGTATTTGTCGGACATTGATGTATCACTCCCTGTTGAGGGTTAACTATAGGAGTGACACAGACTTTTGAACACTACCCTTCGAAGTGAATGGTCAGCTGCGATTTCATCACGTTATAGTTCTATACCTGAGGTATCCACTTTTCCGGCACCTTTCACACGAGCGCTTACCGCGCCAAAGCGCTGCTATGACCGCGCAGGGCGTGTACTAGAAACCCTTAACCCACATTGAACTGCCCAACGGCACGCGGTATCGCTACCGCTACGACCCCTTTGGGTGACGCATCGCCAAAGAATGTGCGCAAAGCCAAACACAGACTTACTACCTGTGGGACGGCGCGCATAGTGTGCAGCAACAACAGGCCACGGCTGACGGGCAGGTGCTGCAACAAACCGAATACCTCTACGAGCCCGGCAGCTTCCGCCCGATGGCGCAAGTGACTCACCATAATCAAGGTAGCGAACTGTATTACATCGTGACCGACCACGCGGGCACACCCCAAGAGCTGTGTAATGAGCAAGGTGATATTGTCTGGCGGGGCGAGCAAGCGCTATGGGGCCATTACCATGGGCAATCACAACGCCACTGGCAACGACGCGAAGAAGCGGCTAACGACAGTATACAGTGTGATCTTCGCTACCAAGGACAACTCGAAGACCCAGAATCGGGCCTTTACTATAACGTAAACCGTTATTACGATGCAGACAGTGGCCAGTATCTTAGCCCCGACCCAATAGGATTTGCAGGTGGATTAAGGCCACAGGCGTATGTTGCCAACCCACTGGAGTGGGTGGATCCGTTGGGTCTGGCGGGGTGTAGCAGTAGTGGTAAGGCATTAGACGATCCACTCCCAAACCCTGCTCAACAGAAAAATATAAAACGTTTCAAGAAAAAGATTCCAGCGAATGCGAAAGAAAACATTCAATTTCATCAACTTCCAGATGATGGTATTGCGGTACAAGCTACATCTCCAGGAAGAGTACCCGGTTCTAAAGCTGTGTACGAAAAACAGATAAATTCTGCTGGTGATACAATTCAATATTCCAAGACAACATATGACCCTAAAGGAAATATTGTTCATATGAAAGATAAGTTGAATGCTGGTGTGTTTCCATAAGGATGAGTAATGAATAAGCGTTTAGAAACTGTAAAACATCTGGTGTCGCTCTCAAAGCCTCTAGATGAGTTATCCGAATATCTCTCTGAATTTTCATGGGACTATGAAGGAAAGCCTTTGATAGTAAAATCAATTGATATTATAAATGTATTGAATAGATATATATGTGGAGATATTAATGCTGACTCAGTTGAACAATGGGCTAATATGCTTGAGTGTAGGGAAGATATTGAGTTTGAAGAAGAAAAGATTGAGTGCGTTGTTTATAGCCTAGCTAACCCAGAGCTGGAAGGCCCAAATAGTATCGACTATTCTAAGACTCTTATAAATAAGCTTTCTCGGAACGATTTGACGGATAGCTAAGAAGAGGGGAGTTTGAAAAAGAAGGTGTTCATAATTTTGTCTCACCCATCACCCACCGAAGCCTCACCCCGCTCTTCGAGGTTGCTGACTAGCTGCGATAGCGTCACGTTCCAGTATTGCATTGGAGGTGTCCACTTTCTGATGCCTCCAACATACTAGTGCGCAGCGCCAAAAACGCCGCCATGACCGCGCAGAGCGTGTACTAGAGACTGGTCGTTTTCGTTTTCGTTACCGCTACGACCCGTTTGGGCGACGTATCGCCAAAGAATGTGCGCACAGCGACACACAGACTCACTACCTGTGGGACGGCGGGCACATTGTGCAGCAACAACAGGCCACGGCTGATGGGCAAGTCCTACAGCAAACCGAATACCTCTACGAGCCCGGTAGCTTCCGCCCGATGGCGCAAGTGACCCACCATGAGCAAGGCAGCGAGCTGCATTACATCGTGAACCGACCACGCGGGCACACCGCAAGAGCTGTGTAATGAACAAGGTGATATCGTCTGGCGGGGCGAGCAAGCGCTATGGGGCCATTACCACGGGCAATCACAACGGCACTGGCTCAGTCCTGTCAGATGTACTGCTGTGGAATATTGACTTCAGCGAGGCCAAATAAGGCCTCGCTGGTTAATATACTTCCGGAAAAGTGAAGATAAACCGATAATTGCATTATTGAGTTTTCTGACACATTGGCTGCCCACTGGAGTGATAAGTTTCGCACTGCCAGCTCTGCTTTCCATCAGAAATGGTCGTTCCGTTCACTTTCACTGTTTTCGCCGAAATACCCTTAAATGAGTAAGGTTCAATACCGGCAAACCAGACATAATGACCATCCGAAACAAAATTACCTTCAAGCACTTTAAGCGCTTTCATGTCAACGTCAGCAGGAAATTCCAGACTCCGCTTCCCTGCAATCAGAAACCCTTTTTTATCTGCGGCAGCATTAAAACTCAGGCATTTAAAACTAGATGCATCCACATCATTGCGTAGCTCGCCGGAGTAATAGCTTTTCCCATCAATCGTAGCCCAACCTCGACAGTCTTCAGAAATTTTCACCTGATGTTGATAGGGTATTTTGACCGTTTTTTCCGCTACATAGAAATAATTTTTTGCATCATATCCGTGCCCGTAGGCACTCTTAAATGTTTTACCGTCTGCGCCTTTCAGTACCTTGCCGCTAATCAGTAAAATTGTATTTCCATTTCGGTAAAACGGATGACTCAGAGCCTGAAAATGCTCCAGGTCGATATCTACAGTTTGCTTACACAAAGCGAATGATCCTACATTTGTTACAAGGAAACTGCCTATGATACGTGCAGAGTCCGTATCCAGCCCGGTAGGTAACTGCTCTGCATTACAATAATAATTTCCGGAGGAGTAGCCGACAGCAATGTCCTGCCCTTTATACAACAACTGAAAATCTGCGGCTTTGGCATTTGCTAACGGTTGTGCCGGACGATTACTGAATCGTTGATAGATGACATTTTTTTCAGCTGTTTTATACGGATAAATCGACTCTGCGTGAGCACTGAATCCACTGGTTGCTACTAACACAGCGACAACAGGCAATGACTTGAAAGTACGGTAATACATTGAAACCTTCAGATTGTTTATGGGGTCTAAGTCATTCAATCATTACATATAACAGCGCAATTGGTTTCTCATTTTTTACTGTTTTTGGGGCTTCTCCTAAAAACTGACAGGTACAAGGAGAAATTTTTGCTGAACAGACCATCACAAAATCCTCAATTCAAAACATAAGTGCATTACTGATAGATATCTTTGGTGCACTTGCGCGTATTACTCACCATATCCTTTGTTTTTTTCTTTGAGCCTCTATGCGTTTACTCTCTGCCGAACCATGATTTGTTGAGCTCGCTAAATAGAATTGTGAAACAAGTCGCTTAGCTACACGCTTAAAGTGCCGTGGTTGACACATTATCAGAATAAATGCCCAGTAAAGTGGGCAATCCGCTCTATGCTTCCATCTTAACTCTCCTGTGTTCTCGCGGTAGAACCATACAGTAGGAGAGTAGGGTGTGTTAGTGCTGTTTAAGCCAGAGTGCCTATGTGATTAACAGACTGTTTTTATTCCAGTTAGAGGGAAAAATAATGACGGGTGTGAATACTATCGATACGGGAGATGCCGGTTTGTTAGCAGCCTACTTGAGCGCTGCAAACCGTGGGTTGATAACACAAAAAAATGCTAACTTGCTTCTTAGCCAACAAAACTTGGCAAGCTTTGAGCTTAGCTCAGATTTGGCCGTGAAATCGAGCGCATTTCAAGAGGAGCTGAGGCAGCAAGCCAATCAATATCTACAGCTCGTGCTACCTGCTGTTATCACTACTTTTTCTAATGGATCGAATTTCTCTGCGTTAGTTGCGGCTGCACAGCGTGCTCTTCCCAGCAGCAACAGCGCATTACTTGCTCAAGCTGATCAGATTGTTCATACCTTAAGTGCTTTAACCACTCAGGCGCGTCTGTACGCTACTCATGCCGCAGGCTTATATGCTCAGGCCGGAGTGATGAATCAAGAGCTCTCCTATTCCAACAAGCAATATGACTTGGTTATCGCTCAGATAGAGCAGTCCGTCTCAGCTGACATTAAGCAGCAAACAGAAGCAATTGAAACGCTGAATCAAAAGATTGCGCAAAACATTCAAGGGATCGTCGACGGTGGCACCAAAGCGGGTGAGGGTGTAAATAAAATTGGTCAAACAATACTGGCCAGTATCGATGTGACAGATAAGAAGCAAGATCAAGACAAGGAAAAAGATAAAAAAAACGAAGATGAAAATAAATCGAAAGTCGACATGCAATATCTGATTGCAGGCTTGAATGGCATCTCTCAGGGAGCCAGTGAGTCTAGTCAATCAGTGAGAGGGCTTCGTACCAACAACGAAAAACTGGGTGTTTTGTACACACAGCTCGCCAAAAGCAACAGTTTGCTGTCTGTTGTTAAGTCAATTCAAGCTCAAAATAACCTGTTTGTGAAGGCATTTTCCCGCACTTATCAGGCATTGAGCGGGCTAGAAGAAAACTGGCAGAACGTTGAAAAGCAGTTTTCTAATAGCGCTGAAGTTGTTGCAACGGCTACCAACGAACAACAGGTTCAAGTGATTCGCGAGGCTTTGGAGGTAGGTGTAGCGCAGTGGAGCCTGCTTTCGGATCAAATGGACAGTATCAAAGCAATTTATGCCGGTATCCCCATGGTACATGGCATCACTCACGCGTAAGAGGACGAAAACATGACAGATACAGCAACTGGCGTTAATCAAGGAATGGCGCATCAAAGTTCACAAGCACTCCAAATTCAAAACTTTTGTAACAGTGTGCTGCAGCAGGTACCCGTTGATTTTTCTCAGTTCCCAAATTTGAAAGACAATGAAACGCAAATTAATCATGGACTAGATACGGCAAAAAAACATGCTAATTCTTATCTATCAGATATCCAGCCGCAAATAATTACCAATATTTCAAATATCTCCAATTACTATCAGCTTCATAATGCGATTCCAGCGGTACTTCCTAAGGGATCAACAAAACAAGAGTGGCTTAAGCAGTTGCAGGCACTTCGAGATCAAGCGCTGGCCTATCAAGAAACGTCCAAAGGGACAAAGTTAATCATTGTTGATCTAAATAATAATCTGATTACTGACTCGAAGAACTTTCAAGCCATTGTCGTTGATCTCAATTCAAAGGTGGAAGGGGATAATGGTGTTCTTAGTCAGTTGGACGGTGAAATCGACAAAATCAATGCCGCTATTGATGGCGCGATTGCGGGGATTGTTGCTGGTGGTTTATTGGTGATTGGCGGTGCGTTTGTCACTGCTATTGGGGCTGTGACTGACTTTGTCACCGCAGGTACATCTACTCCAGTTGTCATCGGCGGTGTTGCCATGATGGTTGCCGGGGCTGCAGGCATTACAGCTGGCTCGATTGTGTTGCATAACTCTCTTAATGCCCGTCAGGATTTGTACCAAAAGAAATCCAACCTGAAAGCTGAGGTTAACTTGGCTAGCCAAATTGGTAGTGGTTATCGAGGCTTGCAAGTTCAGGCACAAAATTCGGTAAACGCAGCCACTCAAATGGCTAACGCTTGGGATGCGCTAACTTCAGACTTAGGCACAATGATCGCTGATCTAGACAAAGGTATCACCAGCACAGATTCACTGCGCGAACTATGGCTGACGGCTGCCGATGGCACGGTTAAAACGGTGCTGACCGATGTGAACACGATCAAAGCACAAATGGCGGGTGTCAGCGAGCTTTCTGTCCCTAAAAATACCACCATTGCAGACTTCGTCGGTAATCTGGCTGCGTAAATCATGGCAAAGTCGGGAAACCGGCTTTTACCATCGAAAAGGAGACTCTCATGACAACGTCAACCAATGGCATTTTGTCTCAGGCGATTGCCAATATGCAGGCATCGGAGAAAATCATTCGTCAGTTTAGCGGGCTACCCAGTAATGCCATCGCCATTCAACAGAGTGTCGAGAACACCGTTACTGATATCCTGCCTCAAATTCAACAAATGCAGACGCAAGTCCTTTCGTTTGCTGAGTCACTTTCAGACGAGCTGAAAAAACAAATTGAATTAGTGGATACGGAATCGGCGGCGGCACTTCAAGCCTTTGTCAATGACATTCAGCAACAGGCTAAACCGACGCAACAGCTGGTTCAGGAGAGCTTGCAACAAACTCGCAATGCCAACGCCAGTATCACACAAAACATTCAGGCGCTGGAAAAAATCAGTGTGCAATTAAAGGCGAACATTGCTGGCTTGCAGTCTAATTTGCAGGGTGAGCAACAGGAGCTAGATGCGTTAAATAAGAAAAAATACTATCTTCTTGGGTTGGGTGTTTTTGGTGCGCCTGGACTGATTGCGTTGGGCGTATTGATATCTAAAGCGCAAGATAAGGTGCATGGGCTCGAATCGCAGATAAAAAACTGCCAGACACAGATCAATCAACAGCAATCGTTTTTGATGCAGACCCAGCATTTTAACCAAGACTTCAGCGACCTTACAGATAAGGTGAGTAAGGTGGGCAATGCGTTGAGTTTTGTCATTGGCGACGTAAACAATATTGCTGGAGACATCGAACACGACGGCATCACTGATCGTAGTCAAATTAAGCTGTATTTCACTGCGGCTTCTCAGGAGCTAAAAAGCCTCGTTAACGACGCTTCTTAATAGGGAGGAGACAAGCATGGCAAATTATATGGTACAAAGTATGAGTTCTGATAAAACCATACCCATTACTTACTACCGTAAGCAGAGTCAACCGCACGTTACCCACCAGGAGTCCGAAGCCTTTACTCGCGACGCAATTGATAACTATGCGGAGTTTAATCATTTAGAATTAAATCAGGTGGTTGCAGGGCATTATCGTAGCTCTCAAGGTGTGCCGACCAGTGGCAAGGTTTACGAAATATAGAGGATTTGCGCTTCTCAACGCATTTTCAGGCCGGTCAGGTTGGTCACGATGCCAAATGACCGGCTCTATCAGGATGAGTGATGCTTTAGGTCAGTGTTTGATGGCGCATCAGGTTTCTTACGAGGTGTATTTTAGTTACCAGCGAGAGCATATCTTTTCTTCTCCTCCTCGTGACTCTGCTTTATAATCCTTGCTGATTACAAAAGTGGCTACATTTATGGCTACAAAACGGGATATAGACCTACTAGAGTACGTTATTCTGACAAAGTGGGGTTTGTAGCTGCTTGCTTTTATTAGGTTGTGAGCTGCTAAATTTGATTGACGCCTGTGAAGGCGACAGTAAGGTAAAAAACATGAGCGAAAAATTACAGAAGGTGCTAGCGCGTGCTGGCGTAGGTTCACGCCGCGAAATGGAAGGATACATTCAAGCCGGCCGGGTGAGTGTTAATGGTGCCGTCGCCAAACTGGGTGACCGCCTTGATGATCCCAGTGCATTGGTGCGTGTTGATGGTCATGCGGTGCAGCTTAATGCGCCTTCTGAGTCTGTGTGTCGCGTTCTTGCATACAACAAGCCAGAGGGTGAACTGTGTACGCGAAGCGACCCAGAGGGGCGTCGTACGGTATTCGATCGCTTGCCCAAATTGAAAGATGCGCGCTGGGTAGCGGTTGGCCGTTTGGATGCCAATACCTCAGGCTTAATGCTGTTCACTACCGACGGTGAACTAGCGAATCGTTTGATGCACCCAAGCCGCCAAGTGCAACGTGAGTACATGGTGCGTGTGTTTGGTGACGTGAACGAAGATATGGTGAAAAACCTTGTTCACGGCGTAGAACTAGACGATGGCGTGGCGCGCTTTGAAGATGTCGTTTATGCGGGCGGCGAGGGGATGAATCACACTTTCTATGTGGTGATTACCGAAGGGCGCAACCGTGAAGTGCGTCGTTTGTGGGAAACCCAAGGTGTGACCGTAAGCCGTTTGAAGCGTGTACGTTACGGCGATATCTATCTTGAAAAAGATCTGCCGCGTGGTGGTTGGCGTGAGATGGATCTGAAAGAAGTGAATTATCTGCGCGAAATGGTAGAGATGAAGCCAGAGTCGCAAACGGTTATCACGCCAGATGATCAAAAGCGTAAAAAGTCGCGCCAGAAGATCCGTCGTGCAGTACGCCGTTACGAAGAGCGCATCGATAGCAATGATAAGCCGAAGAAAACACGTCAGGCTCGTCGGGGTAACGCACCTGCGGCAGGGCCGAAAGGCGGAAGCCCGAAAAAGGGCAATCAGCGCTCGGGCGCGCCGCGTAGTAAAGGCAAACCAAGAACGCGTAAGTAAGTCTGCGTGATGTTCGCTAAAGCCCGGCCATGTGCCGGGCTTTCTATTTCTGTGTGACGCTCTAACTCGTCGCGCTCACTATAACAGTTGCAGCCTTATTATCCGTCGTATCGGTTGGCCTCTTTCATTTCAGTTATGATAATGATTATTGTTTGTGTTATCTTGGAGTTTATTTACAATTTTGTCGATAAAAGGATGTGATGACAACGGCATTAGCACCAGAGCAAACCGCACGCTTTGATCGTATCGAGCGGGTTCTAGACTTTATCCACGCAAACCTTGACCAACCGCTTTCTGTCAGTGAATTGGCCGCTCACAGCTGCTGGTCTCGCTGGCAATTGCAGCGCGTGTTCTCGGAACAAACGGGCGTGAGTGTGGCGCATTATGTGCGTGAACTCAGACTTAGCTATGCCGCCAAACAGTTGCTCTCTCGGTCCGATAGAGTGATTGATATCGCGCTGTCGTTTGGGTTTACCTCAGAGRCGAATTTTTCCCGCGCATTTCGTCAGCAGTTCGGGGTGAGTCCTCGTACGTATCGCCAGCGGGGGGTGATGGATGGTATTCGAACACCACTGCATATTACGACACTGGCGACTCCCAATCCGTCTTGGCTGTCGGTGCACATTCAAACGCGATCATCGATCACGCTGGTAGGGCAGACGTCGCCTATATTAGGCTTGTTTGCACCTGAGCCCGATTTTACTGACGTGGTGCCTAAGCTGTGGCGTGATGCGCACGAGGCTGGGTTGATTGATGTTGGTCAGCCAAGCATTGGTGCGATTGATGTGGCCAGCGCTGATACACTTCAAACCCCGTTACCCTACCTCGCCGGTCAGCAGCAAGACGCGCTGCCAATCCCATCTTTAGCCACGTGGACGGTGCCAGAGGCGACCTATGCGGTGATTACGCATTTGGGACCCGTGAGTGAACTGCCTAAGACCTTGCATACCTTTATCTATCATTGGTTGCCTGCCTCAGGGTACCGATGCACGGATGGTATCGAGCTTGAAGTCTATCCGCCTGGATATCAACCAGAAGCCGATGACGCGGTAATGACGTACTGGATCCCGCTGGATTGTCATCATCATGCACCAAAATGAACAGTATTCACCATGCACACCTTTAAAATGCGAATGATTCCGTTTTACGTTTAATTTGCATTAAGAGGAAAATCATCATGGATATGGGTTGTGCACGCGTGCAGCAGGTTGCCAGATGGCGACTGTCCCCGTTAGCGATGGCGGTCATGGGGAGCTTGATGCTGCCATCAGCTTATGCCGACTCGCAACACGCCGAGATGGAAACTATACAAGTCTTAGGCGACACCTACCGCAATACGGCCACTAAAACAGTACTGGCACCAGAAGAAACGCCTCAAGCGGTCACTGTCATCGACCGAGAGGCCATCGAACAGCGTCAAGCCAGTTCACTAAGCGAAGTGGTGCGTTACACACCGGGTGTAAATACTGAACTGCGGGGTGGGGCCGTCACGCGACTCGATCTCTTTAATATTCGTGGTTTTATCAACTATCAGAACTTTTTTGATGGTCTCGCGGTACCTTACAACACCTGGAATTTACAGCCACAAATCGATCCGATTGCGATTGAACAAGTGGAGGTGTTTAAAGGGCCGACGTCGGTGTTATACGGGAATATTCCACCGGGTGGGATGGTGAATATGATCGCCAAGACGCCTAAACAAGAGGCGGCGCACCGTGTGACGATGAGCACCGACTCTGATGCACTGCGTGAAGTGTCTGTTGACAGTACTGGTGCGATTTCTGACACTCCATTGGCGTACCGGATGGTGGCGCTGGCACGACAAAAAGATGGCCAAGCGGGCGATTCAGAAGAAGAGCGTTATGTCGTCGCCCCATCGCTAGATTGGCGGGTGTCGCCAGATACGTTGGTGAACGTTAATCTTTATTACCAAGCGGATCCAGCGGCGGGCATTTATACCTCATTGCCGGCCAACGGCTCGGTATTGCATAGTGACCAAGGCAGCCTTTCTAGCGATAGCTTTTCCGGTGACAACAACTGGAATACTTATGATCGTGAGTTTCTGATGCTGGGTTACAAGGTGCAGCACCAGCTCTCATCAAACTGGTCGTTACTGCACTCGGCACGCTACACAGATGCTGATTTGCTACAAAAAAACATGTATCACCAAAAAAGCGATGACGGCCGCCACTATCCGCGAAACGCTTACTTAACCGATGAAACAATGGCGGCTTGGGTGGTCGATACACAGCTTTCTGGTGATTTGAACTGGGGGTCGGCACAGCACTACACCTTGTTCGGTATTGATTATCAAGATATGTCTTCCGACGTTGACTATGACGATACGTTGGCGAATGTGGTGCCGGATATTGATATTTTCGATCCCGATAATAACCAGGTTAACCCCGACTCACTCAGTTTTGCTTACCAAGAAGACCATGATATTGAAGTGACACAGACTGGCCTCTATGCCCAAGATCAGATCTTGTGGAACCAATGGGTGTTGCTCGCTGGGGCACGTTACGACGAGTACGAGTTAAAAGATGACAAGCAAACCTTAAGTAGTGCCTCAGAGAAAAACATTCGTCACTATAATCTGGCATTCCGTGCCGGTGCGATGTACCAGTTTGACAACGGCATTTCCCCTTATCTGAGTTACTCAGAAAGCTTTGAACCAACCGATATGGATAATCGGGGTAATGTGTTTGACCCTTCCACGGGTAAACAATGGGAAACCGGCCTCAAGTACTTGTCGCTAGACGGTAGTACGGGCGTCAACGTGGCGTTGTTCGAGCTTAAAAAGCAAGATGCGCTGGTGAACGATCCCAATGACTCGTATGCAAAAATCCAAACCGGTGAAATTCGCTCTCGTGGCATAGAGGTCGAATTTAATCATGCACTTAGTGTAGAGACGGATGTGGCCTTAACTTATGGCTATATTGACATGGAGATCACGGATGACCCTAACCTAGAGGGCAAGACCCCAGTTTGGGTGCCAGAGCAAACCGCCAGTGCCTGGTTGAATCATCAAGTCAGTGCGGGGACACGCGTGAGTGTGGGCGCACGTTATGTGGGTGAGTCACAGGGTAACGCAACCAATACCTTTACAGTGCCCGACTATACCGTGTTTGATACAGCGGTGAGTTACGATCTCTCGCAAGCATCATCGTCGCTATCAGGTGCAAAAGTGTCCCTATCTGCGACAAACTTATTCGATAAAACCACTTACAGCTGTTTTGATGAGTTGAACTGTTGGTATGGTGATGAGCGAAATGTCAAGGCAACACTCAGCGTTGACTTTTAACCCACCATCTAGCAAAGCGCCCCCAGTGCTGGGGGCGCTTTTGCTTAACGTTTTGGCTGCGCATCAATGCACTGACCATGCTCCTTAATGCCCTCTGGCGCCATGAGGTACAGATAGAGCGGCATAATATCCAATGGTGTTTTCAGTGTTTCTGGATCTTCCCCTGGGAAAGCGCTCGCACGCATACTGGTGCGGGTACCACCTGGGTTGATCGCGTTGACACGTACTTTGGTATCAGACATTTCATCTGCCAGCACTTGCATCATGCCCTCGGTCGCGAATTTAGAAATCGCATAGCTGCCCCAGTAAGCACGCCCTTGGTGGCCGACGGTGGAGGTGGTAAACACCACGCGGGCATCATCAGACTTTTTCAACAATGGCAACAGGGCTTGCGTCATCAGCATGGTGGCTTTGACATTCACTTGCATCACATCGTCATGTGACTTTTCGTCAATTTGATCGAAAGGGCTGAGCACACCGAGAAGACCGGCGTTGTGCAGCACGCCGTCCAAGCGTCCAAATTGCTGCTCAATCGTATCTGCCATATCCAAATAATGCTGACGCGTGGCACCCAGCATATCTAATGGGATAATCGCAGGTTGCGGTGCGTCCATTGCTTCAATTTCATCGTATACTGCTTCAAGTTTTTTCACGGTGCGGCCGAGAAGGATGACGGTGGCGCCTTTCTCTGCATAGCTAAGTGCGGCTTGGCGGCCAATGCCAGCGCCCGCACCGGTCACCAAAATCACACGCCCGTCAAGCGCGTTTGAGCTTACTTGGTAGTCCACGATATAAATCCTTATTTATTGTTAAACGTAGATTATTGTAAGGTTGCGGGTAAGGTGTGACAACCAAGTGCGTGATGTACGGTTAACGRCATTGCCAACATAGCGACAAAAAAGAGGATACAACATTGGATTTCATTGCGGATTATGGGCTTTTTCTGGCAAAAGTCGTCACTTTCTTATTAGCGGCATTTGTATTGGTCGCTTTAGTGCGCGCCGCGAGCGACAAAGGGGGGCAAAAAGGTAGCCTAAAGCTCACTGACTTAACTGAGCGGTTTAAGCATTATCGTCAATCGCTAGAGCAGCACTTGTACAATGAATCGTCGTTAAAAGCGCGAGAGAAAGACGAGAAAAAAGCCAAGAAGAAAGAAGAAAAGGCGCAAAAAGCCGCAGCCAAAAAGCAAAACGAGCGATCGGCTCAACGGGATCCACAATTGTTTGTGATCCACTTTAAAGGCAGCATCGATGCCCGCGAAGTGGAGGCGTTGCGAGAAGAAGTCACAGCGATTTTGTCGGTAGCAACCGAACAGGACGAAGTCTTGGTCAACGTCGAGAGTGGCGGCGGTATGGTGCATGGCTACGGCCTCGCGGCGTCTCAGCTGGCACGCTTCCGTCAAGCAGGCGTGCCCTTAACCGTGGCGGTCGATAAAGTGGCGGCAAGCGGCGGGTATATGATGGCATGCGTCGCGGATAAGTTGATTGCAGCGCCGTTTGCGATCATTGGCTCGATTGGGGTGATTGCCCAGCTACCCAACTTTAACAAGTTGCTTAAGAAGAACGATATTGAATTTGAGCAGCTGACCGCCGGTGAATTTAAGCGCACGCTAACCATGTTTGGTGAAAACACTGACAAAGCGCGCGAGAAGTTCAAAACGGAACTGGAAGAAACCCATGGCCTGTTCAAGGCGTTTATCAGCGAATACCGCCCGTCTCTTAATGTCGATAAGGTTGCCACCGGTGAACACTGGTTTGGTAACCAAGCATTGGATCTGGGATTGATTGATGAGGTCTGTACCAGCGACGAGTATTTGTTCCAGGCGGCGAATAACGAGCGAAAAGTGCTGTCGGTGTCTTACCATCAGCGTAAAAACATTGCTGAAAAGCTTGCTGGCGCATCCGCGGAGGTGGCAGATCGTGTGCTGCTAAAATGGATTAGTCGTGGTCAGCGTCCGTTGGTTTAACTCACTCCCCGAGTGCTGCCTGTTAGCGTTGGGCGATAAACAACGGAAGGAAAATAGGGGTAACAGGCGCACGATAATGAGCGAAATAGCCATAATAATGTGAGCCAAGCCAAAGATTACCGCATCCATTTAGCTATTTTGCGTGCGGCAATGGTAATGATTAGCGCGTTTTTGCCGGAAACCGGCATGAAGAACAATCGGGATATTACCATCACAATTGCTTAACAATTGTGGAAGGGACGAGCAATCAGCGTGTTTTGCTGCGAATTTAGTTGATATTCGGCTAGACTCGCTCAATATTGTAAACAGATAGCGGCACTCCGGCATGGAAGTGCAACGCAACGAATTTTCGACAGTTTTAGCGCAAAGGGCGTCAATTAGGTCATTATGGGCAAATCTCTCGTCATCGTGGAGTCCCCAGCAAAGGCGAAAACGATCAATAAATATCTCGGCAAAGACTTCGTGGTGAAGTCGAGTGTCGGACATGTTCGTGACTTGCCAACTGGAGCGWCGCAAGGCGGTAAAAAGGCCGCACCTGTGTCCACGAAAGGGCTCAGCGCCGAAGAAAAAGCGCGCATTAAAAAAGAAAAAGAACAGAAGGCRCTCATCAACAAGATGGGCGTTGATCCTTACAATGGCTGGCAAGCAAAATACCAAGTGTTGCCCGGTAAGGAAAAAGTCGTCGCCGAGCTTAAGTCACTGGCTGAGAAAGCCGACAACGTTTATCTCGCAACGGATTTGGACCGCGAAGGGGAGGCCATTGCTTGGCACCTGCGCGAACTCATCGGTGGTGATAACGACCGCTTCAAACGCGTGGTCTTTAATGAGATCACCAAAAATGCGATCACACAGGCGTTTGACGCACCGGGTGACGTCAATATCGACGGTGTCAACGCACAGCAAGCGCGGCGTTTCCTCGACCGTGTGGTGGGCTTTATGGTCTCGCCGTTGCTATGGAAAAAAGTGGCGCGAGGCTTGTCGGCCGGTCGTGTGCAGTCGGTCGCGGTAAAGCTGCTTGTTGAACGTGAGCATCAGATAAAAGCTTTTATTCCCGAAGAATTTTGGGATGTGCACGCCGACACGCTCACACCGAAAGAGCAGGCGTTGCGACTGCTCGTGGCGCAACAAAATGGCAAAGCCTTTAAGCCGAAAAATAAAGATGAGGCAATGGCGGCGGTGTCGGCGCTTGAGCACGCCAGCTTTGTGGTGCGTGATCGCGAAGATCGCCCCTCAACGAGTAAGCCCTCGGCGCCTTATATCACCTCAACATTGCAGCAGGCGGCAAGCACGCGTCTCGGCTTTGGGGTGAAGAAAACCATGATGTTGGCGCAACGCTTGTATGAAGCCGGCTATATCACTTACATGCGTACCGACTCGACCAACCTCAGCAAAGAAGCGGTCGAAGCGGCTCGTGGCCATATTGCCAGCGAATACGGTGAGAAGTACTTACCAGCGTCGGCGAACGTGTATGGTGCCAAAGCCAATGCCCAAGAAGCGCACGAGGCCATCCGGCCTTCTGATGTGGGTGTCAATGCCAGTGATTTAAAGGGGATGGACCCTGATGCGCATCGTCTGTACGACTTGATTTGGCGCCAGTTTGTGGCCTGTCAAATGGTACCGGCAAAATATGACTCGACGACCTTGACGGTCGATGCGAGCGATTACACCTTGAAAGCAAAAGGACGCACACTGCGCTTTGACGGTTGGACTCGGGTACAGCGTCCTTCTGGTAAAAACGAAGATCAAACCTTGCCAGCGGTTGAGGTGGGTGAATCACTGACACTCGACAAGCTTGATCCGAAACAACACTTTACTAAGCCACCCGCCCGTTATACCGAAGCGGCCTTGGTCAAAGAGTTAGAAAAAGCGGGCATTGGTCGTCCATCGACGTACGCGTCTATTATTTCCACGATACAAGACCGCGGTTATGTGCGAGTTGAAAACCGTCGCTTCTATGCTGAGAAAATGGGCGAGATTGTCACTGATCGTCTCAACCAAAGCTTTGCCGATTTGATGGACTATGACTTTACCGCTCGTATGGAAGCGTCGCTCGATAAAATCGCTGAAGGTCAAGCTGACTGGAAAGCGGTGCTTGACGATTTCTTTGCTGACTTTACCGCTGAGCTAGAGCAAGCGGAGCAGGATGAAGACGAAGGCGGAATGAAGCCCAACTACATGGTAATGACAGATATCGACTGTCCAACCTGTGGACGTAAAATGGGGATTCGTACCGCATCGACTGGGGTGTTCCTCGGGTGTTCGGGCTACGCATTACCACCGAAAGAGCGATGCAAAACCACCATCAATTTGATGGATGAAGATGGCATCGTCAATGTCCTCGAAGAGGACGTTGAAACCGCTGATCTACGGGCGATGAAGCGTTGCCCGATTTGTGAAACGGCAATGGACTCTTACCTCATTGATCAGCATCGCAAGCTGCATGTGTGTGGTAATAACCCGAGCTGTGAAGGTTATGTAGTTGAAAAAGGTGAGTTTAAGCCGAAAGGCTATGATGGGCCTGTGGTGGAGTGCGACAAATGTGGTAACGATATGGTGCTGAAAAATGGCCGGTTCGGGAAATACATGGGTTGCACTAACGAGGAATGTAAAAACACGCGTAAGATCCTCAAAAATGGTGACGTAGCGCCACCGAAAGAGGATCCGGTGCACTTCCCAGAGCTGCCATGTGAAAACTCGGACGCCTACTTTGTGCTGCGAGATGGTGCTTCTGGCCTGTTCATGGCCGCGAGTAATTTCCCGAAATCTCGCGAAACGCGTGCACCGCTGGTGGAAGAGCTTCACCGCTTTAAAGACCGCATTTCGGACAAGTTTAAATACCTTGCCGATGCCCCGCAGGAAGATCCCGATGGACGTCCTACAGTGGTTCGTTTTGCACGTAAAACAAAAGAGAATTACGTGCGCAGCGAGGAAGACGGTAAACCAACAGGCTGGTCAGCCTTCTTTGTTGACGGTCAGTGGGAAGTCACTGATAAGCGCAAGAAGAAAGCCAAAGCCTAATCGGTATACCCGCCAACGACTAAACCCGCCACCAAGGCGGGTTTGTTGTTTTAGGACAAGCTCGCTCTTGCTTGATCCGCACCAATATCTCCTCAACAACAGTTGTTAGAATCTCGCCTTTGTCTTTTATCGCTGAGGCGTCATGGAGCTGCACCAACTCGTCAATACACTTGGCCAAGATTTAAAACACCGCTATGGCGAACGCGTCCATAAACTCACTTTGCATGGTGGCTTTAACTGTCCAAACCGCGATGGCACGCTCGGGCGAGGAGGCTGTACCTTTTGCAATGTCGCGTCGTTTTCCGATGAAACCGCGCAGCACCAATCCGTTAGTGATCAATTGCGCCTACGCGCCAAAGAAGTAGACCGAGCACGTCGTTATCTGGCGTATTTTCAAGCCTACACCAGTACATATGATGAAGTAGAGCGATTAAAGGCCCTGTACGAGCAAGCATTAGCGCGTGAAAACATGGTCGGACTGTGTGTCGGTACACGGCCAGATTGTGTGCCTGACCAGGTGTTAACGCTGCTGGCGGACTATCGTCAACAAGGGTTTGAAGTCTGGCTGGAGCTTGGTTTGCAAACGGGGCATGATAAGACGTTGAAGCGCATTAATCGCGGCCATGATGTGGCGGTGTACGAGCGAATCACCCGACAAGCACGTGCGCTCGGCATCAAAGTATGCACGCATTTGATTGTTGGCTTGCCTGGTGAGGATATCACCGACCATCAAACAACGATTGACCGTGTCGTGAGCACAGGCACCGATGGCATCAAATTGCACCCTTTGCATATTGTAGAGGGCAGTACCATGGCGAAAGCGTGGCGGGCGGGACGTCAAAGCGACATCACGTTAGACGCCTACGTTGACAGTGCCACGATGATGATCCAGAGAACGCCCCCTGACGTGGTGTATCATCGCGTGTCTGCGAGCGCGCGCCCACCTACGTTACTGGCCCCTTCATGGTGCGAAAACCGCTGGCTAGCGATGACGGCCATTGCTCACCAGCTGGACAAACATGGCGCACAAGGCGCTGCGCTCGGAACTGCTTTTATTGCGCGTTAGGCTCTGACGGTGATGAGGAAAGGCCGGGAGTAAGTCGGCGCAGCAGTTGTCCAATATCTTGCAACATCAGATATAAACAGGGCACCAGAAACAGCGTCAGCAAGGTGGCAAACATCACCGCAAAGCCAAGTGCAACGGCCATTGGGATCACAAACCGCGCTTGCAGGCTGGTTTCAAACATGATGGGTAGTACCCCAGCAAAGGTGGTGATAGACGTCAGTGTGATCGCCCGAAAGCGGGCACAGCCTGCGTCGATCACTGCTTTTTTGATCGCAACTCCCGCATTGCGCGCTCGATTAATATAATCCGTCATCACCAGTGCATCGTTGACCACCACCCCCGCGGCGGCAATCAAACCAAAGGTCGACATCATACTTAAATCGATATCAAACCAATAATGTCCCCAAATGGCCCCCGTCAAGCTAAAAGGGATCACCGACATAATAATCAGCGGTTGCGTGTAGCTTTTTAAAGGCACGGCTAATAACGCATAGACCACAATCATGCCGGCGACAAAGAACAGCATTTGTTCATCTTGCTGTGCCTGCTGCTCTTCAATTGAGCCACTGAGTTCACTGGTAACAGCCGGATAATCGGCTAAAACTTCAGGGATCACCGATTGTTGAATCGTCTCAACCACTTGATTGGGTTCGACTAACTCTTCATCAATTGCCCCATAGACATAAACCGTTCTAAATCCTGCTTCGCGGCGCAGGCTACTCACACCGGGTTGTTGCTCCAGTTTCACCACATCGCCCAACATGACTTGTTGACCGGCTGGGGTGGTGATCACGGCATATCGCAGTGATGAAAATGCTTCCCGCGTTAATTTGGGGTAACGCACCATGACTTTTATTTCTTCACCGTCACGGATTAGGCGTTGGGCTTCCCCGCCATAGAAACTCCCTCCTACCTGTTGAGCAATGGTGGTGAGATCCAGCCCCAGATCATGAGCCACGGGCGTGAGGGAAATGAGCACTTCCTGACTGCCTGAATCGATGGATGAGGACACATCGAAAAGACCCGCTTGCTGGTTAAGGCGCGACATTAAAGCACGTCCGGCCGCATTGAGTGTGTCGATGTTGGGCCCAAAGAGGAGAAAGCCAAACTCATCACCTTGCTCTCCACCATTCACGTCATCTTGAATGGTGAGTTTTTTAACTCCTGGGATCTCCGGCATCGCCTCACGCCAGCGCCGCGACAGTTCGAAGGTGGTAAAGGGGCGCAATGTATCATCGACTAAAGGGATCACCAGTTGTCCCGAGGTTCGCCCTTCATTAAATACGAGCGTGTCTTGCACCATGGCTTGGCCCGTCTCGGCTTCTGTGGCGTTATCGACGCGGTAGACCATGCCTTCAATGGCTTTGAGTGCGGCAATGGTTTGCTCACTCGAGGCGTTATTGTTCATCTCAAGGCGAATATTGGGAAAATCATGCGGGACTTTGGGCGTCGGCACCATACGCACGTGGCTGGCAACCACCAACGAAATACTGATAGCTAATAAGGCAACAAACAATGCGAAAGCCGACCAGCGCCAATGTACCGCGAAGGTGACGGCGCGGCGGTATGGTCCATTGACAAAGCGATGGAATTGCCGATTAAAACGCGAGCGGAAGCTATTTGATTTTGGCGTGGAAAAGTGGGTGTGCGCCAAGTGAGCGGGCAAAATAAGCTTCGACTCTACCAAGCTAAAGATGAGACACAAGATGACGATTGACGCGATGCCAAAGAAAAAGGCGCGTTCAGGGCCGCTCGACATGATAAAAGGTGCAAAAACGGCAATGGTGGTGAGCACGCCAAACGTGGCAGGGGTGGCAACACGCTGCGCCCCGGCGACAACGTTTTGAATCCCACCGCCTTTGTGTTCCACTTCGGTATAGACACTTTCACCGATGACGATCGCGTCATCGACGACGATCCCCAGCACCATAATAAACGCAAACAGCGAGACGATGTTGATGCTGACGCCAATCACTGGCATTAACATGACCGCACCAAGAAAACACACAGGCAAACCGATAAGCACCCAGAGAGCAAGTTTAAAGCGCAAGAATAATGTGAGTAGCAAAGCGACCAGTACAGCACCTTGTAATAAGTTTTTCAGCATCATATCAAGGCGTGCATTGAGGTAGTGTGTCATGTCGACCACCGATTTGAGCGCGAGCCCGGCGGGCAATGCTGCGTTTTTATCTTGTATGTAACCTTTGACTGCATCAGCGACAGTGACCATGTTTTCGCTCGCTGTGGCGTTCACCGAGAGAAAAATTGCGTTCTGTCCCGAGTACTTAAAATAGCGTTCGCCCTCTGTAAAGCCATCTTTAATCGTGGCAATATCCTGCAGCAATAACTGACTGCCATTCGGGCCGATTTTGATTGGGATCTGGCGAAATTCGTCACCGCGATAACGCTGGTTCTCGACGCGAATTGCAATCATGCCGCTGTCGGTGCGCACTTCACCGGCAGAGAAATTGGCAGAATAGCGGGCAATGGCATCACTCACCTGATTGAGCGTGAGGTTATACTTGCGCAGAATACGTGGCGCGACTTCGATGGCAATTTCGTAGGTGGGGGCACTAAGCTCTACCAAGGTGACGTCTTTAAGCTGGAGGAGTTCGTCCTCAATATCCTGTGCCGCGCGCTTAAGTTCAGTCAGTGGCTTATTGCCCACCACTGCCATACGAATGACTGTTTGGCGAAACTCCACTTGCGCAACGTTAAGTGGCTCCATCGACGCAGGAAGATTAGACAGAGCGTCGACTTCTTGTTTGACCCTATCAAGTACTTGGTTAAGATCTTCGCCAACATCCACTTCGATTTCTACTTGGCCAAAGCCACGCCGCGCGGTTGAAACCACTGATTCAATGCCAGTGACATCTTTAATGGCCTCTTCGACTTTAACCAGAATACTTTCTTCGACCTCTTGTGGAGATGCCCCCGGATAGTCCGCTGTAATATGGATATAGTTGATCTCGATGTTAGGGAACATCTGGCGTTGAATGAAAAAATAACTGGCCACCCCCATAACCAGAACAAACACCATGATCAGGTTCGCAGCGACAGGGTTGTGGGCGAAGTAGGCAATGATCCCGCGCGAGTGTGCGTCAGTGTTACTCATCGTCGCCCTCCGTTGATATCTCGGATGCCAGCCGTACTGTCATGCCTGGCTCTGGGAACTCTGGCGGTGTCGTAACGACTTGGTCATTCGGTGTCAGTCCCTGATCGGCGTAGATATATTGACCTTCGGTTCTTACGACACGCAGAGTGCGAGGGGAGAGTTCTCCGGCTTGATCAACCACCCACACTTGACGGTTATTGATTATAGACTGGGGCAGTTTGAATACGCGCTCTAACGTCTTTCCTTTGAAGGTTGCTTCGACATAGCTGCCAAAAGGAAGAGCTGGCTGAGCCGATTGAATGCCATATGGGTCGTCAAGGCGCACTACCACTCGCATCATTCGCGTACTTTGCTCGACGATGCCTAGATCGCGCACAAGCTTTGCCTGGCGTTGAATCGGTTCGCTGCCGTTGCGAACTAAGTACACATCAGTACCTGGCAATGGCTTGGGGAGAAAAAGGCTATCGAAGCCAGCAATTGGCAGATGGATCTCCGCAGCTTCAACGCTGTTAAGCGTGCCTACATGCGTCCCGGCGCTGATGTATTGGCCGGTACCGATGTCGCGTGACACCACGAGAGCATCGTAGGGGGCCGTCACTTGGCAGTTGTCTAAATCGCGTTGTGCACGCCTTAATGCTGCTTGTGCGGATTTTACCCGGGCTTTTGCACTGAGTACTTGTGGCTTGCGTAAGTAGAGATCGGTGACTTGTGAGGGAGGAAGGCTTTTTGCCTGACGTTTTGCCACTGCCGCTTGGGCTTGTTCTTCAATTAGCGCTGCTTTGGCGCTGGCCAGATCGGCCTCGGCAGTTAACACTGCGGCTTGATAGTTATCTGACTCAATGGAAAGCAGCACCTCGCCACGCTTAACAATGCCACCGGCAACGAAGTTTGGATGCCAAGTAACCACTTCACCCGACACTTGGGCAGAAAGCTGCGTGGTTTCTAACGGGGTAACTTCGCCGTGGGCCCGCAAGAGCACTTGGTGTTGTGTGGGCTGCACAACGCGTGTTTCAACAATCGGCGGTGGCGGTGCCGCGTCACCTTGTTGGGGGGCGGACTCTGTGGCCGCGATGGCGGTATAGCCGAGATAGCCAAGACCGAGAATTATAAGGGGTAAAAACCAACGTAGTCCTTTCATTAATGCCGGGATCCTTTTTCGCCATGGCGTGGTGATATGTTGCGCTATAGGGTGAGCTTAACGCTTCATTGACTAATTTATCATGCGAATTTGCGGATTGAGTGACAGGTCAACCTAACTTTTGATGCGCATCAGTTTTTCTATAACGGCGAGTACGGCTCAATATGCAACAGCGATCGTTGTGCGGTGATGCAAAAAGCCCTCAATCGCGAGACAAGGCTTTGTCGCGGGGGAATACCGATGACGAAAACATAGTTTAAGTCGTAGTTATTTTTCATAACAAAATTACATAACTCCTAAATTTCATGCGTTTTTTTGCCGTTTTTGACGATAAAAAAACCTTTTTTATGTAAAAAAAGACCTTTCCTTATCCATTTCCTTCTCGTTAATTTCGTAATAAAAATAAGTTGTATGGTTTTTGTCGTTTTTGACGTGATTTTCTATCCATATTTTATGATATTCATTTCATATTATTTGCATGAAAGTACTTGCCTGTGGGTGCTGTGACTTTGGGGTTTTTATTTAACGTATTGTTTTTAAAGGTTTTTGTTTTTTTGGCGGATAAGATCTATGTCATAAAACGGTCAAAAACATGCTCTAGTTCATATTATTCGCATTAAAAATTAAGTCGTGATTGATATTTTTCTTTGCGTAATTAGTCTGAAGGTGTGGTTACACGAAATGTGTAAGCAGCGGGGGAAAGCTGAAATACGTTTCTCAGCTTTCAAATCGGTTTTGCACTCGATAAAACTTAATAAATCAACGAGGCAAAGCCCGTATCTTGCAGATAGCAGGAGTCTTTCATGAATAAGATTTTTAAGCGTTCGCTTATTAGTGCAGTGGTTGCATTAGGATCAACTGGCGCAATGGCCGCCGACCACGAAGGTGTGGTTGGTGTTTTAACTGACTACAATGTTGACCTTTATGGTGTTGCGGCTATTTCAGCCTTCAACCAAGAAGATGGTAACGGTTACGACTATGAAAATGAGTCTCGCGTCGGGGTTCGAGCCGGTAAGGCGTTTAATGACGACGTTTATATCTTCATGCAAATTGAGTCAGGGTATGTCGGTGAAGATGGAACAGGCGCGACATTGGGTAATCGTGATACTTTCATTGGTATGAAAGGAGACTGGGGCCAAGTGCGTTTTGGTCGTATGTTGACACCAATGTATGAAGTGGTCGATTGGCCCTATTCTAACCCAGGGTTAGGCCGCGTTTTTGACTGGGGGGCGGACACGAAGTCGCATTATGATCGTAAAGGCGATATTGCGCGTTATGACTCACCAGATTTCAGTGGCTTTAGTTTTGACGTGTCAGTGGGACGTGGCGATAAAGATGTCAAAGGCTCAAATCACTTTGGGGCCGCGGCACACTATACGTTAGCGGATGCATTTACCCTCCATGGTGGGTACGAATATAACTCTAATTATGAGGGTGACATTGATACCAAGGCGTATTTAGCTGGGGTTGAAATTCCACTTCCAGGTGGCTTTAAGGTGTCTGCCGCTTACAAATATAATGATGGCGTGTACAACACCGCGGGAGCTAACAAGGGGACTGAGGCAGAGCAAGATCAAATCTCAGTGGTTGGTGAGTACTGGAATGGTCCGTGGGGTTACCGCTTAGGTTATGCTGCAAATGGCGATTCTGATTTAGACAACAATGCCGATGTCGATGATAGTGATTCAGTGATTGCCGGCCAGCTAATGTACTCGAAGAATGGTTTCTTGCCTTATCTTCGTATTGGCCAGCACGATGCGGGCAATCTAGAGGACAAAAAAGCGTTTGCCCGTCTAGGTATCGAATATAACTTTTAACAGTAACACTTTGCCTTTCTATTCTTTTTTGCCGGCCAGGATGGCCGGTTTTTTTAACTTCCTGTAAGGGGGCTGTATGAAAGCAACTTTCCGTCTTGTGACCGCATCGAGTTGTCTACTTATTGTCGGTTGTACTAGCTTTGATTCGTCGAGTCAGTTTGATGATGTTGCGAGTTCAGTGAAAGAGCGTCGCCACTATGTGCAGGTGGTGACGAAATCGATCACGCCAGACATTCAGGTCTTGTCTGGGGCGAATGTCGTTAAAGCAAGTGCGAATTATGTGGCGAATTATCCCGTTGATAAGTCAGCAGGCCCCGACGTGGCTCCTTCCAAATTGATGACTGAAATCTCGTATTTTAAGAATTATCAAGAGTATGAAACCGTCACCATCAATGGTGAGACGCTGCCGCTTGAAAATACTCAAGTAACGTCAGAAACGTGCACGGAGCACTGTGTGACGACGCAATATGTATCATTTCCGTTCTCCCCAGACATTGCCAACAATTGGTCTGAACCACAGGTTACGTATACCTTCAATAGTGCTGGGGGCGGAAATCGGGTGCAATTGTCGATTCCCAACGCTTACTTTATGGCGGCCAATGATGAGGCGTCGCGTGTTTTAGGGCAACAAAGCCAGTCCGCTGTATCCGCGAGTCAGCCAATCTCAGTGAAAGACACAAAAGAGAAACCAGAAGAAATGGTGGACTACTGGTATCAGCAAGCGACTGACTCTGAACGCAGCGCTTTTGCGGATTGGGCGTTTGCGCATCGTGACGGAAGCGGTGTACTGCCGACCACTCAAAGTCAGGCTTTGCAGATGATGGGTTATTGGTATCAGCAGGCGACCCCTACCTCGCGGAAAGCCATCCTTACTTGGTTACTCAACCAATCTTAGTGCCTTACCAAGGCTTGAATGTGCTGTGCAATCAAATCACATAAGGTGGCCAGCGCATTTTGGTGAGCATGATCGAGTGGGTAAGAGGCATTGAGTCGAAAGCAATGGGCAAACTGTGCGTGTGTCGCAAACATGTTCCCTGGTGCGATACTGATATGATGTTTGAGCGCAAGGTGGTATAGGGCAGTAGTATCACTGCCTTTGGGCAAGATTATCCATAAAAAGTATCCGCCTGGGCTGTTAACGACTTCCACAGCTTGGGGCAAGTGATCGACAAGGAACTGACACGTCGCTCGCTTTCGCTCGGCAAGCGTGTGGCGAAGCTGCTTTAAGTGATGTTCATAGTTTCGGTTATGCAGGTAGTGGGCTACAGCAAGTTGAATGGGGACGCTGGTGGTCACCGTGCTCATTAGCTGCAGCTTTTGTAGTTTCTGGGCTTGATCGCCAGCGGCTACCCAACCGAGGCGAAACGCATCGGCCAAGGTTTTTGAAAAAGACGAGCAGTGCAAAACATGGCCGCTGTTATCAAACGCTTYAATGGGCTTCGGTTTGTGTTCCCCATCATAGAGTTCGCCATAGACATCGTCCTCGATTAAGTACACCTGATAGCGCTTGACGAGTTCGGCAAGACGCGCCTTCTTTTCATCTGACAGTGAGTACCCCAACGGATTTTGATGATTGCTCATCAACCAGCAAGCGCGAATTGGGTGTGTTTGCAAGGCGCGTTCAAGTGCATCGATGTCAATCCCCTCTGTAGGATGTGTTCGGATTGCCATCGCTTTGAGTCCGCGATTTTCAAGGGCTTGCAACGCGCCGTAAAACGCGGGGCTTTCGACTGTGACCCAATCGCCAGGTTGCGTGACCGCACGCAAGCTAAGATTTAACGCATCCAATCCGCCTGCTGTGATTACTATCTCATCGGGTGAGATTTGCATGCCCTGCGCTGCATAGCGTTGGGCAATCAGGTGTCTCAGTTGCGCATTACCCGGCGGGAGATTATCGACCACGCTATGAATCGACATAAAGCGCACGGCAGTGGTGAGCGAGCGATTTACTTGATGGCGAGGGGCGAGCAGGGGATCGACATAGGCATGCCCATAGCTTGCCATGCCGGGAGAGCGACTGGCTTGCAGGACATCGAAAATATAGTCATTAATATCGACCGATTCAGCAGGATGGAGGGCTGTATCCGTTCGGTTTTGGCTAAGTGCGGCATGAGGAGCGACACGATAGCCTGAACGGGGCTGTGAAACTATCCACCCTTGGCTTTCTAGCTGTTGATAGGCTTGGAGCACTGTCATTATGCTCAGACCTGAATAGGCGGCCTGTTTTCTCAGTGAGGGAAGCTTTTCTCCCACGTGCCAAATGCCAGCTTGAATCTGCTGTTTAATCTGTTCACTAAGCTTCTGATATTTAGACACCTTTACCCCCTTCAGTCTATTGGGCCGCTCAGACTATAACACGGTAGTCAGCAGGCTGTTATAGGTTAATCTGAACCGTCTGTATATGGGCACATTAATAATGGGCTTCTACCATGCGCGTTGGTCTAATTACTAAAGTGGACTTCACGTATGTTTGGTCTTGATGCCTTTATGTTGGCCCGTATTCAATTCGCGTTTACGGTTTCTTTTCACATTATCTTTCCTGCGATTACGATCGGCCTTGCCTGCTACCTTGCGGTGCTTGAGGGGCTATGGCTTAAAACTCGCGAGCAGGAGTACAAAACCCTTTATCTTTTCTGGTCGAAAATTTTTGCGGTCAACTTTGGGATGGGCGTGGTGTCTGGGTTGGTGATGGCATACCAATTTGGCACCAACTGGAGTGGCTTTTCCGAGTTTGCGGGCAGTATCACTGGCCCCCTTCTGACTTATGAGGTACTCACCGCTTTCTTTTTAGAAGCCGGCTTTCTCGGCGTCATGCTGTTTGGTTGGCAACGTGTCGGTGATCGCTTGCACTTTTTCGCCACGTCTATGGTCGCGCTGGGGACGGTGATCTCTGCCTTCTGGATTTTGGCCTCCAACAGTTGGATGCATACGCCACAAGGGCATGAAGTGGTTAATGGTCAAGTGGTGCCTGTGGATTGGTTCGCGGTGGTCTTTAATCCCTCTTTCCCTTATCGCTTGGCGCATATGGTCGTCGCGGCGTTTTTATCCAGTGCCTTATTTGTTGGTGCATCGGCGGCGTGGCACCTGCTTAAAGGGCTGCGCAGCCCAGCGGTGAAGCGGATGTTTTCGATGTCGATGTGGATGCTGTTATTCACCGCGCCTATTCAGGCTTTTATTGGTGATTTGCATGGCTTGAACACCTTGGAGTATCAACCTGCCAAAATAGCAGCGATGGAAGGGCATTGGGATAACAGCCACGGCGAGCCCACACCGCTCATTTTGTTTGGCTTACCAGATATGGAGGCGGAAACCACTCACTATAAAGTAGAAATTCCCTATTTGGGTAGCCTGATCTTAAAACACAGTTTGACCGAGCAAATCCCTGCGCTAAACGAATTTCCTGCTGAGGATCGACCTAATTCGCCCGTGGTTTTCTGGGCGTTTCGCCTGATGGTGGGCTTAGGACTATTGATGATCACACTTGGGCTAGTGGGAGCGTGGCAGCGTTATAAAGGTCGCCTTTATGAACATCAAGGTTTGCTTCGTTTTGCTTTCTATATGGGACCCGCAGGTTTGGTCGCGATTCTTGCAGGCTGGGTAACCACTGAGGTAGGGCGTCAGCCTTGGGTGGTGCATGGCCTTTTACGCACCCAAGATGCGGTGTCTGCCCACGGTGACTTGCACATGAGTATTAGCTTGATCAGTTTCTTTGTGGTGTACGGCTTGGTCTTTGGGTTGGGGTACATCTATATGATCCATCAAATTAAATTAGGACCGGATCAGCACGATAACACGCCGCATGAACCGTTAACTGTCTCTGGTCGTGTGTAAGGGGGAAACATGGATTTAGCAATGATTTGGTTTGGCATCATCGTGTTTGCCACCTTAATGTATATCGTGATGGACGGATTTGATTTAGGGATCGGTATTCTGATGCCGTTTGTCACTCAACGCGAAGAGCGCGACTTGATGGTTAACAGTGTCGCTCCAGTCTGGGATGGCAATGAAACCTGGTTAGTCCTTGGTGGGGCGGCACTATTTGGTGCTTTTCCTTTGGCGTATGCCGTGATTGTCGATGCGTTAACGATCCCTCTCACCCTAATGTTGGTAGCGCTTATTTTTCGCGGCGTGGCGTTTGAGTTCCGGTTCAAGGCGTTACCCGGCCATCATGGCTTTTGGGATACCGCTTTTATGGCGGGGTCGATTTTTGCCACCTTTTTCCAAGGGGTGACTGTAGGCGCGGTGATTGAAGGCTTTCCTGTCGAGGGACGCGCTTTTGCCGGCGGTGGACTCGATTGGTTGGCACCGTTTCCTATCTTCTGCGGGATAGGCTTGATCATTGCGTACGGTTTACTGGGTGCTACTTGGCTGATCATGAAAACCGAGCATGCGTTGCAAATGCGTATGTACCACCTTAGTCGTCGACTCGTCGTGTTGATGGCGGTAAGTATCGCGATAGTCAGTGTTTGGACACCACTCGCCTATCCGGGGATTGCGGAGCGTTGGTTTAGTTTGCCAAATTTGCTAATGCTCTCCCCGGTTCCTTTATTGACGGTTTTTTGTTTGCTACGCCTTTGGCGTACCCGTCCTGATCACGCTCATCACCGTCCATTTATCATGGCGCTGTGTGTCACTTTGCTCGGATTTATTGGCCTCGGCATCAGCATTTGGCCGCATATCATTCCACCCAAGATCACGATTTGGCAGGCTGCCTCACCACAACAAAGCTTGCAATTTATGCTGGTTGGCGCGGTGTTTATCATTCCAGTTATTTTGATGTACACCTATTGGAGCTACCGCGTCTTTAGTGGCAAGGTAAATCCGGATGAGGCTTATCACTGATGGTTGGCATGACAAAACCTGCTTGGCAGCGCTGGCTCTGGTTAATCGTGATCTGGATAGCCAGTGTGGCGGCACTGGGGGTTATTTCTTGGCTATTTAAGCTTTTGATGCATGCCGCGGGTTTGCAAAGCTAGCTGCCGTTAACTTTCTATTACGTGGCGAATCAGTGATAAGCTTCTCAAGCTGATGATAAAGCGGTCGGATGTCTTATCACTGAAATAGTACTGACTCGATAGTCCGTTCTATGATACGTGCGAACACTTCTTTCAACTAAAAATAGGGTTACGTATGGAATGGTATTTAAAAGTGCTGCGCAATTATGTCACTTTTTCAGGGCGCGCCCATCGTCGAGAGTATTGGATGTTCTTTCTGGTTAACTTTTGCATCTCCTTGGCGCTAAATATTGTCGCTGAAGCGACGGGGCTGGTGTTGCTGAGCATTGTGTACTCATTGGCGGTACTACTGCCAACCTTAGCCGTTACATCAAGGCGCTTGCATGACACGGGACGTTCTGCATGGTGGCTGCTGATTTCATTCATTCCTATTATCGGGATGATTGCGCTGCTGGTGCTTTGTGCATTGGAAGGGGATCAAAATAACAATCAATACGGTTCTAACCCTAAGCTTGCGGAAGGCGTCTAGTAAGGTGGTGTGATTTGTTTGCATGGGAACTGCTGGTACGATAGCCAACTAACTTGAGTCAATGTGTCGCTCATGCCGACTCACTCGTGTTTACCAGCATTCTTTTTTACCTTAGGTGCCACATGATCACACTCGAGCCCTACCAATTAGTTGACGCCAGTTTCTCTCCTTGGCGTCCTATTTACTTAGACGTTGCCCAAGCCTTGTCTGACCATATCTCGACACCTCGTATTGAGGTACTGCATTTTGGTTCAACATCAGCCAAAGTCGGTGGCAAAGGGATCATTGATTTATCTATTCTTTATTTCTCAGGAGAGCGAGAAAACGCAATTACCCATCTTTACGCGCTAGGCTTTCAAGATCAGCACAGTAAGCAGCCGTTTCCCGAACACCGCCCTCGTAAAGACGCCTCCGTAACCTATCAAGGTGAGCGGTTTTTGATTCATGCTCACGTGATTGAAAAAGACAGTGATGAACATCATCGTCAAATTGCATACAAACAGTATTTGCTCGATAACCCTGATGTGCGCGCCGAGTACGAAGAAAAAAAGCGCAACATTTTAAAAGCAGGCGTTCACGAACAAGACAGCTACGTAAAACATAAAGCACCGTTCGTGAAAGCGGTTCTCAACGACATCGGCGAGTGAATATACGCTCAACGTCCTTCTCTTACCCTTTTTCACACGTCACTAGACTTTAGTCGTATAGGTCGATTGTCACTCAAGTGCACCCGTTATGGTTGGTCTATAGTACTAAAGTAGGCACGAGGTGGTAAACCTTGAGGCGTTTGCTTTTCTAAAGGGCGAAGAGGGGCCGTGAGTGAGTGACTTCCAACAGGGAATATTAGTTGTTGATGATCAGCAAGTGGTTCGGCACACACTGGCGCTATGTCTTCAAAACCTTGGTTTCACTAGAATTTATCAGGCCGAAAATGGTCGGGAAGCGAGAAAGATCCTGAGCTCACATTCGATCCGGTGCGTGTTCTGCGATCTCAATATGCCGGTCGAAGATGGGTTTGAGGTACTCAAGTTTTTGGATGCGCAAGCCTACCCAGGCGCCATAATATTAATGAGTGGCGAGGAGGAGGAAGTGCTGGCCTCAACCGCCAATTTGGCGCGCCTTTATCAACTGAATATCATCGAATGTGTCGCCAAACCGCTTTCATTTGCAACAGTCAAACGACTGCTGAGCGCCAGTGAGCGTGAACTAGACACAGAGGCTAACCACGCGCCGCACTCACTAACGCCGCTCACTGCCAAGTTACTCAAAGGATACATAGATAAAGGAGGGCTAAGCGCGTTTTTCCAGCCGCAAATTTCCTTGTCCTCTGGTCGCCTTAAGGGGTTTGAGGTCTTGGCTCGCCTATTTAAACCTGATGACAGCATGGTTTTTCCCGACCAGTTTATCCCCACCGCAGAAAAACATCTTGAGAGCATCACTGACCTCACCAAACGCGTGATTGAGTGTGCTTACAGCGATATCAATCAGTATGGAAAAGATATCGGCAATTTATCATTTGCCTTCAATATATCCGCCAAAGTGTTGGAGTCGGCAAACTTTCCACAGTGGTTACAAGCAACAACCGCCAAGTATCAATTGCGTCCAGAGCAAGTGATCTGCGAGCTAACAGAGACGGCTTTTACCACTGATCAGGCGACCATTGACACCCAAATGCTGCGCTTAAAAATGATGAAGTTTAAATTATCCATCGATGATTTTGGCACGGGTTATTCGTCCATTGCCCAACTGCATTCGATTCCTTTTGATGAGCTCAAAGTGGACAAGCGCTTTGTGCTTGATTGTTTATCGAATACAAAATCTGCGGCTGTGGTTGAACAAAGTATTCAACTCGCAAAAGCAATCGGGGTAAACGTGGTGGCGGAGGGGATTGAGAATCAAGAGGTGTGTGACTTTGTTAAAGCACTGGGATGTGACATTGGGCAAGGCTACTTTTACGCCAAACCAGAGCCACTGAGTGTATTTGATTGGCGTTCAGCCAGTATTCAGGGTGGGAATCGTGAATGAAGTTTTCTGTGAAGCTACCTATTATTTTGCTGATGCTGGGCGGTTTAATGTTGGCATCTGTTACTGTGGTCTCTTGGAAAGGCCGCGAACTGCTTCAAGAAAGCACATTAACTAACATAGAGCGAGAAGCAGCACTACTGATTCGATTGATTGAAAGGAATCTTTTTGAAAGGTATCACGATGCACGCGCGTTTCCTTTGTCTTTAGGAAGTATTGAATCAGATAGTCTGAGTAACCGCCAAGTAAATGACAATACGGTAAGAAACCTTAACGAGTTAATCGCTAATTACAAAGTCTACCGTCGCATTGCGATAGTAAGTATGGAGGGCGAATTACTGGCGATAAATAATCAAAATAAGCATGGTAAATCGCTCGCGCCTCTTGACCTTTCCAAAGCACAAATTATGAACAGTGTTTGGTTTAATGAGATCCTTAACGGCCAAACCCTCGCCCCCGAACAACCGAATAGTACGTATGTAACCGGGCCAGAGCGTTTTATTTTCGGATCCAATGCTTCCTCTTACGACATGATTTTTGCGTCTGTGATCCGTAATACCGCGAATCGGCCTGTCGGTATATGGGTCAATGTGGTCGATTTTTCTACGGTCGAATCCATTGTGGCCGAAAGCTACGACTTACTCGCCAAACGCGGGCTCGTTAGTGCGGAATTAACCCTCTTAGACCGCCAGGGCCGTATTATCGTTGATTATGATCCTGTAGGACAAAATGAATCAACGTATCAAAGGGACTTTCAAGTTCTGGGTAAATTAAACTTGGCGACGAATGGTGTCGAAGGGGCGAGATTAGCCGTCGCTGGATTAACGGGGTCAAACATCTCAACACACTATCGAAAACAAGTGGATCAGGTCACGGGGTTTGCTCATACCGAAGGTGCGTATGATTATCCAGGACTGGGTTGGTCAGCGATGATCCGCGTCGAAGTTGGAGAAGCGCTGCTTGCGCCCAATAATCTGTATAAAAATTCGTTTATCATGACTGCCACGCTGCTGTCGTTGATTGTACTGCTGGCCTTTTATGTATCACGACAAGTTTTCAAACCTTTAGGGCAGCTGAGTACCGCGGTGCGAAAATTGGCGCGGGGCGAGCATAACTTTTCCCTACCGCAGCGAGACCGAGGCGATGAAGTTGGGGTCATGGCCAGTGAACTGCTCAAACTGCGTGATATGGTGAGCGAGCGAGAAAGCTTAATCAGAGAAACCGAAGAGCAGCGCTTCCAGTTGGATATTCAAAGTCGCGCTATCGAAGCGACGGCAACAGGCATCATTGTCTCTGATGTTAGGCTTGCAGATTACCCCATTATTTATGCCAATAAAGCGTTTGAGACCTTAACAGGGTATAGCTCGAAAGAAGTGGTGGGCAAAAACTGTCGTTTTTTGCAGGCCGATGATCGTGATCAGCCAGAGTTTGATCGCCTCCGCTATGCCCTTAAAAATGCCTTATCTTGCTCCGTCGTCGTGCGCAATTATAAAAAAGACGGCACGCTTTTTTATAATAATCTACGCCTCGATCCCATCTTTGATGAAGTGGGCTCGTTAACCCATTATATTGGGATGCAGTCGGACATTACCGACCTCAAACAGGCAGAAGATGAGGCGAAACTTAAACTCGAACAAGAAATACAGCGCCGAACGCAAGACTTACAAGAATCCGAAGGGCGTTTGAGGACGGTGTTTGACACTGCACTTGATGGCATGGTGGTGATCGATACGCGGGGTAATATCCTTGAAGTTAACCGCTCATTGGAGCTTATATTTGGACGAATCCGTGAAGAGCTGGTGGGAGAAAATGTCTCTATTTTGATGCCAGATAAGTATAAAGCTGACCATGATGGATTTATAAGTCAGTACCAGTTAACAGGGAGTAAAAAGCTGATTGGCACACCACGAAAACTACAGGGTTTGCATAAATCCGGGCGTGAATTCCCCATTGAGGTATCCGTTGGCGAAACTTGGTTTGGCGATACCCAGGGGTTTGTCGGTGTGATTAAAGATATCACCGTAGAGGAGGACGTTAAGCAGCGAGAGCAACGTCTTCAAGATGCGCTAAAAGAAAGAGAAGTCATCTATAGAACTGCTTTTGATCAGGCGGCAGTGGGTATATGTCGTGTTGACCTAGAGGGAAACTTTATTGAGGTCAATGACAGAATGAGTGAATTGCTCGGATATAACCAAGAAGCGCTGTTGCAATTAAGCTATCAAGACATCACTCATCCAGACCACTTATCAGCAAGTATCAAACACGTCACTCAACTTGCCTCGGGCGAGAGCCGATCGTTTTCGATGGATAAACAATATATTAAGCAAGACGGAGAGGTGCTGTGGGCCACGGTATCGGTCGCGACAGTGCTCGATGAAAATGGTGCGACCAAGTACTTCATTGCTGCGCTGGAAGATATTAGTCAGCGCAAAGCGATAGAAGGCGAGCTGCTCTCAGCAAAAAGGGCGCGAGATGAGTTGCTTCGCGGTATGCAGCTAGCATCTGATGCAGGCGGGATTTGCAATTGGTCAATGGATGTTACCACGGGGGAGCTTAAGTGGGACGCTAACATGTATCGCCTATATGGGATTGCACCTGAAGCGCCAGTGAATTACGAGGTCTGGCAGGCATGCCTTCATCCCGATGATCGTCAACATGCGATCAAAGAAGTAGAAACAGCACTAAACGATAGCAATGTCTTTAATGCCGAGTTTCGCGTGATCCACCCTCAGACTCAGAGGGTCAGTTGGATTAAAGCCGCGGGCAATGTGGTGAAAGATGAGCAGTCGGGACGAGAAATGCTCTTTGGCATCAATTTAGACATTACACATGAGCGACAGACACAAGCCAAGCTAGAGAAAGAATCGGTCATGGCGAGAAAAGCCAACGAGGCAAAATCTCGCTTTTTAGCCACTATGAGCCATGAAATTAGAACGCCCATGAATGGTGTGATTGGCATGGTGGACTTATTAAAAGAAACGCCTCTGGAGCCAGAGCAATCCAAAATGGTGTCGACGATTCGAGATTCTTCGTTCTCTTTACTTGAAATAATCAACGATATTCTCGACTTTTCCAAAATCGAATCAGGACAGATGGAGCTCGATCCGACCGATGTTAACGTGCTCGACCTAATTGAGAAAACCTTAGACGCACTATGGATTAGTGCTGACCAAAAGGGCGTCGAGCTCTTTTTCTCACATGACTACGCTACCCCTGACTTTATCTTGGTTGACCCGGTGCGAGTACGCCAAATTCTTCTTAACTTACTGGGGAACGCCATTAAGTTCACCAGCAAAGAAAAAGAGGGAGGCCATGTCTTTGTCAAAACAGCATATTGTCATGACAGTCAGATGCTTACATTGAGCATCCAAGATACTGGCGTCGGCATGACGCACGAGCAGATGGATAAACTGTTCAAACCCTTTACACAAGCGGATAGTTCCACCACTCGGCGATACGGCGGAACGGGCCTAGGATTGAGTATTTCCAAGTCATTTGTCGATATGATGGGTGGCGATATTGCGGTTGAGAGTGAGTTTGGTAAAGGCAGTGAGTTTATAGTGCGAGTACCTGCGCCTAGCAGCGTCAAAACTCATGAAACCAGCCGGCGTTATCCGTTTTCCGCGTTTTCTTTCGTCGTATTTATCGACCATGAGCCGCTCAAAAATACCTGTTTAGCATTACTTGAAAGCTTATGTCCTGGCGAGATTCTGGATGCTAAGGCGACGGTGCCGGCCAACTGGAATCCGGATACTATGATTGCGGTGACAACAGATGCAAGTATTTTGCAAAGACATCAAGGTATGCGGTGCCTGTTGTTGGGGAATGATTTTGGTGGAAACGATGCTTATCGGCATCCAGGGCCGTATCGGTTAAACCGGTACCCCCTTAAACCCAGTGAGTTTGTGCTCGGCGCTGCAGTGATGTGCGGGCTTGAAAGCCCGGATGTTGATTGGAATGAAGCGGTATATAGCAATGCCTTTGCCTATAGCAGTCAGTTAGATGCACAGGTGTGTGGCACCATTTTATGTGCAGAAGATCAGCCAACTAACCAGCTTGTCCTCGCTAAGCAGCTAAAACAGCTTGGTTATTCATTTGAAATGACATCAGACGGCAAAGAAGCACTTGAGAAATGGCATCAAGGGGAGTACGCGATGCTCTTAACAGACTGTCATATGCCTGAAATGGATGGTTTTGAATTAGCGGCTGAGATAAGGCGGCTAGAGGCAGAAGATAATCGCGAGCGTACCTTAATTATTGCCATCACCGCGAATGCACTTGTGGGAGAAGCGGATCACTGCCTGCAAGCGGGGATGGATGATTATATTTCCAAACCTGTTGAGCTTGAGACACTCAAGCGCGTGTTGGCATTACGTCTGAGAGGAAGAGCGTTAAGAGAGGGCGAGCCCACGCTGACTCAGACCAGCGAAGAAGCCTCTCATACCGAAGCACTCATCGATGACCGTCAGCTCGAGAAAGTCATTGGCAGCTCAGATCAGGAAATGAAGCGCGCTATATTGTCTATGTTTTGGGACGGCGTGTCGGCGGATGTCAATGCGCTTGAGCAGGCCATTGTCGGGGCCGACGATGAAAGAATAAGAGCCATTGCACATGGGGCAAAAGGTGCATCTGCATCAAGTGGGGCGATGCGTTTGAGCGAGTTATTCCGAGTTATCGAAAAAAGCAGTCACGATCTCGAACAAGTAAAAGCCGTGTTTACCGAAATAAGTGCAATGATGACCGCAATCGAAACCGATCTGCGGGAAGAAAAAATCATTCAATGAATGTAAGAGGCGCGATGTGATACATATCAACACGCAAGACCAAATTCCTTTTGAGCACTTTGAAAAAGCGAGTCGCGATACACTCAAGTATTTGAATAAAAAGTTTGGCTACGGTACGTGGATGATGACCCGTAAGCATGAAGATCAATGGGTCATCTTACAGGTAGAAGGGAGCAAATACGGTATCGATGAATTGACCACACTCACGTGGAGCGATTCAATGTGCAGTCGTATGGTGCAGGGTGAAGGACCGCGCTGGGCGCCTGACGTTGACAGTGTCCCCGCGTATGTGAACGCGCCAATCTATCAAGCGGAGAATATTAAGTCGTATATTGGGATCCCTGTTTGCTATTCGGATGGTAACTTATTTGGCACCTTGTGCGCGATAGACACCGAACCGGTCGATCGCATCCCGCCTGACGGGTTGGAAACCATCGAGCTTGTCTCTAAATTACTTTCAACGCTATTACAGCTTGAGCTGCAAAACATCGACTTGTCGCGAAAACAAATGAGTTTTTTACCCTCACAATTAAAAGATCATGAAACCGGTTTTCTTAATCGATTAGGTTGGTCTTTATATTTAGAAAAAGAAGGAAGCAATATCCGTTCGGTGGGTACGCCCGTGCATGTGGTGGCTATTGATGTTTCTCAGAGCAACCAGTCAACGCATTTGAAAGATACCGCAATGACCACTCTGTTTGTGTCCATTCTCAAGGGTGTTTTACATGACGATGGCTATATCGCTCGATTAGGGGAAGATATCTACACCATGCTCTGTGCCAATAAAACCGAAGAGCAAATGGCGGTGATGGTTGAACGTCTTGCGAAAGAATTGAGTGAGGCTCAGATCCCTGTCGCCATTGGCTTCAAAAAACACGACTATGGTGATAACTTGGATGCAACTGTGATTGCTGCCATCAAAAGTGTCAGGCAATCATTAACATAGTGTGTTCATGCCAGTGCCGTTGGTCGAGCAGGAACACCCACTAGCACAGGAAACGTCATGTCACGTAAGCTAACACGCACTAAGCCTCGACCCTCCAAGCCTTGTATGGTGTGCCAATTTGTCAAAAGTGATATGAGCCGAGCAGTGCAGAGAGTGAAGCGGACCATTACGCGTACTGCCGTGCCATATGTTTCACCGGCACATTATACTGTCCCCGATAGCCAAGCCTGTCAGCAGGCGTTAGCACTGGTTAAACAATTTAGCCCTGAATTTTTAGTCAACCACTCCTTACGTAGCTACGCGTTTGGTCTGGCGATGAACCATAAAATAAAACAAGGTGTTGATAAAGAAGTCTTTTTTGTTGGCGCAATCTTACATGATATTGGCTTGACCGACTATGTTGCCCAACAAGACACCTTCGAAGTCGAAGGCGCCATTGCTGCACAAGCGTTTGCATTGGAACAAGGATTGTCGGCGGAGCAGGCCGATCTGATTCATGAAATGGTCGCATTGCATAATTCGGTAGGTGTAGCGCATCAATGCGATCCAGAAATCGCATTGCTGCACTTTGGTGCGGGAGCCGATGTGGCGGGGCTTTGGATCGAAGACATCCATAAAAAGACGCTGCATGAGGTGCTTGAGACCTATCACGATCAAGGGTGTCAGGCCGGAATGATTCAGCTTATCCAAGATCAGGTCACGCGCAAGCCGCATAGCTACATGTCGACCATGGTGGACTTAGGGTTCCTCAAAAAGGTGGCGAAACACCAATTTGCCCATAACCCGACATAAGCTGTTATATGCGACGTCAGGTTGTTGAGTCTGTCTGCTTTTCAACCATCTGAATCAAAAAGAATAAAAGGGCTATTGACCTCGGGTTAAATTTCATTAAAGTACACCCACGTTCGCAGCGCAGTCTGCGGACTATGGTGCTACCACGCATAACTGCGTTGCCCTGGTGGTGGAATTGGTAGACACAAGGGATTTAAAATCCCTCGGCGTTCGCGCTGTGCCGGTTCAAGTCCGGCCCGGGGCACCATAGCACTTTCGTTATCCCTATCTATCTTCTATCACAAATAAACGATTCTTATTTTGTCTAGCCTCAAGCACAGAGAGCTTAGCGTCTTCTGATATGCAATAAGTCGCTAATAATAATGCATAATCGCTGAACGTCAAAGAGCGCTGACAAGTGGTAATAGCGCTTTGTGTCTTTGCCGCGCTCCGGTAGGATAGCGTGAGGAGGGTGGCATGAATCTAACCCAAATTGATGCGTTTTGTGCAGTCGCAGAGACTGGCTCGGTGTCTGAAGCTGCACGTCAGCTGGATGTGAATCGTTCACGGTTGAGCATGGCGATTAAAGCGCTAGAACAATCACTCAACGCCGAATTGTTCGATCGCACCGGTAACCGTCTAACACTGTCGGAAATCGGCAAAGCTGTGTACAAAGATTTCGAGAGTATATCGGTCACCGCGGCCCGCATTCGTCGTACGTGCGAGCAAGCGAACGCGGGCTTTAATGCCGAAGTGTGGATCGCGCGTGATGATGCGATCCCCGATCAGCTTTGGCAGGACTGGGCGCATCAGCTCAATAAGCGCTTTACGGCGACGTCCTTCAACCTAGTCTTGGCCTCGAGCGGTGATTTGGCCAATTTGGTTGAAACCCAACAAGTCGACTTTGCGTTTGGAGTGGACTACGAGCGCATTGACGATCCGCGCATCAACTATCAGCCGTTGGGTAAAATTCGCATGWTGTCGGTGTGCAACAGCGAGCACCCGTTGAGTCGACTGCGTCGGGTCAGTGATGATCAACTGCGTAATGCCATGCAAGCGGTAATGGTCTATCTCAATGAAAAAGACAATCCCGAGCTGCAGCCTTTCTCACGCCGTTATATTGGCTTTTCGAGCTTTGAATATATGCTCAATACCATCTTACAAGAAGAAGCGTGGGGCGTGTTGCCTGAGCCGCTGATCCGGCAATACTTACGAGAACAGCGCTTAGCGGTGATCAAACACACCTATGGCTTAACCCAAGAAGACTACTGCCTATTCACCGCCTCAGGGATGGCCGAGCATCCTGGGATCCAATGGCTGAGTGATAGCATTACCAATTACTTGTTTGATTTCTAAATGTGCGCCTCGATGATTGTTTTTCAATGCCTTGCAATACATATTAAGCAAAACTTAACCCAGGTTAAAAAGTTTAAGATTTTCTGAACAATCACTGAGCGCTACAATGCCGTCACTGAATTTCACCGAGCATCATTATGACCGCATACACGCGTTATCTTCCTTTTTCATTGGCTGTGTTAGCCTGTTTAACCCCTTGGGTGAGCTCGCCGATTGCATTGGTATTGGGTTTTTTGCTGACCTCCCTAGGCTGGGTGCCAAGTGCAATTCCGCTCACGAAAATCACCAAAAAGTTACTGGCTTATTCGATTGTGGGTCTGGGGTTTGGTATCCCGCTGCAAGAGGCGCTCGCCGTGACAGGCGATGGGATAGGGCTGATTATTGCCACCATTGCAGGCACGCTGATTTTTGGCACATTACTGGGCAAACTTATGGGGCTGGATAAAAAGACTGGTCACCTGATTGCCTCAGGCACTGCGATTTGTGGCGGCAGTGCAATCGCAGCTGTTTCGCCCGCTATCAATGCGGATGATAAACAAATTGGTCTCGCGTTAGGCACGGTGTTTGTGTTGAATTCATTGGCGCTGTTTGTGTTTCCCATGGTAGGACATGCACTGGGCTTAGATCAGCACACGTTTGGAACCTGGGCGGCGATCGCGATTCATGATACATCATCAGTGGTGGGTGCGGCGTCCGCTTATGGTGAGCAAGCACTAACCACTGCGACCACCCTCAAACTTGCGCGCGCATTATGGATTGTGCCTGTGGCGTTTGTTAGCGCACTCATGTTTCGCAGCCACGCTAAAAAAATCACGATTCCTTACTTTATCGTTTTTTATTGTCTAGCGATTGGTATCAGTGATGTTTTTGTCCAAGCGCAACCCATCTATGAAGTGATTTTCGCCATCTCAAAGCAAGTATTAGTGGTGTGTTTATTCTTAATCGGCTGCAGTATTTCTGTCACCCAGCTACGCGCGGCAGGCTCCAAACCCTTATTGTTTGGTGTCGCACTGTGGGTGATTATCTCCTGTACATCGCTTGCTTGGCTGCTGCTAGCTGCCTAGTCTCCGTCGTTGCCTCAGGTTCACTCATGCGGCGTGTCCTGAGGCAAACGTAATACCGCGACCAACAGAAACGCACTGAGTGCCGCACCAAACTGCCACCATCCTGTGCTGGTCATCGCGAGGAAAAGCTGCAAGCTAATTGCCGCGAGTAACACGCCTTTTCTCATCTTTTAGTCCATAAAGAATCTAAATTTAGATTTAGTATGCGTAAAAGTTATATGCAAGCAAAATGCGATTTAGCGCTATCTCATAACTAAAATTTGTTTAGAACACTCACTGTCAGAAATGTTGACAGTGATTTTTACGCATAAACCATTGAAATAAAACGACTTTAATTTTTCCCTTAGCAGGGTGGTGAAAATGTCAGCAAGTTCGTGTTTGTAAAGCGGCGCAGTCGCACCAAGAATATGTGCGTGTTTTCTACTTTTGGTGTTTTATGTCTTTTCAAAACGTGATCAATGAAAAGTCAGTATTAGTGTTTTCGGCCCTTCTTGCATTGGGGTTTGCCATCGCCGGCCTTGCCGTTGGATGGATTGCTGGCTCTTTAGTGATTATGTTCGACGGTATCTACTCGTTGATTAGTCTAGTGTTAACTTTGTTGTCACTGGGCGCGTCGTGGTATATCCACTCGCGTTACGCACGGCCGATCACACGTGCGCTGCTGACACCGCTCGTTGTCGCCATTAAAGGCGCCGTGATTTTGCTGCTGGTAAGTTATTCTCTGTATGAAGCAGTCTCGTCCTTAGTCGAGGGTGGGCGTGCGGTTAACCCGTCATTGGCGGTGCTGTTTGGTATTGTCAACGTAGTGGGTTGTGGTTACGGATGGTGGATGATTGCACGCAAAAACCAAACAGGGCAAAGCCAGTTGGTGGAGGCGGAATCGCGCCAGTGGCAAATGGACACCTTATTAAGTCTGGCGGTCACCTTGGGCTTTCTAGGTGCTTGGTTAGTGGCGCATTCACCTTGGTCGGATTATGCGGTTTATGCAGATCCTATGATGATGGTGTTGATGTCGTTCTACTTCATCAAAGTGCCATTTGTCATGGTGCGTAACGCGTTAAAAGAGCTCGCGCCTGTTACAGTAAAGTGGTATCGCACCCGCTCAATAGCGTAATCAGAACACGACGCAACACGGACCTAGCCAAACGATTCTTCTATATCCTTGCAGGGGTCGGCATATACTGAGGCGGCGTTTAGCCGCCTTATTTATCGCACTTTATGCACTATAACTTTTTATGTTGGTGTTCATATCAACCCAGATACTGTGGGCGATTTCAACGTAGTGTGAAGAAATATATTTTGCTCTCTATGCTCGTCTGTTGAGGTGTTGGCAGCAGAACGTCGTGATGGCGCTTACACTGAAAAGTAACCATAGCGCTGCGGTAGAGAAAGAATGTTGCATATAGCGAAAGCGGAGTTAAATGATCTAGATGCCCTCACCGTGTTATTTGACCAATATCAGCGCTGGCTTGCGATTCGTCCGCCGCTCAGTCAAACAAGGGCGTATACTGAGCAGCGGTTGCGTGAGCAAGATACGTGTATACTGATCGCTTCTCGCCAATCATCCTTGGTGGGATTTATCCACCTAACGCCTTTATATTCGCTAGCGAGGGCACGCCGTGGCTTAATTATTAACGATTTGTACGTGCAGCCGGATTCACGGCGACAAGGTATCGCACGGGCATTAATCTCGCACGCTCTCAAGGAGGCTCGTGCCCGCCAAGCCGCTTGCTTATTGCTACAAACCCATCAAAGCAACCATGCCGCTCATCATCTTTTTGAATCTTTTGGTTTTATTTGCGACGTTAGCCAGTATTATTTTCTGGACGTGACCGATTAACGGGTGACGAAAGGCGTAGCGAATGGCGTACGATTTTAATGCCCAGACGGTCTCACTCACGCAACCTTGGTTGGCGGGTGAGCACGCTGGGCAATGAGCTTGGATTAGTAAGCCACACCGATACGTTGGCGACGGTGGGCGCCACTTTCCAGTTCGTCGATCATCGCGATAGCATAGTCAGCAACGCTGATTTTGCTGTCACCATGGTCATCGGTAAGCAAGGTATCCGCGCCAACGCGATAGCGGCCTATTTTGTCGCCCGGGAAAATCTCCGCAGCAGGGCTGACGAACGTCCAATCTAGGGTATGGGCGTGCTCACGGAATACCTTCAAAGCGTCGCCTTGAGCGAGCGCTTCTGCTTTATAAGCGTCAGGGAAGTCGGGCAGGCTGACCAGCTCGACTCCCGGTGCAACTTCTAGCGAGCCAGCACCTCCGACCCAAAGTAAACGTTTGACGTTAGCCGCGGGTAATTCGTCAATTAAGCGCTTAGCGCTGGTTGCCACCATCTCATGGTTGCCTGCAGCGCGCCCGCCCACGGCGGCAATGACTGCATCAGCGTCAGCAACGGCCTGTTGTACAGAGTGATGATTATCCAGCAAGTCGAATTGACGTACTTCGACATCGTCGCGGGTCACTTTTTCTGGCTGACGGACAAGAGCAATAACCTCATGCCCACGATGACGCGCTTCTTCGACGATTTGGCTACCGATCCAACCTGTTGCACCAATAATTGCGATTTTCATATTGTCTTCCTCATGCTGTGATTGCTTGGATGGACGTAGCTTATTAGCTTTCATTTATTGGATAAATAATCATAATAGATACAGTTTGTATCAATTATAGAGACAATATGGATAGGCTAACGGCAATACGTAGTTTTGTAGAGGTGGCCAATTGCAAAAGCTTTACGCGGGCGGCCGAACAACTCGGGCTAACGCGTTTGCAGGTTTCAAGGCATGTGCAAGAAGTCGAGCAATGGCTTTCGCAGCGTCTGTTGCATCGGACAACGCGTAAAGTCAGCTTAACGTATGCCGGTGAGCAAGCCTATGGTCATTGCCAGCGTATTTTGGACGAAGCGGCGGCGTTAACGTTGACGACTGGACGATTACAGGGCGCCTTAACCGGTCGTATTCGAGTTGCTGCGCCAATCGGGTTAGCGCAAGGGATCCTTGTTGCGCCAGTAACGCAATTTACCGATGCGCATCCAGAGGTCGTCATTGAAGTGATTGCCTCCGACCAATTTACGCCCTTAGTGGATGAGCGGGTCGATATTGCGCTGCGCTTCACACCTCAGCCGGATGAACATTTAATTGCCCGCAAACTCATAGCCATCGATTCTATAGTGTGTGCATCACCGGCATATATAGCCAGCGCGTCGCAGCCTAATCACCCGAGCGATCTCAGTGATCACCCGTGCTTAATTCATGTCAGCGGTGATCATTGGCAGTTTATTAAAGACAATCGCCGAGAAGAGGTAAGAGTGAGTGGGCCGATTCACGCCAACGACTTAGGCACCTTGGTCAATGCGGCGCGAATGGGAAAAGGGATTGTCCGTGTGCCATGTGATTTAGCCAATCCCTATGTGAAGCAAGGGGAATTGATACCCTTGCTGACTGATTATCGCTTACCGCCCAGCGCACTGTGGGCGGTCTATTTATCGCGTAGTTATCAACAGCCTGTCGTACGCCACTTTATCGATCACTTAGCAAGCTGCTGGCAGCATGATATTCAAGCTCCCATTGATGGGTCAGATACTTGAAAAGCGTGACAACTACAACGCGAGTTTAGTGAGGTAGTGATGGCTTAACGTCAGTGAGCGTGCCAGTGGTTTGGGTAGGGTGTCGATTTCGAGGCTATCAAGTAAGTTTTTCACATGCAGTCCGAGTTCGGTATCACCACTGATACTGAGTTGGCGCTGGAAAAACAGCGTATCCGGATCGCAATAGTGAGTCGCCATTTTCAAAAACGCTAACCAATCTCCCTCGATACTGGCGTCTTCTTCCCCCGATAAACGTACCAATAATTGGTTGTCTTCGTTCAGTGATACGAACCAATTGGCGTTGAGATCGCGCAAGCCAATGCGAATGGTACGGCCAGCAAGAAAATCGAACTCGTCCTCTGCCAGAGGCACCGCAAAAGCGGTATTCATGACTTTGGTCAGCATCTGAGCTTGCAGCCCATATGGTAACTGAGTGATGGCTTTTAGCCCTGGTGTAATCAGAGCTGGCTGAGGCAGTGGCAGGGCAAGGGGTTGTTGGGTGATTGGGTTAACGAGCATTTGGCTTTCCTTTGGTGCCAATGGTTGAATGCCACTAGAGTAGCGAGGTTGAATGCTCCGCCATTGGATCCGAGTCAAAAATAAGAGGAGTTTTTGTGCCAACAGCGTCATTTATCGCGATTTTTATCATCATGGAGAAGTGAGCTTGATACACATCAACCCCCCACATTGGCAACGCCCTTATCTTAGCCGGACAATCATAAAATGGAATGCAATGTTATGGAGCTCCTTTGTCCGGCGGGCAATATTCCGGCGGTTAAAAAAGCGATCGAACATGGCGCCGATGCGGTGTATGTCGGCTTAAAAGACGATACCAATGCGCGCCATTTTGCGGGGCTGAACTTCACCGACAGCAAATTGCAGCGTGCCAGTCAGTATGTACATGACCACGGCAAAGACTTGCACGTTGCCATTAATACCTTTGCCCATCCTGATGGTTGGCGCCGTTGGCAATATGCGATTGATAGCGCCGCCGGAAATGGCGCTGATGCGCTGATCCTCGCTGACATGGCCTGTTTAGATTACGCCGCTAACACCTATCCCAATTTGGATATACACCTTTCTGTTCAAGCATCCGCCACCAACGCTGGGGCGATCCGTTTCTATCAGCAGCAATATGGCGTTAAACGGGTGGTATTGCCGCGGGTGCTGTCTATTCATCAGGTTAAACAACTGGCACGCGATACCGGCGTCGATTTAGAGGTATTTGCCTTCGGCAGCCTGTGCATTATGGCCGAAGGGCGCTGCTATTTATCGTCTTATCTTACTGGCCAATCGCCCAATACCGTGGGCGCTTGCTCGCCGGCGGCATTCGTGCGCTGGCAAGATACTGAGCAAGGGCTGGAGTCGCGCTTAAATGGCGTCTTGATTGATCGGTACCAAGCCGATGAAAAAGCGGGATATCCCACCCTGTGCAAAGGTCGTTTCTGTGTTGACGGCAACCGCTATCACGCACTGGAAGAGCCCACCAGTTTGAACACCTTAAGTGTCCTGCCTGAGCTTTATCGCGCCGGGATCAAGTCGGTCAAAATCGAAGGTCGTCAGCGCAGTCCTGCGTATGTGGAGCAAGTTGCACGGGTATGGCGTCAAGCGATTGATCGCTGTGTCGCAAACCCTGATGCGTTTGATATTGCACCGGATTGGGCGCACTCGCTCGATAGTCTTTCTGAAGGGGTGCAAACCAGTTTGGGTGCTTACCATCGCAAGTGGCAATAAGGAATTATGATGCAATTTTCTCTCGGGCCGATCCTGTATTACTGGCCCAAGGCTGAGGTTGAAGCCTTTTATCAAGCGGCAGCAGACAGCCAAGCCGATGTGATTTATCTCGGTGAAACCGTCTGTGCCAAGCGGCGAGAGCTGAAAACCAAAGACTGGATCGGGCTCGCGCGTGAGCTGGCTGAGTCTGGTAAACAAGTGGTGCTCTCGACCATGGCACTGATTGAAGCGCCCTCAGAGCTGAGCATGCTAAAACGCTACTGTGACAATGATGATATTCGCATTGAAGCGAATGACGTGAGCGCGGTGCAGTTTTTAAGTGAGCGTCGACAGCCCTTTGTGGTGGGGGCCGCCATCAATTGCTATAACCCGCAAACATTAAAGCAATTTGTCGACTTAGGCATGACACGCTGGGTGATGCCGGTGGAGCTTTCGCGCGATTGGTTGGTGAATATGTTGAACGGCTGCGATGCACTGGGTATTCGCGATCAGTTTGAGGTGGAGGTCACTGGCTATGGTTACTTACCACTGGCTTATTCGGCACGCTGTTTTACTGCGCGCTCAGAAAACCGCGCCAAAGATGACTGCGAGCTGTGCTGCCTCAACTATCCCAATGGACGGTTAACGGAATCCCAAGAGGGTCAAGCGGTATTTGTGCTGAACGGCATTCAAACTCAGTCTGGGCAGTGCGCGAATCTCATTAACGATTTACCGTCGATGCAAGGGCTGGTGGATGTGGTGCGGTTAAGTCCACTGTCGCTTGACACCTTGCACTGGGTAGACAAATTCCGTGCTAACCAAGCAGGCAATAACCCGCAACCGCTCAACCACGATTGCAACGGCTATTGGCACCACTTGGCAGGCATGACACAAGTTCTAGGCTAAACGCATAACAAAAACAGCCTGCGTAGTCGGGTAGAGAGGTGAGGGTATGTTGTATTTAGAGTTCTTGTTCTTACTGCTAATGCTGTACATCGRCTCCCGATACGGGGGCATTGGGCTGGGCGTGGTCTCAGGGATTGGCTTGGTCATCGAAGTGTTTATCTTCCAGATGCCGCCAACGTCACCGCCCGTGACCGTGATGCTGATTATTCTTGCGGTCGTCACCTGCGCCTCTATCTTGGAAGCGGCAGGTGGCCTTAAGTATATGCTGCAAGTGGCCGAGCGATTATTGCGTAAAAATCCAAAACGCGTCACCTTGATAGCACCGTTTGTCACCTATGCCATGACCTTTATGCTTGGTACCGGTCACGCGGTGTATTCAATTATGCCGATTATCGGTGATGTCGCGCTAAAAAATGGTATTCGTCCGGAGCGCCCAATGGCGGCGGCGTCGGTTGCCTCTCAAATTGCGATTACGGCCTCGCCGATTTCTGCTGCGGTAGTGTATTACCTTGCACAGCTTGCCGATATTCAACATGACATTACGTTAGTCTCGATTTTGTTGGTGACTGTCCCCGCCACCTTGTTTGGTACATTGCTGATGTCTCTGTACAGCTTGCGCCGCGGCAAAGAGCTGGATGACGATCCGGATTACCAAGCGCGTTTACAAGACACAGAATGGCGCGAACGTATCGAAAATACCACCGCGACCTCGTTAGATGAGGTATTACCCCGTTCCGCGCGCAATGCGGTGTTACTGTTCATCAGTGCCATCGTTACCATTGTGATTATCGCGATGGGGCCAGAAATTCGCACAGTAGCAGGGGCAAGTAAGGCCATCAGCATGTCGGTGGTTATTCAAATGATGATGCTCTGCTTTGGCGGGATCATCTTACTGGCGACTAAAACGGATCCGCGCAATGTGCCGAATGGCGTGGTATTTAAATCTGGGATGGTAGCGGCCATTGCTATCTTTGGGATTGCTTGGATGTCAGACACTTACTTCCAATACGCGATGCCGCAATTTAAGTCGGGAATTGTGGAGATGGTCACTCAATATCCGTGGTCTTTTGCACTTGCCTTGTTTATCGTGTCAGTAGTTGTTAACTCGCAAGCCGCGACCGCACGGATGATGTTGCCGGTGGGTCTTGGGTTAGGGCTCGAACCTGCGCTGCTTATCGGTATTATGCCGGCCGTGTATGGGTACTTCTTTATTCCCAACTATCCTTCAGATATTGCGACCGTGAATTTTGATGCATCCGGTACCACCAAAATTGGTAAATGGTATTTCAACCATTCATTTATGGCGGTCGGCTTAATTGGCGTGGTGAGCGCTTGTGCGCTCGGTTATGTATTAGGGCAGATTTTTATCGCCTAACACACAAAAGGATTTAAAGGACACAAGGATGCAAGTGAGACGTGCCTCGGTTGAGGACTTGGATGCCATCTTCGCTCTAAATGTACAAATTGGTGACATGCACCATCAACATGCGCCGCATCTGTTTGCAACGCCTGGCCCAAGCGGTCGGGCGTTTTTGCAGCAAGCGCTGCAAGAAGAGGATAAGTACTTTTGGGTGGCAGAGCATCAAWACAAAGTGATTGGCTTTTTGTCGGCAAGGCTGGAGTCGTTTGTACACATTCCTCATCTGGTCGATGATCCCATGTGTCATGTGAATACCATTGTGGTTGACCGTGATGCGCGTGGAACCGGCGCGGGCAAAGCGTTAATGGCTGCGTGTACCCAATGGGCGAAAGATAATCATGCCACTGTGATTAAACTAGAAGTGATGACGTTTAATCAGGATGCGCAGGCGTTTTACCATGCGCTGGGGTTTACCCCAGACTCTATCACCATGATGCAAACATTGAATTGCGAGCCGGAGGAGCCAGCACAATGATTGATAAAGACACCGTGATGCGGGTGGCACGACCCACTGACAATTTAGCCGACATTACTAACATGTATTGTGATGGGCTGGGGTTTGAGCTATTGGCGACGTTTTCTGGGCATAATGATTTTGATGGTGCCGTTATTGGTCACCCACATCACAACTATCACCTTGAATTTACCCATCATCGCGGCACCCATGTCGGTCCAGCACCGTCACAGGAAAACCTGTTGGTCTTTTACTTGCCGGATCACGCTGCGTGGCAGACTGCGTGTCAACAAATTGAAGCCGCTGGGTTTAAACCTGTGCAGAGTTACAATAGCTACTGGGATAAAGACGGGCGTACTTTTGAAGATCTAGACGGTTATCGAGTGGTACTACAAAACCGTAAGTGGGCGTATTAAACACGGCAAGCCAACAATCGACTTGTCGTGTTACCTACAGATGAGCCAATACTCCCGCTTTGAATAAAGGAAGCAGAGGGTGATTACTTGATCGCGTCCGCTTCTTGTTTTTGACGTGCGCGATGTGTCGGACCAAAGCAGAACTGAATTTGGTCCGCGCTCGGTGAAGCGGGTGTTGTGGTGCCATCCAGCCAGTCATCCCAGCTTTTCACAAATTTATCGGCGAGCTTCTCCGCGGCACTTTCATTCCACAGTCCACCTTTAAAGGTCAGTTCCATGACATTCACAGTGATCTCAGTTTTGTACTGATCTTTAGGCGCACCTTTACCTGAGCTGTGACTGCGCTCCATCATCATAAAGGTTTGCTGAATACCGACGATAATGTCCGTCCCAGTCGCGTTCATGGTGTTTTGGACAAACAAGGTTTTGGTGTTTTGGGTATTCACTCGGCTAGTACACGCCTTGGCAAGGTTCACAATACTGTTTTTAATCAGCGGAACATCTTGCTCGGTGATCCCATCATAGAGGCCAACGACTTTATCAATCAGAGAGTTGTAGTTCTCTTCTTCGTAATGCACCGTGGTGCGCTCTGATTGGGTGACATTAAAAAAGGGCACTTTAAGAATGGAGCTCACAAACTCCTGAAACCCTTCGGCATTCTTGTCATTATCTGGGTCTAGCGGATTCCAGCCGGTGCGGCTTTGAGCTAAGCCTAAAATGCTCGACACCGCGTTACCGGTAGACTCGGTGAGCAAGCGAACAATTTCACTGTGATTGCCAGCGCTAATAGCATCATCCAATTTCTTACCTTGCGCCGATTCTGTTTGCGCATTTTTACCGGCACCGATGGTGTTTTGACCTGATACTGTGCTGTCGCCATCGCGTGGCACCGCAAAGAGCGCGCTGTGCTGCAGTTGCTGTTGGTTAGAAACCAAATGTTGGTGGTTATTCAGCCAAGTATCAAATTGGGATGTCAGGTTTTGTGCATCTGAAGCGTTCATAATTGTGTTCCTAATTGCGACAATGTGAATCGTGATTGAATGAGCTTCAATCGCTTAGGGCAACAACAAAATCCTGCCTGCAAAATTAGGCTGGTCTGCTTTATTTTATTTTCCATCAGGTGACGAAGATAATATTCTTTGGGGGATGAGAGTCTATCGTTAAAGACTGAAATATAATGCCTTTTTCTTTACGTTGATTTGACGCAGTCATGCTGCCGTTGTGTTTTGATGACAACACAAGGCGTTAGGAAATGGTGTGTCTATTTATCAATGCATTAGCAGTGTGGCATTAAGCGTATGCTGACTGGTAACTGTGGTGTCAGCAATCACAGTAATTGGCAAAACAGATTAGCGCAGATGTCTCATGCCTATTAACGTTGTATTAGTCGGGACAATCATGCACTTCGCCTGATTGCCTATTAACGCAATGCGCAAGCTGATTCGCTGTGAAGAAAGCTTGTCGAACAATAAGAGCAAGGAGAAAGCAATGTCTCAACAACGCTCAACGTCAGGTGGCCAGTGCCCTGTCATGCACGGCAGCAAAACCTCGGAAGCGATGGCACACAAAACCTGGTGGCCAAACGCGCTAAACCTCGACATTCTTCATCAACATGACAGTAAAACCTCGCCCTTTGATGATGATTTCGATTATCAAGCCGCGCTTAAAATCCTCGATATCGATGCATTAAAAAAGGACGTGAAAGCGTTACTGACCGAGAGTCAGTCTTGGTGGCCCGCCGATTGGGGGCATTATGGTGGCTTGATGATCCGCATGGCATGGCACTCCGCGGGGAGCTATCGCATTGCTGACGGTCGCGGTGGCGGTGCCACCGGTAATCAGCGTTTTGCGCCTTTAAACTCATGGCCAGATAACGCCAACCTCGATAAGGCCCGCCGCCTGTTGTGGCCGATTAAGAAAAAATATGGCAACAAAATAAGCTGGGCAGATTTGATCTTGCTGGCGGGGACGATGGCGTATGAATCGATGGGCTTAAAACCCTATGGGTTTGCATTTGGCCGCGAGGATATTTGGCACCCTGAGAAAGATACCTATTGGGGCGCAGAGAAAGAATGGCTGGCGCCAAGTGATGCTGAGAACAGCCGCTACTCTGGTGAACGCGATCTGGAAAATCCATTGGCGGCGGTGATGATGGGGCTGATTTATGTCAACCCAGAAGGGGTGGATGGCAATCCGGATCCGCTTAAAACCGCGCAAGATATGCGTGTCACCTTCGAACGTATGGCGATGAACGATGAAGAAACGGTCGCACTTACCGCCGGTGGCCATACTGTCGGTAAGTGTCACGGCAATGGCGATGCGGAACAGCTCGGCCCCGAGCCGGAAGGCGCAGCGATTGAAGAGCAAGGCTTAGGTTGGAACAACCATCAAGCGCGTGGCATTGGTCGCGATACGGTCACCAGTGGCATTGAAGGGGCATGGACCACCTATCCTACGCAATGGGATAACGGCTACTTCTATCTGCTGTTTAACTACGAGTGGGAATTGAAGAAAAGCCCAGCAGGTGCGTGGCAGTGGGAGCCCATCGACATCAAAGAAGAAGATAAACCTGTCGATGTGGAAGACCCTTCCATTCGTCGTAATCCCATCATGACGGATGCCGACATGGCACTCAAGATGGACCCAACCTATCGCAGCATTGCGGAGCGTTTCTATCAACACCCCGAGCAGTTAGCGGATGCCTTTGCTAAAGCTTGGTTTAAACTCACGCACCGCGACATGGGGCCTAAATCGCGCTATATCGGCCCAGATGTGCCAAGTGAAGACTTGATTTGGCAAGATCCTGTACCGGCAGGACGCACCGACTATGACGTCGCGGCGGTAAAAGCGGATATTGCCAACAGTGACCTGACTCTGGCAGAGAAAGTGACGACCGCATGGGATAGTGCGCGAACTTATCGGCAATCCGATAAACGGGGTGGGGCGAACGGCGCGCGGATCCGCCTAGCGCCGCAAAAAGATTGGCAAGGGAACGAGCCGGAGCGTCTAGCGAAGGTGGTTAACGTGCTGAGCAATATAGCCCAGAAGCACCAGATTAGTTTGGCCGACACCATCGTGCTGGCGGGCAACCAAGGCATTGAAGAAGCGGTGAAAACGGCTGGCTTCCCCGTCGACGTTCCCTTTGCACCCGGTCGTGGTGATGCCACGCTTGAACAAACCGATGTGGCGTCGTTTGAGGTGTTAGAACCGGTTGCAGATGGATTCCGCAACTGGCTGAAAAAAGACTACACCGTCCAGCCTGAAGAGTTACTGCTCGACCGAGCCCAATTGATGGGACTCACGGCCCCTGAAATGACGGTGCTACTGGGAGGTATGCGCGTACTGGGTACCAATTATGGCGCTGCGCCGGAAGGTGTGCTGACTGACCGAGTGGGCCAGCTAAGTCATGACTTTTTTGTCAACCTGACAGACATGGCGTATCAATGGAAACCCGTCGGCCGCAACCGCTATGAAATCATTGCACGCGACTCGGGCGCGGTGAAGTGGACGGCAAGTCGCGTTGATTTAGTGTTCGGTTCAAACTCTATTTTACGCGCTTATGCCGAGTTTTACGCGCAAGATGATAACCAAGCCAAGTTCGTACACGATTTCGTGGCGGCGTGGGTGAAAGTGATGAATGCTGACCGTTTTGATCTCCACCACTAGCCGATGACTTAACCAAGACAAACTGTGATCGCCAAGCCGCCTTTTATCGAGAGGCGGCTTTTTATTTGTCTTAAATCAAGTCAGAGCTTGGTTTTTGTCGTGCTACAGACAGGGTTTTAGTACAGTGAGCTGAGTAAATTCCATCCAATTCTTTTATCTTTACCATCTGGCGGAGTGAATTATGCTAGAACTTCTCATTGGGCTAGTGGTAACCGTGGCTGTGGGCTACTTCATTGTCAAAGGTTATCGTGCTGCAAGCACCTTGCTAACCGCAGGGATTTTATTACTGATTATCACCGGGTTAATCGGGCACAGTGTGCTGCCGGCTAAATTGACGTCAACGGGGAATCTGTTTACCGACTCGCTGGAATACGTGAAATACATGTTGCAATACCGCGGTGGCGGCCTCGGGATGCAAATTATGTTGTTGTGTGGCTTTGCGGCCTATATGTCGCACATTGGTGCCAACAACGTCGTGGTGAAGCAGTTCTCTAGGCCGCTATCGGTGATCAAGTCACCCTATGTGCTGCTTGTAGCGGCTTACATCGTGGCATGTTTAATGTCGCTGGCGGTCAGCTCTGCAACTGGCTTGGGTGTCCTTCTGATGGCCACCTTGTTCCCGATGATGACTGCGATGGGCATTTCTCGTCCTGCCGCCACCGCGGTGTGTGCATCTCCCGCTGCCATTATCTTGTCACCCACGTCGGGCGATGTGGTGATTGCGGCGGAAAAATCCGGGTTGCCTCTCCATGTGTTTGCGGTCGAAACCGTATTGCCGGTCTCTATTTGTGCGATCATCGTGATGGCCGCCGCGGCTTACTTTTGGAATAAATATCTGGATAACAAAGAAAACACGCCGATGGAGCGTGTTGATGTCTCTGAGATAGAAACGCACGCGCCTGCTTATTACGCAGTGTTGCCGTTTTTACCTATTATTGGGGTGTTCCTCTTCAATGGGAAAACCATCGAGGGGCTGTATCTTGATATTTATACCATCGTGGTCTTGTCGATCTTTTTGGGGGCATTGGTGGACTTTGCGACCAAGAAATTTGATGGTAGAAGAACGCTAGAAGATCTCGATGCCTGCTATGAAGGCATGGCAGACGCCTTCAAAGGCGTCGTGATGCTGTTGGTGGCTGCCGGTGTATTTGCCCAAGGCTTGATGTCGATTGGTGCGATAGACAACTTATTGGGCTTGGCGGAAAGCGCTGGCGCAGGCGGTATCGCGCTGATGATGTTGCTAACCCTGCTCACTGTAGCGGCAGCGATTGCGACCGGGTCGGGCAATGCGCCTTTCTATGCGTTTGTTGAACTCGCGCCCTCGTTAGCCGCGAAGATGGGGCTTAACCCAGCCTTTTTGATTATCCCCATGTTGCAAGCGTCTAATTTAGGCCGCACGGTTTCGCCTGTATCGGGAGTGATCGTAGCGACATCTGGGATGGCAAAACTCAGCCCGTTTGAGGTGGTTAAACGCACCTCGGTGCCAGTTCTCTGTGGGTTAATCACCGTGATTATTGGCACGCTTGTATTGGTGCCGATGATGGCGTAACGTCACAAGGCATGGAAAGCCCGCGTGCAAGTGCTCGCGGGCTTTTTTAATCGTATCGCACTATAGGCCAACACAGTTTTGGAAGAGAACAACATGACTGCCCCGACCAAAATCACCTTTTTCTCCACCTTAACGCCCATGGTGGCCGCCGGTGTTAAAACCATCACCATTCGCGATGAATCCGAAAGTCACTATCAACCTGGTTCGCGCGTCGCGGTGCATCAGCTAGAAACCGATGATTATGTGTGTGACATTGTGATCGACAGCGTTGCGCCGTTAGCGATCGAGGACATTAATGCCCGCCATGCTGAACAAGAAGGAATGTCGCTGACTGAGCTGAAAGCGCTGATTTTGCAAATCTACCCAGAGCGCCCGCCGTTGTTTGTGATTAATTTTCATCTGGCTTAACAGCTCGCACGTTCGCAGCGTGTGCTTGCTCATATCGTGTCTCATTGCAGTGCGCCACTAAAAAAGCGCCCGGGAAAAACGGACGCTTGGTGACGTTTGGTGGGTTATCAGACGATTTTAGGTTGGCCATCTGAGGCGGTGGCGCCGCCATCAACGGGGAGGTTAACACCGGAGATAAATGACGCATCGTCACTGACAAGAAATGCTACCGCAGAAGCCACTTCTTCAGGCTCTGCCGGACGGCCAAGCGCGATACGTTCATTAAATTTTTCTCGCACCGATTCAGGCCAGCCATTGGTCATGTTGGTTTTCACTAAGCTCGGACAAACGGCATTGATGCGCACGCCTTGAAGGCCGTGATCGAGTGCCATGGCACGCGTTAGGTTCGCAACCGCCCCTTTTGCGGCACAGTAAAAAGCTGCGCCCCAATCACCACCTAGGCCTGATACTGATGCCGTGTTTACCATTGAGCCCTTGGTTTTAATTAACTCAGGCATGGCGTATTTGGCGCAAAAAACCACACCATCAATATCTACTCCTGATACTTTCTCCCAGTCCGCCAGAGTGCCGTCAATGACCGAACCAGGCGTATGCACCCCTGCGTTATTGATCAGCATATCTAGCCGCCCAAAGTGGGATACCACTTCTTGAATCATCGCTTCTACCGCTTTTGGGTCTGATACGTCGACAGAGAGCTTTAAGACCCGGTCAGCATCGTATTTTGCGGCTGTGTCATTTAATGCCGCTTGGTTCCAGTCCGCAATGGCCACTTTGGCGCCTTCTTGATAGAGGCGGTCGGTAATGGCTGCGCCAATACCGTTAGCTGCGCCAGTAATCAATGCCACTTTTTGATTAATACCTTTCATCGTTTTCTCCATCGTTTAGTGTTTCAATTAAGCAAATACCGGATCCATACTGCCGGCCTTACGAGGGGCCATTAGCTTGTCGTTGTCACTGTAATCAACAGGAATCGCGATCACTGCGGGTCCTTCGGTGTCCATGGCTTGTTTCAATTGGCAGGCGAGCTCTTCTTGGCGAGTGACCGCAAAGCCTTTAGCGCCAAACGCTTCGGCGTAGGCCTTAAAGTCAATCGGGCCGAATTTCACACCGGAAAAGCGCTGATATTTTTTGACCTCTTGCATCTCTACCATGTTGTAGGCGTTGTCTACCCAAATAATGTGTAGCAAGTTGCATTTGAGGCGTACGGCGGTCTCAAGCTCCATGCTCGATTGCATAAACCCACCGTCACCGGAAACGGACACCACTTTGCGATCGGGGTTGAGCAAGCTGGCACCGATCCCCCAAGGAAGCGCAACGCCCATGGTTTGTTGACCGTTCGAGACCAACAATTGACGCGAACGGAAGCAGTTGAGGTAACGGGCAATCCAAATGTGGAAACTACCCATGTCCAAGCACAAGGTTGTGTCTGGGGTGATCACATCCTGCATCACTTTGATTAGGTGTAACGGATGCAAAGCAAACTCTTGGTGTGACTGGCTATAAGCCCGAATCGCTTGACGTTGGTGGGCGACTTCTTCGAGCACATCGACGGTGGTAGACGGCATCAGCCAGTGGTGATCGAGCTGCTCGGTGAGAGCGTTCAGGGTAGGCTCAATTTGGCCCACGAGCTCAACGCTGGGGCGATAGTAGTGCTCGATTTCCGCAGGCTCGACATCAATATGAACGATGTCTGTGTGCTGGGTATTCCAAAGTTCAGGGTCGTATTCAATCGGGCTAAAGCCAATGGTGATGATAAGATCTGCATCTGCAAGCAACAGATCACCAGGCTGGTTGTTGAACAAACCCACGCGACCCGCAAAGCGCTGGTAGTAGCTAATATCAACGGTACCTGCCGCCTGATAGGTGCCGAGAACGGGTAATTGGGTGCGATTAAGCAGAGTACGAATAGCGGCGGCATTCTCGGGGCGACTGGCTTGTAAGCCTAGGAGGAACACCGGATTTTTCGCCGCTTTGATTTTACTGGCTGCCTCGCTGATGGCCCGCGTATCTGCCATGCCGGGCTGGGCGGGGAAGGTTGGCGCGAGAATATCGCTTTCCACGGGTTCGTTGAGAATGTCCATGGGCAGACTGACAAAGGCAGCGCCGGGGCGGCCGCTTTCTGCTGAGCGGAAGGCATTGGCAAGGATCTCAGACGCAGCAGTGCTGGCTTGAACCTCGGCGCTGTATTTGGTGACGGAGCGGAATACGCTCACGGTATCAAGGCTTTGGTGGGTTTGTTTCTGTTGATCGGCCCGTTTCACTGCACCCCCTAATGCGACCAAGGGATCGCCTTCTGAGGTTGCGGTTGCCAGACCGGTAACCAAGTTGGCACAGCCAGGGCCAGAGGTCACCATGGTCACACCCGCCTTGCCGGTTAGACGGCCGACGACGCCTGCCATAAAGGCACCATTCGCCTCGTGACGAACGGGGATCATCTTAATGTTGGTGTCTTCAACCGCGTCAAAGAGACGGTCGATTTTGGCGCCAGGAATACCAAAAATGTATTCCACGCCTTGGCGTTCTAGGTGATTTGCGATCAGTTGTGCGCCATTGTCCCACTGTGTTTTTTTAGTCATGTTGGGCTCCTCGTGAGGTTGCCTCCCGATGGGAGGTGATATTATTTTTCTGCTTGTTCGATAGCGGCGTGTATGTTTTCCGGCGTTAAGTTCGCGCCGAGGAAGCTGGCATTGGTCGGAAGATCAATCACCAGTTTAGAAACCCGTCCAATTTGCAAGGTGCCACACGCCAATTCGTAGTCTTGGACATGGCCACCGCCTTGGCGTGTGTCAGTGATAAAGTGCTCGTGATAGCCAGCGACATTGATCCCTTGGGTATATTGTGGGCTGCGGAAGCCAGCAATCACGCCATTAACATGGTCAAAGCGAAACTCAGGTTGTGCAGCGATGGCCTCAAGCATGGGTTTGTACGGTGGGGTTTGTTTGGGCACAGTGCGAGTGCGTACATGCTCAAAGGCACCATCGATACGAACCGCACAAAAAATGTTGTCGCTTGGCACCAAGCTATCGATGACATCATGCAGCTCTTGGCGCGACATGGGGTGATCAAAAGATTGGCTGATCTCTGGCTTGAAGAAGGTCATGACCGCAAAGGGGGTCTTTTGATCCGGGTCGGCATGACGCGCCGAGCCATCACCGCGCAGCTGAAATATGGTTTTATCAAAGGCGATGAGTTCACCGTCGAGTTGGTTAAATGTGCCGAGGCCGAAGTCGCCATGTTTGAGGAGATCGGCCATGGTGGTGTCGCCTTCGTAGACGCCATCAATCAAGGCACTCATCAGGGAGGTTTGATAGATTTCACCCTCTCCAGTGTGTTGGTGATGCTCAACGTAGGCGGCCGCAATGTGCTCGGCACAGTGGCAGGTTTGGGTGCTCATAAAGCGTCCTCGTTAACCGTGTTTAACGACCGTTCTGATAACCAAACGGTTTGTTGTATGAAATCTAAAGATATGATGCGAGCTGACGTTGATAGCATCCAATACAAAAAAGGTTGGCTTTGATATCGAAAAGATATGGCACATAAAAAACGTGGTAAAATACTGAATATCAGCGACTTCTCAGAGGTAGAGTCATGGAGCTAAGGTATTTACGGTATTTTGTAACGGTGGCAGAGTGCCGACACTTCACCCGCGCAGCCGAAAAATTGGGCATTGCGCAACCACCACTGAGTCAACAAATTAAGAAGCTAGAGCAAGAGGTGGGTGTGCCTTTATTTGAACGCTTATCCCGCGGGGTGGCGTTAACACCCGCTGGTCAGGTGCTTTATGATGATGCGGTGAAAATCTTGGCGCAGTTGGATCACGCCGTGCAGCGGGTCAAACAAGTGGCGCGAGGAGAGCGGAATCAACTACGGCTTGGGTTTGCCAGCTCGACAGTGGTGAGCCAAGCCGTGTTAGAACTTGTTCGGCGATTACAGCAAGCCCATCCAGAGATTGATTTTCAACCAATAGAGCTGCCCATGCCTTCTTTGGTGGAAACCTTGCGCCAGCAGGATGTCGATCTCGCCTTTCTTCGCCTGCCGTGTTATGCCAGTGAACACGTGGCGCACACGCCGCTGTTTCCTGACCCATTTAAGCTAGTGGTGCCCGCTAATCATACCTTTGCTAAGCAGCAAAGCGTGACGTTGTCACATTTGGGAGATGATCCGATTATTCTGTTTCCGCGTGATATTGGTCCGGGATTACATGATGCTTTGGTGGACGCATTAAAAGGAGCAGGACTGGCACCATCAAATGCTTCGCTAGCGCCGCAATTGCATTCGGCAACAGCGATGGTGTCAGCGGGGTTTGGGATTGCCCTAGTGCCTGAATCATTGACCACACAGCTGAGCGATCATGTCGCAGTRGTCGCGGTTGAAGATATGCCGTTAGTCAGCCACGTCGTACTCGCGTGGCAGCGCACCAATACCGCTCAGGGTGTGCGTCGGTGTATTCATACCGCACGTGAACAAAGTGAACGGTTAGCGTCAGAGGCCTTCATGGGCGACTAAGATTGCTGAGCTGCACGTTGCAGAAATTCCAACTGCATTCGCTCTTGCTCACTCATTTGATAGGGCTCGTCGGATAACTGTCCGGTGTCAAAAACACCGAGTGAATAATGATCCTGTGGGCTGATGCCAAATTGTGCCCGCTCACCGGGATAGCCCGACATACGCTCAATCACCACGTCTTTCAGTTGCCATTCATCGCCATAGCCACGCATCGAGGCTCGAAAAGCGCGTAGCTCTAGCGTTTGCTCGCCCTCACTGAGGCGTGTCTTATTGGTTAATACCGCAACGGGTTGATCGTCAGCAGTAAATAGATTAGCACGTACCCGATAAATACCGCCTTTGTCGATATCCAAAACGAGCGGGATAACCATATCCGGCCCGCGGCCGAAAACTGGCTTCACCCCTTTCACTTCCGCAATGGGCTGATAAAGACGAAAGTCGGCGGTGAGCACATCGTCGCCCCCATCAAAACTGAGGGCTGCTTTAAGGCGAAGCTCGACAGGCCAATCGGCTTCGGGCTCAATGCTCCACTGTGTATCTGTGACATCGAGGTGGGTCAATTCCCGATTAGCCTCGACATCGATGACCGACAAAGTCGCGTGATTAAAAGAGGCAGGGGTGACCAGTGAGGCTTGGATATTTTCTGGATAAAAGTAGCGGTATTGGTTGAGCTTTAGTGCCGCTTTCACTGAGCCATCGAGAATTGGTATTGGGGTCGAGATATGTTGATTCCAGTGTAAATACGGGCTTTGTTTTGATGGAATGGGGATCGAGTAGCTGGGGTGCTGGATTTGTTCTGCATAATCGGCGGCAATGTAGCTCAGTGTCGGCGCCATCGAGGTTTTCATCACATCGGGCTCGGCAGGTTGAGCTTGTGCTTTGTGGCGCGTGGTATCAGAAAGGGAGGAGGCGGCTTCACGCATATTCGGGGGCGAAGGTGTGTGGCCACGTTCGGTCGTCGTTTGATGTGTCAGCGTGTCTGGTGCATCTAGCCATAAATACGCTGTCGTTCCCATTGATACGACCAAGGTTACTGCGAGCAGCAGTCTAGTCATAGTAATCCCTAATTAATGTGTTACAGCCACGGTACCACAGGAAAGAAAAGCGAATAAATCCAACCTGCTGCCCTTATCTCGATGAAAGGGCAGCTTTGTTAATCACGTCACAGCCTGTCCGAAATCATTGTGGGAGAGCATGAACCAGCTCCGACAAGGTGTCACGGTCTGAATCACGGACATAACGGTACTTCTTACCAAACCAGCCATCTTCGTCAATGGTCTCGACAGCGATACGAGACTGATCGCCGAGCTTAAGCTCAGGATCGGTGGCTGTTACTTTGCCTTTATGCCAAGGATTAAAGATAGTCAGATGGCTATACTTATCGCCCATCAATAGCGGGTAGTGTGAGGGCATAAAGCGTCGAACCCCTTTGTGGACATAATCTAATTGGCCATCAAACTCAATGGCGGTTGAACAACTATCAAATGCATCGACATCGGCGGCACCACAGGCCGAGTGGGCGGCGACCACGCCATCGTCGCTGCCTGGTATAAAGGGTGATGTCGCCCCTAAGAAGTCAGAGCCATTGCCCACGAAACGAATACGCGGTACACGGTTATCAGGCCACATGGCGAGTTGGCGCGCGTTTGCCACTTTCAAGTCGTTCAGTACGCCGATATTGTCTTTGCTGGGGAGTTGTCCCATCCACAGTGACACGGCTTTTTTCATCGCATGATTTAGCCAACCACCACCTTCAGCAACATTCACCGCGATGTTGGCCAGTTCAACGCCGCCGCCTGCGCCTGCAAAGTCAAAGGTGCCGACAATGTTGAGTGGCTCGAGCCCTGCGTTATTCAGCCAGTTTGCTTGGTTGTCTAACAGGTAGCGTGCCACCAAGTCGCCGGTAGAGTGGGTCACTAAAATGCAGCCGGACAGACAGGTTTTTTGCTCGGAAAGCGTTTTTAATGCAGGCCATAGATAGTCTGATGCAATCTTTCCTTCGATCCGCTCGTGAGCGGGCCAATCGACACGGGCATCAGCATGCTGTAACCAGTAGTTTTGCCAGTAGTCTGAACCATCTACGGCTACTTGATCACGATCTGGTCGGCTTTGTAGTTGATCGGGTTGAAAGCCATGGATTAAAACGACTTTGTAGGGTCCTATGGCTGCAAAACTTGCAGCAGAGAACAATGCAGAGAGGATGAAGAGTGTTTTATAAATATATTTCATTATTGTTGCCAACCTGTTTTGAGTAAACACTCAGTATTTATAGCTGATTATAAACTCATTGCCATAGTAATAAATGGGTCAGCAAAAGAAAATTTAAACGAAAAAAAGAAGAAAGCACCCTATCCATACCCTTGTTTTGTATAGTAAATGACCGTATTTTGTGTGAAGAGACATCAGCTGAACCCAGTATTAACCATATATTCTAAGGGGTTAATATTTTTATGAATAAACGGGTTAATCACATCATTTCTTGAAATGTGATCTTGTTTCTAAATAAAACGATGTTTATCGCACTAAATAACTGATTGTTTTATTATTAAAAGAAAAAACTATGATTTATTTCGACAATGTCGCAAGGAAACTCCACAACGATCACAAGTCAACTCGAATTGGATTTCGCGAGACGCTTGTCCTTGAGTGCCTTCTGCAGCACGCACCGCAAGCCGTCAGTAAGCAGACGCTGATCTGTTATAGCTGGGGGAGTGAGTACATTGGTCAGACGTCGCTGGCTAAATCAGTCAGTGCTTTGCGGCGCGCCTTGATCGCAATAGGTGCAGACGCTTCATTAGTGGTCACGGTCCCTAAGTATGGCTACCGATTAACACAAGGCATGATCGCTCATCATACCGCTGAGCCCGCATGTAGTGAGGTGGATGACGTTACGCCATTACCTCAACCTTCCCTCCCTCAAACAGGGCGATCCTCACACCCTCAGCCATCAAGTCCGGCTCAGCGTAAAGTGCCTCTCTACCGGCAGTGTTTGTTGATTGCGATAACACTATTGCTGTGCGTGGCAACAAGCGTGTTTGTGGTTGGAAAAATGAATGGATGGCGGTGGAGTGATTGGGTTCAGCGAGGAGGGTTAAATCAAAAGCGTGTTGGGGCGCTTTACGTGTTTTACCCGCCCGGTAGTGAGCTCGGCTTTTCTATAGAGCAATTTTTAACTCATAGCCAGTGTAACTGCCTTGTTTATATTGAAAAAAAACACAAGTACTCCACCTTTCTTTTTGTTTCAAAGCAGACCCATCGGAGCACTTTTATTCGATACTCTCCGCTCAATATTATTCATGCGACACAAAAAATAGATGAATTTCTTCAGCAGGAAAAATAATACGCTAGATTCATAAGCAACAACTAAATTTATTCTCATGCCTAAACATGATGTTCTTGATAGGCCAAAAAATAGAGCCTTAACTCTATTTTCATCGCCGGCTTCCTCCTTTCTATTATTGAATGAAAATCACATTGAATATTTGGTGTTTTTTTGAATGCCTAGCGGTAACTTTATGAAGTTTAGGAGGAATTAATTTCAACGCTTTTCATTATTTTTTATTGAACCGTTATGAAAGGGTAAGGGCTGCGACGACCATGACAGTCGCACTATGACTCTTATTTAAGGTTCAATAAGGAATACGTCAAATGGCTAATACAATACGTGTAACGGCGCTCACTGTGTCCAGCCTATCAGTACTGGTTTATGCTGGGCTCGCGCAGGCAAATATTTATCCTGATCAAATTGTGCTCGATAACTTAGGTGATGACCAATGCCGCGCGAATTACCGCCCCCTTACTGCCGATGAAGCAAGCACACATCGTCATTTTCTGATGGATCGCATGGGACAGTGGCAGATTTCCGGCCTAGCAGGTGATTGGGCCATTATGGGCAGTGGATACAACGGTGAAATCAAGCAATACGGCCAGACGGCCGATACTTGGTGTTATCCAGAAAACGATGAGGGCGAAATTCCTCATTATGCTGCCAAAAGCATCCCTGAGGGCACAGAACTTGATATCCAGTATGCACTCGTGAATAACCGCAGTGAGTTTGTTAAACCACTGAGCTATCTCGCGCATTATCTCGGTTATGCATGGGTAGGTGGCAACCACAGTGACTATGTCGGTGAAGATATGGACGTCTGGCGCTCAGGTGATAARTGGCATATTCGCGGTAATAATGACGGGGGCTGTGATGGCTATCGTTGTAGTGATAAGACCACTATCACGGTCGATAATTTTGCTTATACCCTCAATGATAGCGATTTCCGGCACGGTGATGTGGTCGAGTCTGATCGCCAGTTAGTTAAAACTGTTTCCGCGGTAGCACGGAATAATACCGATATTGATCAACAGGTTGTGGTCGATCTTAAAGTCGATGAATCCACCAGTTGGGAAAAAACCAACACCTATGGCTTTTCACAAAAAGTGGAAACTGAAAACAGTTTTGATTGGCCGCTGGTGGGTGAGACCAAGTTAACCATTTCTTTTGAGGCAAACCAAAGTTTTGCCAGCAGCAATGGCGGCGCGAGCAGCGAGCAAGTGACCTTGCAAGCACGTCCTTTCGTCCCAGCACACTCAGAGATCCCTATCCGTGTTGAGTTATATCGCTCAAGCATTTCGTATCCTTATCGCTTCGGCGCAGACATCAGTTATGACGTTAACTTTAACGGTTTCTTGCGCTGGGGCGGCAATGCATGGCACTCCCATCCAGACAATCGCCCTACACATGACCATACCTTCACCATGGGCCGCAGTAGCCAGCCGTCTGCCGATATTGCCTATCAGTGGCATCATCGTTATATCCCAGGTGAAGTAAAATGGTGGGACTGGAGTTGGGCCATTGAGAAATACGGCCTACAGAGTATGCAATGGGCAACAGGCAAAAGCTTACGTCCTTTCTACTCCCACGTATCTGGCGATTTCTATGCAGAGTCACAATACGCGGGCACCATCGAAGTCGGACAAGCGAAGTCGCAAACCTCTCGTCAAACGCGCAGTAAGCGGTCTGCGACGCCCATGGCAAGTCATGATAGCGCAAATGGGGTGGAGCTCATTTCCAACTTTGATTCGGATGAGTTGGCCGCACTCKGATTTGAAAATGCTGAACTGACGATTAAACCCGCTCAGTAAGCCGAAAAAGCAGGCAATCAGCAAACGTGCCGCACCCAAGAGGTGCGGCTTTTTTTCATGTGGCGGGTGGGGGAACGTCTCACTTCAAAATCTTGTTCTACAGTTGTAGAAGGTTGAACTCGGCGTCAAGGAGCCATAATGAAACTCTATTTACAAATCCTGGCCTTCTATTTGATGAGCGTTGCACCCACTTGGGCTGCCGATGTACTGCTGGTTCAGAGTTATCATAAAGAATACGGCTGGGATGAAAGCTATATCCGTGGGCTTGAAAGTACGCTTGGCGATGATGTGACGCTACATACTTTTGAAATGGATACTAAGCGCTTACCCAGGTCTCAGTTTGACGCGCAAGCAGATAAAGCGTTGGCGCTTTATCAAAAGATTAGCCCCGAGGTCGTTGTTCTTGGAGATGATAATGCGTTGAGCCATATGCTGCCGAGACTGAGAAACGAAGATATCGATATAGTGTTTTTAGGTATTAACTCCAATCCACGTCGATTAATGGCGAAATACGCCGGTACGGCGCGAGTCACTGGTGTGTTGGAGCGTCCCTTGTTTGCTCGCAGTATGAAAGAGATGAGCGAATTATTAGGGAAAGATCAAATGAAGGTAAAAATCCTCTTTGATGCGGGCACCACGGCGACGATTGCAACCGATCACATCGCCAACCAATATGAAGATTTGAAACAACAGCTGGGTATCGATGTGACCATCGAAAATCACCGCTTGTTTTCGTCTTGGAAAAACTCAGTAGAGCAATCCGATGATTACGACGCGATTGTGGTTGGTTTATACCAAATTATCCGCAATGAGTCGGACAAAGTGGTTGATGCCAATAAAGTGCTCTCATGGACTAATGAAAACAGTGAGACACCTTTGTTTGGCTTTTGGGACTTTTCGGTCGGGAAAGGCCAAACTGCTGGCGGGGTCGTGCTATTTGGCGAATCCCAAGGTATACAAGCGGGCAAATACGTCAACCGCGTGTTGGCGGGTGAAGAAGCCTCGGAAATTTCGGTTATTCATGGCAAAAAAGGGAGAGCCATTTATAGCGCCACAGAATTTGAGCGCTGGGGGCTGACTCCTCCGACACATTGGCGAAATATCGACTAGTTTGTCTGTCTCACTTGCCATTGAGCGTTTTTATATAGTGAGCGGGTGTGCCACCGTAAAGACTGTCAGGTGGCACGTCTTGTTTCACCACGGCGTTTGCTGCAATGACACTGCGTGCGCCGATCGTCACGCCTTGGCAGATCACCACATTGCCGCCAATCCACACATCGTCTTCCACCACGATGGGTTTGCACCAGGTCTCCCACGAGCGGCGGCTTTGATAATCGAGAGAGTGGGTGGGAGTGTAAAACTGGGTATTGGGGCCAATCAGCACATGGTCACCGATAGTGATCGGGGCGCCATCGAGCATAGTGACATTCATGTTGATTAAGCTATTGCTGCCAACCTGTATGGTTTCGCCAAATTCACAATAGAATGGCGGTTGGATCACCGAACCTTCGCCGATAGCACTTAATAACTCGCGCAGCAGTTGCTGCCTTGTCGTCGTCTCTATTGTTTGATTGAATGCCAGTAAGGTTCGTGTGGCATGGTCTCGCCTGATATCAATGGATCCATCACTGTCATCGAAGACAAGTCCTTGGCACATTTTTTCCCATTCGGTCATGGTTTCTCCTTATTATTCGTGAACAGTGATACAAGACCAGTCATGACGGCATTATCTCAGTTTGTGGGAGCGTGAAAACAGAAATCATTCCTTAAGCGTTTTTCCTCTTTCTATTATTTTCCTCCTCCTATGGAAATCGAACAAAAAAGCGCCACTCGGCAGTGGCGCTTGGTAGCATTTTTTTAGTGCTTAGTGCTTAGCGATCAGCGAAAGTAAACACGCACATCGGTTTGGCTTCGGCTTCCATCACCCGTGAGCAGCAGGTGCAGACGTTGCTGATCACGTAAATCGACCTCGATATACTGGTTGCTGCCCGGCACGTTTGAAACGGCTTGATTTTGTGCTTGCGTTGGCCAGTAATCCTCGGCGGCGAATACGCTCAGATCGCCCGCGTCACCATCCGCCATGACCCACACTTGTGCTTTGGTTGCGCCTTCAGGCACATCGGCATACAGGTAACGACGTTGATAAACGCTGATGCTATTGGGGCTCGCGACGTTAAGCTGAGCCGGGCGCAAGTCATCGGTGCCAGCCGGTGTTTCAGGCTGTGGCTCTGGCGTTGGCTCGGGATCGACTTGGCCTTCCGCATTTACCGCGACGGTGACATCGGTAAAGTCTCCACGTCCGGTGACACTTAAGGTATAGCGGCCTGGTTCTACATCATTAAGCGTCACGGTTTCATGACTGGTTTGGTTCCACTCGGTGGCATCAAAATCGTAATAGTGTGCTTGACGACCTTTCGCCACGTAGAGATCCGCGTTTCCTTGTCCGGCAATGCTAAATGTAAGCGCATTGGCAGGCTGGGCAATATCAATCTGATACAGGTGCTCATTGTACGCTTGTCCACTAATGGTGACCGTTTGTCCCAATGATAGCGTTGTTACCTTTGGCTGCTCTGGCTCGGGATCAGGGTCTGGACGTGGTGGTTCACCGCCACCGGTATTATCCAAAGTGTTCAGCCACTGCGCAAAGGCCTGGTCATAACGATGGCCATAGTCTTTGACTAAATTTGCCCACTGCTCGAATTTCCCGGTGCGCCCGGCTTCAACCAAGGTTTCTACAGCATCTGGATGCTGTTCAAACAAGAAGCGTACCGCCAAATAGCCCCAGCGATACACACGATTAACATCATCTTGGTAAGTGGTGGCAAAGACTTCACTGAGTGAATAGCCGCCTTCTTTACCCAAGCGTATGGCGTCGGCATAATCATCGCCATGGGCCATATACTCCGCAAAGCCTTCAAGCCACCACACCGTATGACCGTGGCGAAGTACGTCGTTGAAATCGCCGTACATATTAAAGCGCCCATCCAGATAGTGAACGTACTCGTGCTCAAGGTTCCAAATGGAAAGCGATTGGCCATTATCATTACGGTACGCGATAAAACGAGCTTGGTTATCTGGATCGGCAGGGTTACCTTCTAAGTATTGGCCGCCATTGTCCGTCGAGTTACCAAACAAAAATGAGGAATAGGTTTTGTAGTCGGACGGGTTATCAAATACCACGACTTCAACACTGTCGTTTAGATCATCGGCGACGGCCTGATAGCCTGAGTTCACGGTTTGATGGAAGGCGACTTCTTTTTGATGCAGGCTTTCGCATGCTTGTTGCGATTGGGCTTGTGTCATGCTTTGTGAGCGAATGATCGCCGGGCCTTCACATTGGTGGCGGTAAGGTACTACTTTGGCTTCCAGTGTCGCTTTGGCGTCAGACAGACCTAATTCGGTCATTTTATCGGGGGCGTAAGCATCCACCATTTCTACCATGCCTACCCAAACCGCGTCGTTTTTGCCGCCCAGTGGGAAACGTGGTAACAGGTCGCGATAATGACTCATCACACGATCTCGCACGCTGGCTTGTGGCGCCATCAATAGCCGCCCCATTTCACGGACGGTATTCGACACCAATAGTGCACCGTGCTCGCTGTTGGACAGTTGTGGGTTATCCAACACGAATTGATAGAGACGGTCAATCAATGAGAGATCGGCAGCAAGCTCGTCATAAAAGGCCTGACGTGATTGGTGGCCTGCCATGGCACGGAAAAGGTTATTCAGTGCATCCACGTAACGGCGTTCATGTAGGCGATCTTGCCTGAGATTTTCAAGCAGTTGAATTTGTAGATCCAAAGTTTGCGGTAAACGCTTGATGCTATCGGCCATCAGCGTTAAGCCATGCAAGGCATCGGTTTGGGCGCTACCTTTTGCCGTTGCGTAGGGCGAGCGCAAAAATGTGTTGATGGCATCAGCAAGGCGGTCGTCTAGTGCGTCCGAAAAGTCGGCGTTCGCTTTATCACTATAAAAGCGAACATAGTAGGCGGCGCGCACATACTCGGCTAAGTTAGCAATTTGGCGGGCTTGGCTGTCATCCCCTTGATAATTGGCAATGGTCTGCGCGAGGCGCTGCGTCACTTTGTTTACAAAGGTTTCTTGGTAGACGTTGTGATATCGAATAGACGTGGTGTCGTACCAGCTGGTAAAGCAACTGCGTTCAGCGCTCATAATGGCTTGGAGCGGTGTGTTACTGGCCGCTAAATCGGCAATATCACATTGAGCATCAGCCCATGCACTGGTGCTACTAAAGGCGGCAAGCGCAATGAGTGCCGATAGAGTTTTGGGTCGGGAAGGAAATAGTGTATACATTTCAAGCTCCTAGATATGATTAGGCGGAGCCGTTATAACGATTTTCCCGACACTATTGGTTTAATAAGCCTAAAAATTAGGGCTTGGTTCCGTTTTCTTTTTAAAGTCTGCTAGTGACGTATCACTGCGGGTCTTTTTCTCGCAGGTGTAGTTTGGCGATCCGTTTCGTCACTGTATACACGCGCTTTAGCGATTCGGTCCACTCCATCTCGATACTAAAAAGTTGCAAGCGGTTGGTGTCATGCTCTACCAAGCGCTCGGCTTGATGGGCAAGCACTTTATCCAATAGCGCGTTAAGCGCACGTTTGGTATGCAGTACTTGTTTCGCGCGTTTATTATCACCACGTCGAATGGCATTCACGCTATCTAGCAGCGCATGTGTGACTTTTTCTTGAATATTATCAAGGATTTCACGCATCTCATCACTGATATCGATCTCAGCATGCAGTGATTTATCCATGATGGGCACCAAGGTGTCTTCAATCAGATCAGCAATGCTCTCAAGCTGATCGGTCATGCTAATTAGGGTGATCTGTCGGTCACTCTGTGCTTGTGTGAGAGGCTCTTTACGCAATCGRCCGAGATAAAAAAGCACATGTCCGTGCAAAATATCGACTTGATGCTCAAGCTCATCGATTTTCTCTAACGCATGAGTGGCCGCTTCTCGCTCTTGCTGGGAAGCTAATTTTGAAGTGAGAGGCGGGAGTGCATTCATCATATTGCAAACTCGGCGTCCGATGCGTCCAATCTCGAGCTGGGCTTGATCCATGGCAATATCGGGTGTCATCAGCAGTTCTTTGGAGAGATATTTCGGCGAAACAATAGGTTGTTCACTTGGTGCAGGCTTACGAGTTTTAGGGATGATCTTCTTTGCAAGCCAAACAAACCCGCCGATAAACGGCAACATGACAAGTGTATTGACGACGTTGAATAGGGTGTTGGCATTGGCAATTTGACGAGGAAGTTCAGCCCCTAAGCGTTCAACGCCCGTGAGATCAGGATGGCTCGGCGACAGTGCGACGCTCCAATCACTCAAAACACTAATCAATGGAAGCCATATCAACACCCCGATAATATTAAACAGAATATGCACACTGGCGGTTTGTTTGGCCTCCCGCGATTTACCGATAGCGGCGAGGAGGGCGGTCACACAGGTGCCGACGTTGGCGCCCATTGCGAGTGCGATCCCGCTTTCAAGCGAGATAAAGCCTTGCCCCGCGAGGACGATGACAATCCCGGTTGTCGCAGATGAAGACTGCACTAATGCGGTAAACAAGGCCGCAAGTAAAATGGCAAAAAAAGGATTGTGCATTTTCGCCATGGCATCAATAAATGGCTGATAATCGCGCAGAGGCGACATTGCCTCACTCATCACATTCATCCCTGTGAAGATCAACCCCAACCCGAATAGCATTTTACCGTATTGCTTGGTTTTATCGGCTTTGGCTGTAAATTCAATTAAAAAGCCGATAGCGACCATCAGATAGGCGGCTTGAGTGATTTTAAAGGCCACAATCTGAGCGGTAATGGTGGTCCCGATATTGGCCCCCATGATCACCCCAGTTGCTTGCGCGAGCGACATTAACCCTGCGGAAATGAAACCGATGAGCAATACGGTGGTGACAGAAGAGGATTGAATGGTGGCTGTGACTCCCGCGCCCGTTAAAACACCGGCGACACGGTTGGTGGTGAGTTTGGCGAGTAAGGATTTGAGTCGGCTTCCAGCGGCGTTTTTCAGCGCATTAGACATTTTTTCCATGCCATATAAGAACAGCGCTAAGCCACCGAGCAGCCCCATCAACATGGTGAGGGTGTGGAGCGAAGACGCGTCCGTGTTCGCTGCCCATGTAAGGGTGGGGAGTAGAAATAAGACGGTGGCCAAACAGCGCCATTGCCATGTATTACTCAACGCGGTTAGTCGCATTTATCGCCTCTACATTGCTAGATTATCACCAGTAATCATTAACATAGATGCAATAAAACCGTAATGCGAGCGGCGCGATGACGTTGCGCGAAGCATTGACAGGAATAATCGCTAGGGGATCACACTCTTGGCGTAACGTGAGGAGGTGTTAACTCAAAWAAAGCGGCCGAGAGAAAGTCGGCCGCAGAGAAGTTAGCCTTGGCAGCTGCCTTGATACTGCCAAACCCATTGGTTAGTGAAAGGGTCTATGCCCCAGTTGTCTTGCGTGGCCTGGAATAGATGCCCTTGATACTGAACGGTGACGCCTGCTGGATAATAGTTGTATCCACCCCAAGTCGGCATATTGGTACAGCGGTTGGTATCTACCCCGCGATCGTCAAGGCGTGCTAACACGTTGGTCGCATAATCACGCGCCCCCACGACAGTGACGTACAGATCCATGCCCTGAATTTGGCTAAAGCCACAGTACTCTTCGTTGCCCGCATTCGTTGAGGCGCAGTCGTTATCATTGACGGTTGCAGGGCGACCTACCGCGGCATATAAATCTACTTCGCCGTGACCACGATAGGTTTGCAGCCAAACAGTGCCGCGAGGCGCATTGTGTACCACGAACTGGTAACCAGTGCCCGCGGGCCCTTGGATTTGCACGGGCTGATCGAGTGTCAGTGGCAAGATTTCTGGATCAGGTTGTGGCTCTGGGTCTGGCGTAGGGTTGCCTCCCGTTCCTTGGCAACCTTGGGTTTGRATGCCCACTTCTGCAAAGGCTTGGCTTACTGCTCCGGCTGGGTAGTTTAATGCTTTGGCCGCTTCGCAAATGCCTTCCGCGCCTTGCTGGAAGCTGGAGTTTGGGCGCCAATAAAGCTGGTTTGCTGTCGCAAATGCCTTAAAGGCCTTTTTGATATTCCATTGATCGCTGGTGGCGAGATGATAGAAAGCTTTGTTAAAGATGCCAGAGCTAAAGTGCACATCGATGCCAGAGTAATAGCGGTTCACATGACCAATTGAGCGTCCATCTTGGCTTGGGTTGATGAAATAACGCATAGCTTCGCTATGTTTCATCACGTCTTCACCCATTTTCCAGTTAAACTCACCAAATACGTACTGTCCCAAAGCCGCTGCGGCGACATCCGAGAAAGACTCATTCATCCCACCGGACATGCCTCGGTACTCAAGCCCTGAGTTTTGCTCGGTAAAACCATGGCTCACTTCGTGAGCAATGACATCCCAAGTGGTTAGGGGATACATGCTGCGATTACCGTCGCCAAAGGTCATTTGCCTGCCATCCCAAAAAGCATTGCCATAACCTTGGCCGTAGTGGACGCGCATGGTGAGCTTTTGTCGAATCGGACGTATACCGAGCCAGTCTTGGTACATATCAAATACTTTCTGGCCAAAAAACTGCGCATCATTCATCGGCGCATACGCACCGTTGACTTGACGGTAGGTGTTTTGTGGGCAATTGAACTGATGGACTTCTCCGCCCCATTCGCGGTTGTTCATGTTTAATGTCACCACATTCGGGCTATCCATTTGGCAGTCGCGGTTGACTTGAAAGCTACCTAGTTCGGTATTGGGACCAAAGTTAAATCGACCGCTCTTTTGGTTACCGCCGGGCCCTCCCGCTTCTAGGTGCGCGATGCCCTCCCAGCTATCGAGGATCTCGCCAGACTTAGCATCAACAATTTTCATCGGACGCGAAGGGTGACCGTTGTCGCTGGCAAGGTAGTCAACTTTGTAGACTAGGCGCGCTGTTTGTTGTTTATCCAGCCAGACCAAGAGTTCTGTGTTCGCATCGGCTTGGTGAAAATGCCGATTGCCTTGGCTTGTTTGACCTTGTGCAATTGCAATGGCCTGCTGCTGATTAATCATCGGTAGCGTACCACCGATATCTTGCTCGATATCAGTGACAACGTCACCTTTTACGCTGGGCGCGAAGCCGCGTGCGGTGGTGTTTTCGACCACCGAATAACCGTAAACGGGAACGCCATGATGCAGCTGCTGCTTGCGCACCAAGGCTTTATTACCCACTTGTAGGCGTGATTTTTCACGAAAGCTTAGTGCTGGCGATGATGCCGTCATTGCGCGTGACTGATCATGGTTTAATGCCGCGCTCAAATCTAAGCTTGAGGCATCGACCACATTGGCAGCCTGAGCAGGTATCGCTAATGGAAGGGTTAAAGCGAGTAGCGTTTTACGCATAGTTTCCTCTTCATACTACAACGAGTTAAAAATCGTTGGTTACTATCCATAGTGTGCGTCTAGTGGGGTTTTTTAGCGGTGAGAATGAGGATTTGGTTCAAAAAATGTCTAGAAAAATGGAACTGATATTAGGTTTTTACGTTTTATGCACAAAATAAAAGACAGCGCTAGGGATTGTTAAAAAAATGATTCAAGCGTTGCACTTTCGCGACTATGCTAGCTAAGGGATTCGATATCGGGAGTAATACTGTGAGTCACTCATATTGGCGGCTTTTTCAGCGGATGGTGTTATTGGCCTTGTGCTTAATGGTGACGCCTGTAATGGCCAACCAACGGGCTTGGCAGTCGCCCGATTATATTGTCGACGCGTTTTATCGTATTGCGTTTAAAAGTGAGTATGTGCAAGGTGAGCAAGGCGTCCGCAAGTGGGAAGGCCCGATCCGTTATCATGTGGCGCACCCAATCAACGAGAGCCAGCTGCATGATGATCTTGTCACATATCACGTTTCACACCTCGAAACGCTAACTGGCATCGACTTTATCCCCACCGACATTCCGCAGCGCGCCAACCTCACCATCATGTTTACTAATCACGACCGCTTTTTAGATGATGCGCGCAAGCAATTTGCCAATGCGGATGTCTCCCCGTTACAAGATGCCGTTTGTGCTGCCAATTTTAGAGTCAATAAGCATGGTGCGATTCGTTATGCAGCGGTCGTTATTCCCGTTGATTTGGCGCGATCCAAGGGGAAGCTCGTGGCCTGTGTGGTGGAAGAGTTGACCCAAGTGATGGGACTGCCTAATGACGATGACCGGGTTTTTSCATCGATTTTTAATGACCGCACGCCACAGCAGCTTTTGACTGGGCTGGATGGCTTACTGCTAAGATTGTTGTATCTCGACGAGATAGAAGCAGGGCAAGATTGGCAAACGGCGCAAGCTATCATTCGGCCTGTCGTTGAAAAGTGGGCTCGTGATGGCACCATCGAGAATGCACACCGAAGTGTAAAAACCGGTGAGCTTTATCGTTTACTCGGCTGGTAGCCCACCTATAGAGCGAGCTATTTATCCATTGGTTTGCTCAATAACACAAATTGTTTAAAGTGATTTAGACATTTCGCCAACTTCGACAACACTTAAAGTACTGGACAACAGATTGTCATGACGATTAAGGGAGGCGACATGGAGTCGATCACCGTTAAAGATTATATGAATAAACGCCCGGTAACCTTTTCACCGGATATGCCGCTTTCCAGTGCACTGGAAAAACTGCTCCGCAGTCAGCAGACCGGTGGACCTGTGGTGGATGCTAATAAGCGTTTGGTTGGTTTTATTTCTGAGCAAGATATGTTGCAACAGCTATTGCGCGACAGCTATCACTGTCAAGATTCACACGCCGTGGCTGATTGCATGACCAGTAATGCCTTAGCGGTTGAATCTGAGGATAGCATTATCAAATTGGCTGAAATGATGGCGCCGACCAAACCTAAACTGTACCCCGTGGTCGACGAGGGCAAGTTGGTGGGTATTATCACCCGGCGGGATGTCTTGAGAGCCATCAGTATGCAAATGGGTGAATGTCTTACCCATCCTGTTTGAGGTTTGTTAATTGCGCACCTTACAATCGGGGTAAGGTGCGCCCATTTTAGTATTGATACCCGCGTCGCTTCTCTTGCTCTCTCCTCCTACCTTACGACTATCTCGCCGCGCTTTATCGCTGCCCAAGTACAAAAACCGAACGAATTGTGGTTGTTTTTCATTCAGTCTTATGTGCTGGTAAGTCAATTTTAATCCTGCCTATTTAAGTAGTTACTTGCTATATGACGATATATAGTTCGATTGTTGGTGCTTGTTTTGCGTTTTTCTGCTATTGTGCCGCCCGTTGGTAGCGGGCAGTTATCGCGAGGTTGAGGCGTAAAAGAGCCCAAGCGCGGCAGCAAAACGATAAGCAGGATGCTGGAGTATCGTGAAGTGTGGCTAACCCGTATTGACGTTAATGTGAACGTAAATGAGGTAAAACAAAGGTCAAATTAAACAATCAGGGAGGATGAGGTGAGAGAAACAAAGAGGTTATATGTATCAACTCAATTCAATTGGTGCGCTAGAATCATTCCTGATTGCCATCGGTGTCCTTTTTTTAGGCCATTTTGTTAATTCAAAAATTCCCGCATTGCGCAAGTTTAATATCCCAGAACCGATTGTGGGCGGGTTAATTATTGCGTGTGTTATATCTGTATTACATTACAACGGTATCGATTTTAAGTTTAGTCTGCCACTAAAAGATACGTTCATGTTGATGTTTTTTGCTACCGTTGGTCTGGCAGCAAATTATAAACAATTGGTAAAAGGTGGTTTAAAGGTATTTTGGTTTCTTGCCATCGCATCTGTGTACATCATTATACAAAACGCCATTGGTGTCAGTTTTGCGTCGATGCTTGGCTTGGATCCTCTGATGGGGTTGGTAGCTGGCTCTATTACCCTGTCCGGCGGGCATGGTACTGGCGCGGCTTGGGCACAGATATTAACCGATGAGTATGGTATTCAAAGTACCCTCGAAATTGCCATGGCGTCGGCAACACTCGGCCTCGTGATTGGCGGTATCATTGGTAGTCCAGTTGCTCAGCGTTTGATTAATAAACATCAGCTTGAGTCTGAATATGGGCGTGGCACCACAACACACGAAAAATATCCCGAGCTTGTGACTTACAATGAAAATGAAGAAGATAAAGTGACAGCGAAGAAAGTCATTGAAGTCTTATTTATTTTACTACTTTGTATTACGGGGGCTCGCCATTTATCTGAGTGGGTAAACGGGTTTAATATTGAATGGCTCATGGTGCCTGACTTTGTTTATGCTTTATTCTTGGGTGTGATTGTTACGAATACGCTAGAGGTCTTTAAACTTAGAAAGCTAGAGTCAGAAACCGTGGATATGGTAGGGACCGTCTCTCTATCTTTATTTTTAGCGAWGGCGCTGATGACGCTCAAGCTGTGGAACATTCTCGACTTAGCGGTGCCATTTTTAATTATTTTGGCGATTCAATCGGTGGTTATCGGTTTATTCAGTTATTACGTCACGTTCAAGCTGATGGGGAGCAATTATACAGGGGCCGTTATTGCTGGCGGGCATTGTGGTTTTGGCCTTGGCGCCACCCCGACCGCGGTAATGAATATGGGCTCAATTGTGAATCGCTTCGGCCCCGCGCCCCAAGCCTTTATGGTGGTGCCGATTGTGGGGGCTTTCTTTATCGATATTGTTAACCTCCTAATATTACAGGGCTATATTTTTATTATCCAATAGGCGCATTGCGCTCAGCCATCATGGCTGGGCGCATCTTTTTCCTGCTGTTGTGCGGCGTTTGGCAAAACAAATGAGAGTTGTTTCGATAAGCGCTTGACTCTGGAGTGGGCTCCAACCCTTATACTGACCACAAGATAATGACACAACGACCAAAGAAGGAGTCGATTATGTGTAAACATTGTGGACATCACCACTGTCATCRGCCACATCACCAAACGGTTTCTCAGTCTGCGCAGACGGTAACGAATAGCTGCCAAGCGTCGAGCTGCTGTGCAAGTCACCAAGACGGAGAGGGCAGTGCGGGCGATGACGATCCCGACAGGCCTCACACCTCGTGTAACGATACCTGCGAGAATGCATCTTCGGCGTCATCCCCGTCATGGTCCTCTGTAACCCATGAGTGGGGGGTGACTGGTATGGATTGTCCAAGCTGTGCTGGCAAACTTGAAAAGGCGATTCATGCCACGCCGGGTGTAGAGAGTGCACAAGTGCTGTTTGCGACTGAAAAGCTACGCGTCGCTTTGACTCACGAAGCGCCAACAACCGATACTCGCTCTGCGATTCAGCAAGCCGCGAAAAAAGCCGGCTTTCCGCTGGTTCCCTTGAATCAAACCGCCACTACGCCTTCTGGCTGGCTGAAATGGCGTGATGATGCTCTGCTGTTTGGCCTAATGGCCATTATGTTGGTGGCTTGGGGACTAGATTATTGGTCCGCTTCTTTATCCGATTGGTTGTTTACTGCTGCGACTGTAGTCGGACTGGCACCCATTGTGCTTAAAGCGGCTCGGCTTGCCCGCCAAGGATCGCCATTTTCGATAGAAACCTTAATGAGCATTGCAGCCATCGGGGCCCTGTATCTGGGAGAAACCACGGAAGCGGYGATGGTACTTGTGCTGTTTCTTATTGGCGAGCGGTTAGAAGGGTATGCCTCTACACGTGCCCGTGATGGTATCCAGTCACTCATGGCGTTAGTGCCAGAAACCGTGACGCGGATTGATCGTCATGGTTCGCGTGAGACAGTCGCGGCCAGTGATCTAGAGCCGGGTGATCGGATTGAAATCAGTGCCGGTGAGCGGCTCCCTGCGGATGGACAACTGATGGAAGGTGCCGCCAGTTTCGACCAAAGTGCGCTGACAGGTGAACCTATTCCCGTCGATATCGACGCGGGCGATACCGTGATGGCGGGCAGCTTGGCAACTGATAAAACCGTACAGCTGACCGTGACATCCGCACAGGGCGAAAATGCCATTGACCGTATTTTGCGTCTCATCGAGCAGGCCGAGTCGAAAAAAGCGCCGATTGAGCGATTTATTGACAAGTTCAGTCGCTGGTACACGCCGGCAATGATAGGGCTCGCCGCGCTGGTTGTGGTGATTCCACCCCTGTTCTTTGCCGCCAGCTGGCAAGAATGGTTATACCGAGGGTTAGCGCTATTGTTGATCGCTTGCCCATGTGCGCTCGTGATTTCGACACCTGCGGCGATTACTTCGGGGCTTGCCACCGCGGCACGCCGTGGCGCTTTGATCAAAGGTGGAGCAGCGTTAGAGACACTCGCCAGTATCAATGCCGTCTCATTGGATAAGACAGGTACCTTGACCGAAGGTAAACCCATGGTGACCGATGTGCGCGCATGGCACGGTGATAAGAGCGCTCTGCTTCAAGCGGCGACGGCGATAGAGCGTGGCAGCCACCACCCCTTGGCGAAATCCTTGGTGTTGTATAGCGCCGAGCGTGGTCTATCGGTACCGGATGCCTCGCATATTCAAGCGAATGCTGGTCGCGGCGTGCAAGGCATGGTCGAAGGACAGTTAGTCAGGTTGGTTGCATTGGATAAAGTGGCAGAGTCGACGTTAAACCACGCACAATATCAAGAGGCCCAATCGGTGGCCGAGCGCGGGGTGACGGTTGCGGTTGTGTTCATTGACGAGCAACCACAAGGGATGATCGGCTGGCGAGATACACTGCGACATGATGCGCGAGAAGCCATCGAGCAATTGCGCGCTATGGGTATCCAGCCTGTGATGTTGACCGGCGATAACCCGACCTCAGCCGCTGAAATTGCCCGCGAACTGGATATTGATTACCGCGCGGGGCTACTGCCGGAGAACAAGGTTGAGGCGGTAGAAGCGCTGGCGGAGCAATATCGTATCGCCATGGTTGGCGATGGCATTAATGACGCACCGGCCATGAAAGCGTCTCACGTGGGTGTTGCGATGGGAAGTGGTACCGATGTGGCGTTAGAAACGGCTGAGGCGGCATTGAGTCATAACCGGCTGGTCGAGTTACCAAGAGTACTGCAACTGGCGCGAGCGACCCAAGCAAATGTACGGCAAAACATTACGATCGCATTAGGGCTTAAAGGGGTGTTTTTGGTGACGAGTGTACTCGGTATCACAGGACTTTGGGTCGCGGTGCTGGCTGATAGCGGGGCCACGGCGTTAGTCACGCTGAATGCGCTACGCTTACTTCGTGACCCGCGCTAAAAACCAGGGCAAAGGCTGTCTGCTTTTGCCTTTATAAAGTGATAACGATCTCTAAATTCTGAAATCTGTAATATTCAATATGGTAATAGGTCGATGGTGGTCACACAAAAGGCGTAAAATTTGGGTATCCTAACCACATAACCAATAACGCGTTGATGCCTGCTCACGTAGGCATCACATTGATTCTAATGCGGATGATACCATCCAGCGAGGAGACGAATGATGTCTGATACCCCTGTATTTCACCTTGGCGTAACAAAAGCGGATCTTCAAGGCGCAACCACGGCGATTATTCCTGGCGACCCTGCGCGCGTAGAAAAAATTGCTAACTTGATGGAAAAACCCACGTTTCTCGCCTCACAGCGTGAGTATACCTTGTACCTCGGTTGGCTTGATGGCAAACCTGTGGTGGTTTGCTCAACGGGTATCGGTGGCCCATCGACCTCTATTGCGGTTGAGGAGTTGGCACAACTTGGCGTTGGCACCTTCTTGCGTGTGGGCACGACGGGGGCGATTCAGCCTGACATTAATGTCGGTGACATGATTGTGACCACCGGCTCTGTACGCCTTGACGGTGCGAGCACGCACTTTGCACCAATGGAGTTTCCTGCGGTGGCCGATTTTGACGTCGCCACGGCCATGAAGGCCGCCGTTGATGAAGATGGTGCGACGGTTCACACTGGCGTGACGGCATCCAGTGATACCTTCTACCCAGGTCAAGAGCGTTACGATACCTTTAGCGGCCGTGTTGTGCGTCGTTTCCAAGGTTCAATGCAAGAATGGCAGGACATGGGTGTGCTGAACTTTGAGATGGAATCAGCCACATTGCTGACCATGTGTGCGAGCTCCGGCCTGCGAGCGGGTTGTGTGGCGGGCGTGATTATCAACCGCACACAAAAAGAGACCCCAGATCATGCAACCTTGAAAGAGACGGAAGCGCGCTCGATTAAAGTCGTGGTAGAGGCTGCACGTAAGCTTCTGTCATAAGCGAGACTTCGTTATCCTACCCAAACGCGGTGCCCTCGGGCACCGCGTTTTTTTATTGCCGACCGTTTAGCGAACCTGTCCTATTGCTTCGCGCAAGCGATTAGCTCGTTCTTACCTCAATCGTCCCGCCCGCTGCGATAAACCAGTCATAAAGATGAGTACGCAGGTTGGCCAGTTGATCCGGGCCAATCAAGGCTAAGCCTAAATCGGTGGCACGGGTAATATCGTGATGCCTTAATGGACGGAAGCTCACCAACATCGCGCGCGCCTGCAGCCCTCCGAGCAAATCACGCAAGGACTCCAGCTTGTATAGGGTATCGTCGCCGTCGCTCGACATGCCTTTGGTTTTGCATTCAATAATATGCAGCTTGTTATTCACCACCATGGCGACATCTAATTCATTGCGCACCTCGCGCTCACCAATTTGGCGATATACCTGTAAAGAGAGGGCACTGTCTTGGATGGTGGGAAGCTCCTGTTGGATGGACGTGACAGTGTGGTGCACGTAGCTTTCTAGCCACTCCCCGTTGGCAAAACGTCGCGCTTCTTCACAGCTAAATGTCAGCACCCCTTGCTCATAACTGGCTAAGCCGGCATCCGAGAGGTCATCGAGAAGAATACCAAGCTCGCGATAACCTTGCTGCTTTTCACTAAGCGCGACGTCTAAACGTTGCTCTTTACGACACGTGGTTGCGAGGTAGTTCAAAGTGGCTAGGCCTGGACCGAGCTCATAGGCATTGCTGGCCCACTTTTCTCCTAACCGGTAAATGTCATTGGTTAAACAACCTGTGACTTGGTCATCTTGGTGCTCACAGCGTGCGCCGAAAATCGTTAAATACTCAGTGAGACTAATATGGTCTTCCACTTGTTGCTGGGGGAGGCCGTCAGGGTACAGCCAACAAAGCTCGTCGCTATAGGGCTCAATTACATAGCTGGGCCACTGATAGGTACGAAATACTTCATAAGCGGAGAGTAATTGGTGGCGCAGGCCACAGCTCGCATTAAAAAGGATGTCTTCAGAAGCGCTGCTGAGCTGTTCTGCCAGTTGTTTCACTTGGCTTTTTACTTCACGAATATTGATGTCGTCCGAGATTTCAAAAAACTCGGTTTCAATCCCCTTGGGTGCCAGCACACGTGTTAAACGCTCAAACTCCAGATCTTGCTCCAGTGTGCCAATGAGTATCAGCTTACTCACAGGCAATTGCTGATGTAAAACAGGGGTGACGAGACGGACGGGGTCAGAGTCGATGATTCCTACATGAATAGCCATAATTGCTCCAGGCGGGCTACGAGGCGGCATTAGGCCGCTTAATTATCAGTATAGTTGCCAGCCTCAACAGGTGGCGTAACTATTAATATCCGGCCTCACGGTCAGGCTTTCAACCATTCGCTGCGTAAATAAGTGTAATTTTACACAGCGCTGACGTGATAACCGTCCTGTTAACTCAGCAATAACCGCGCCTTTTACGTGACAGTGCCGAGCTAACCCTGTGTAACCGCTTTTCTTCCTTTTAGGCGCGACTTTGCTTAAGTGCTTGCTGGCGCAGTGTTTCTGTCAAACTATTGAGCTCAGGCAACATGCGTCGAATTAAGTGTAGCTGTTGCAGCACCATGCTTAGCGGCGCGTTATCAACAGGCGCATACGAAGGTGATTGCGATGCGGTAGCGTCATTGGCGTGGTGCTCATCAATGCTCACAGGCTCGCCTGCGGGTGTCTTGGTGCCAGTGGATGGTACTTGGGTGGGTAACTCTGCTGGCAATGCTTGACCCAAACGCTCAGTCAGTGTGTTAAGTGATTGATGAATCTCACGATGGAGTTGCGCCATTTTTTGGTGATTAACTTCATCATCCATGCGACTACGGTGCGCGCCGAGGGCCGAAATATAGCTCAACATTGCGTTGTTTAAACACAAGAACCGGAAGGTCTCTTCGATATTGGTGCGATAGCGTCCAGGCTCCACCAGCATGTTACTGATAGCGGTGGTGAGCTCGGCATCGGCATTGTGGGCGTGACGTCGAGCGATACGATAAGCCAGGTTGTCGCGCTTACCGACGCGGTATTGCGCAATCACATGAGCAAGATAGTCTCGATTGGCTTGCAAGGCTTCGGTCATGATCCCGCGCAAACGGTGTGCTTGCCAGTCGGGTAACACGTAACGGACGGCCGCGACGGCAATCAAGCTACCAATGACGGTATCGCCAAGGCGGGGAAGAATAACAGCGAAGCCTTGGCCGAATTGGCTAAAGCACATTAATACCAACAGCGTAATAAACAAGGTTGCGAGGGTGTATTGCACGGTGCGAAATGCGAAAAAGAGCACACCGGTGATCACCATCAACGCCAGTTGACTGCTGGGATCTGGAAAGAGATAGAGCGCCGGTACGCCCAAGAGTAGACCGGCGACGGTGCCCAATACTCTCTCTTTAAGCTTACTGCGGGTGGCTGAATAGTTGGTTTGGCACACGAACTGAATGGTCATCAAAATCCAAAAACCGTGCTCTAGCGAAAGCCCTTGGATCAGGGCGTAGCCGGTCAATAACGATAAAGATAGGCGAACAGCATGACGAAACCGCAATGATTTGACCGTGAGCTGTCGACGAATGCGGTAAGCCATTTCCCCCAACGAGTGTGCATCAGGGTCGGCCAGTTCACTTTCTTGCAGATTGTCCGTGCTGGCTAAGTGGCTCAAGCTGGCGAGTTGTTGTTCTACTGTTTCCAAGTTTTTGTAGAGAAAATCGAGTTGCTGCAGCAGTGCGAGGCGAGTGCTGTCTTGTTCCTCTTGTGCGGATAAATAGGCCATCGATTGTTTGATTGCCATGAGGGCTTGCTGGCCTGTTTTCGGATGCCGGTAGTGTGTACCGATTGACATGGCTTGAGCGACATCCCGGCAGGCTTGAGCTTGCGCGTTTAATAAGGCTTCAAAGCGAAAGAGGATATCGGAATGGAAAAAATGCGCCGCCAGATCTTGGTAACGATAATGGGATGAACTGACACGCTCGTGAATATCTTGGGCAATGAAATAGGTTTGTAGCAAGGTTTGATGCCGCTGTGTGAGTCGGCCACGGCGCGCGCGTGTCAGCAATGACGCTTTTGCTTGGTTTAGCGCCGCCACCACTTGGGCATTTTGGTTAGCGGCGGCGATACGCGTCGGCTGCGGAACCAATTCAGCCACCGGATGAAATAAACGGGATTTGGTTTCCATGTACGTCGCCGTTTGACGAAAAACCGCCGCGAGCCGGTGCTGCACAGGGCGGTGAGGCCAAATGAGGATCCATACTAGCGATAGCAGCCCATACCAGAGTGCGCCTGACAGCAGCATCATAGGTTGCAACCACATATCACTGCCTTGCTCCATTCCCAGCATGGTATAAACCGCGAGAAGCAAAGAGGCAAAGGCAATGGTGCCATAGCGCTCACCGATCGCACCCAGCATGATAAAACCGAAACTCGATAGTGTGAGACCAATGGCAAATAACCAAGGCGTGTCGTAAAGCAGTTCGACAGAAAAGGCGGCGACCGTGAAGCAAACGAGTGTGACGCCAAGTGCTCGTATCCGCCCCCAAAAGTGGTCATCCACTTCTGCCAACGCCGAGGCAATCACGCCCAACACCAGCGGTGTGACAATATCCGTACGGTCTGCATACCCCGCATAAAGCGCTACCCCCATTAGGGCGATAAGGACGCGAATGCTGTCATTAATACGATGGTTCGCCCAATACTCACGCACGGCGAGCGGCAGGAAAGGTAAACGTGGCAGAGAAAGAGACATAAATAACGGTGATCGGCCAACAATGCTGGCAAGATAGCAGAAACGGGACCAGAAACTAAGCCTCAATCGGGTATTTTGTCATGGATTAAGAAAATGGTTGCGGCAGGTCAATTTCGCGTTGTCAGCGCAGTGCGTAGGCAGTGGCATCTCGCTAGTGAATTGATTTATCAAGCCTTGAGAAGTAGCATGCCAAGCATCTTTTTAGGGCACAACGCGTGCGCTATTCGCTGAATAACGTTGAGATATGAAACTTACAGCCAATCGCTGGGCACAATGGCTTGTTTACGGCGATCATTATAGCTTGCAGCTTGAAGATGATGGCTTACTGCTCGAATCTCGTCATCATCGACAATACATTCCTTTCTCGGCATGGGATGGGCAGCTAACGGTATCGCGTGGGTTGCTGTGGGGGACGATTTCCCTGACCGGTTATACCGATGAGGGCGACCCACTGCCATTCGAGGTCTTTGGCTTGCCATGGGATCACGCCCAACAGGCGGGACAAACTATCTATCGCCACTATCAAGCCTATATCGCCCGTTATCAAAAACGGCTGGCAATGATACGCCCCAGTTTACTGGCTGAGCTTGATGCACTGGTGAATGCGCCCGGTTATGCACGTGTCACACAATTACGCACCGCGCAGCAAACAGTATTGAATAAGCTGGAAGGCGAGGGGATACCCGTCTCATTCTTAGCCAATTTGGACGAAAGCCTTGCCACCACGTTAGCGCCTGTGTTGCAGGCCGATTCAAGCTGGCTGAAAGCCCGCAATCAACAGTGGCAAGCGGCGATGCTTAATCAGTGGCAAACCTGGTTTGATCAGGTTGAGTCGTCGCCTTTGAATGCGGGACAGCGCGAGGCCGTGCTGACTGATGAATCTCATACCTTGGTGGTGGCTGGGCCCGGAAGCGGTAAAACCAGCGTGTTGGTAGCACGCGCCGCCTACTTGATTGAAAGCGGTCAAGCCAAGCCTGAGCAGCTTTTGTTGCTTGCCTTTGGTCGAGATGCCGCCACCGAGCTCAAAACTCGGATTAAGACCAAAACGGGCCATGAAGTGAATGTAACCACCTTCCATGGTTTTGCCCGCCAGCAACTTGCTGAACACCAAGGACAGGCGCCGATTATTTCTCCACTCGCCAGTGATGAGACGGCGAAATCGGCATGGCTGACCCAAACACTCGCCGAACACTGGCAACAGTCCTCTACCCGTAAAGCATGGGACAAATTACATCAGCAGCACGCACTACCACTTGATGATAATGCTGAGCTCAGCGCCTGTGCCCATGAAAACCGGTTGCACACCTGGATTTGGTCGCGTCTTTCTCGAGTGATCCAAGCCAATACCACCAAGCGCGCCCTGACCGATAGATTGGCGAGCTTTGATGAGCAGAGTGCGTTAAAAAATGAACTGGCGGTGATTTGGCCGTTGTACCAAGCCTACAAACAGGCGCTAAAAGCGGAGAGCGCTGTTGACTTTGACGGCTTGATCGCAAAAGCCACCAAGTTGTTTCAGCAGCGAAAATTCGTCACGCCTATTCAGTTTGTGATGGTCGATGAATACCAAGACATCTCCCCGGCACGGTTGGCGATGCTCGAGGCACTGTGTCACGGTAAAACGGACAGTGAAACCCAATCACCACGCGCCTCCTTGTATACCGTGGGGGATGATTGGCAAGCCATTTATCGCTTTGCCGGTGCCGATGTTAGTTTAACCACCGAGTTTGCACAGCGTTTCGGTGACAGTGAAATTTGCTGGCTGACCACCTGTTATCGCTACCCGTCTACCTTGGGAGATGTGGCACAACAATTCATTGGCCAAAACCCTAAACAGCTCAGCAAACAATTAGATTACGCGCGAGACAAGGCATCGACGAAAACACCCAAAGCGATCAAGGTGATCACTGACGATAAGCTAGAAAAGACACTGGCAAGCTTAGAGAAAAAGCATGCTAAGGCGGCGCAAGCTGTGAGTGTGATGATGATTGGTCGCACGCATGCCATCCGTCCTGACGCACTAGAAAGCTGGCAGAATGCGTATCCTTCATTGGCGCTTCGCTATACCACCGCACACGCCAGCAAGGGCCAAGAAGCCCACTATGTGTTTATCCTCGGCATGGATGATGGCGTATTTCCCGCCAAACCACGCTCGCTTTCACTCGATGAGGCGTTACTGGGAAAAAATGAAGAGCCGATTGAGCACGCGGAAGAACGACGACTGTTTTATGTCGCCCTGACACGCGCACAAAAACAAGTGTGGCTAGTACACCAAAAAGGCCATGCCTCATCATTTGTTGAGGAGCTCAAAGGGTATCTCTAGAAGGTGTATAACCCACACTGTCAGCGAACGACTCACAGCGTGGGGCAAGCACTACAAACGCTCGTCTAAATAGGCTTGATAATCGGGGATTTGAACATCCACCTCTTGCCCGAACAGCGGGGAGGTAATCAGAAAGCGGGCGGTTGAGCGATTGGTGGCAACGGGAATGTTCCAAACCGTGCTGACACGCAGTAGTGCTTTGACATCTGGGTCGTGTGGCACGGCATTGAGCGGATCCCAAAAGAAAATCATCGCATCAATTTTTTGTTCAGAAATCATCGCACCGAGTTGCTGATCGCCACCCATTGGGCCGCTGATAAGCGGAGTGATTTTTAATCCGGTTTCTCGCGCAAGAATATGCCCCGTGGTGCCAGTAGCATAAAGCTCATGCTGACTCAGTATCTCTTTATTTTCTTGTACCCACTCGCTCAAGGCGTTTTTGTAGTGATCGTGCGCCACTAACGCCACGTGTTTACGCGCAAGCATGGTGCGAGACGTTTGCTTCATACCTATCATCCCTCGTTAACAAGGTGGTTGCTATCAAACTGCGTGATGCAGCATTTACCGAAGCCTAAATCAATCCGGCGATGAAATATATCGTACAACGGTCAAACTCCGACGGTCACTTGTCAGAATTATCACATTACCAATAAAAAAATAGCCAAGCAGATGAAATAACATCTATTTTTTCACCCACTTGTTAATCAAGCACGCAAAAGTAGCGCGACAACCCGTCCAAGTAGCAACAAAAAGGCTACAGTTAGGTAATCAGGCAATGGAAGTGCCTAGTCATGCAGGAGTGTTTATGAGCAAGGAGTACGCGTATGTGGGTGACACTGGATTTTGAAGCATCCGGTTTGTCGTTAGTGTCTTACCCGATAGAGGTCGGGTACGTGTTACCAAATGGCGACAGTGATAGTTTTTTGATTGACCCTTCCACCGCCAGTGGCCATTGGAACCACTGGGACAAAGAAGCCGAAACCCGAATTCATGGGATCTCCCGCGAGCGCCTTTTTAGTGAAGGGATGAGTGTGTTAGAAGTATGCCAGCACCTTAACCAAACCCTTGCCCCCTTTGAACATGTATTGTGCGACAGCCAGTGGGATCTGTTTTGGATGGGGCGGCTTTACAAAGCCTGCTACATGCGTCCTTCATTCACCCTAATGGAGGTGAATCAATGGCTAAAAAAGCACAGCGATCTCGATCGGCGCGATTTTAGTCGCGAAATGGAGGCTTTGGGGCCGACACCGCATCGAGCAGAAGAAGATGCGCGGCAAATTCGTCGCGCCCTCGATAGCTTGTTAAAATAGGGGTTCTTTCAGCACATTATCGGGATGTCATGACAGCACCTTCAAGCCTTAGGTTGGCACAATTCAACCTGTCTCTAGCCGGACGTCAGGCCGGTGACATTAAAGCACAGATGTTAGCGCCCACCCCCAGCCGACAAATTAGAAATCTCGCCGCGACCCTACAACGAGTGCGTCCTGATGTGGCGGTGCTTTGCGAGTTTGAWCATCCGGGCAGCGGTGGCGACGATGGTGCGCTCGCCGCATTTTGTGAGCGGCATTTGGCTCAATCGCAACACGGTGAAACGCCGATTGATTATCCGTATCGCTATTTGCCGGCCACCAATACAGGCTTAAAATTAACGGTGCCGGTCAGTGAGCACCAACGCTTAAATCGTGCCCAGCAATGCCATGGCTTTGGCGACTATCATGGTCAATTTGGCTATGTGATTTTATCGCGTTATCCTATCGAAGATGCCGCAATTCGCACTTGGCAGCACTTTGCGTGGCATCAATTGCCTCGCCATCAGCTTCCTGCGAAGTATTACACCGAACAAGCACAACAGGCGCTGCGTCTCGCCTCAAAAAACTTGGTGTCAGTGCCGATACGGGTTGGCGAACATCGAATACAAGTGGTGGCCTGTCATCCCACACCGCCCGTGTTTGATGGACCGGAAAAGCGTAACTGGCGGCGCAACAGTGATGAAATTCACCAACTGATTGGCCTTTTAGACAACGCCGATTGGCTGGTGGACGACAAGGGCGTCCACGGCGGGCTTGCTTCCGAGACGCCGTTTGTGGTGATTGGCGATTTAAATGCGGATCCGAGCTATGGCGATGGGGATAAGCAAGCCATTGGCGCTTTGCTCAATCATCCGCGTGTGCATCCTGAGGTCGCTGTCGGCGCACAGGTGCCAAAAAGTGAGGCGGCACTGTCTCACGCCTTTCGCTTTATCGATGGGAAAGGGCGGGCAATCGCCACCCACAACGGCGGGCTGCGCCTTGATTATGTCCTACCTTCGCGAGAGCTCGCGGTGCAAGCCTCCGGCGTATTTTGGCCTGCGCCTGATGATGCCGACTACCCACTGATTTGTGATAAAAACGGCCAAGAAAATGCGCGTGCTCACTCCGATCATCGTCTTGTTTGGGTCGATGTGGCGCTGAGTTAGCGAGGCTGCGTGTCCAGCGCCACGCCTTCACGCTGACACGCGACTTCCGCGAGACGCTTAGCTTGTTCGTCAGGCTTTAAAAAGCAGCAGGTTGAGCAATAACTGTGATCATCGACGGTAAAGATCCGGCAGCAGCCGCCGCGTAGACGGAAGCTATGGGTTTGCAGCACGGTTTGGGTGTCATTCGGGTCGTAGACGGTGACATCGTGAAAGCCACTGCGCTTACTATAAAGTGGGGTGCCGCGTTGATGGACGATCGACAGCGCCGCGTCACGCGCGGCTTGCTCACAATTACGATGTTTACCCACCATCAAAAAGGCAATACAGATTGAATCGGCAACCACTTTCCAAAGTGGTCCTTCACGCATGCCACTTTGCTCCGCCACCGCGTCGACGATGGGCGAAAAATGCCGTAACAAGGCACCATGTAAAATAGCCTGCCAATCCTTTGCCGCAGGCTGTTCCCAACCAATCAAGGCATTGAGATAAAAATGCGGCTTGTGATAAACGAGCTCTTCGCCGTTCGGTTTAGTGACACGGGTAGGCTCGTATTTAACTTGCCAGTTATCTAAGTCCAGCGAGGGAAGCTGTCCAGCCTGTAGCCAGCTTGCCAGCACCGGAAGCAAAAATTCATAGGCATAGGCGCCAATAAAAAGTGTGCCCTGGGCGCGGTTATCTGCATCGCCATAGGTGGCGTTGACGGCGGAAAAACACTGCGTCAATCCGTGCTCAGTCGTGAGCTGTTCTTGAAGTGATGTGCCCACTACATCATCTGGGATCACAGACAAGCCTAAAGCAGCGGGGAAAGGGGACAGTGCAACCGTGGCGGGCAGTGGTAACACATCAACGCTAGGATCGGCCGCGTTCATCAACACTCCTTTATGATAGGCGCCAAAAAAGCGAAATTTAGCATGTACGGCAATCAATTGTAAGAGTGATTCGTATTTAGGTATGCGAGTGGCGACGATGGCACGAATAACACGCCAGACGTAAGCGGATGGAGCCTGAGGGAAGAGAGGCGAAAACTCGCCTCTCAACACTCACCGCCATTATGCGGTTGAAGGAGGCTGGACTTGATAGCGTCCAGGCTTGTGGTTCATGGCCAGCACGAGATTGGTGGTAATCGCCGCGGCGACAGATAAGGCTATCAGCCATGGGTCAACGATCATCAGCGACAACACCACAATCGAGCAATCCAACGCCATTTGTACTTTCCCAGCGCGAATACCAAATCGTTGCTGTAAGAACAACGCCAAGGTGTTAAATCCGCCCAAGCTGCATTGATGGCGGAACATCACCAGCATGCCCATGCCAATTAAGCCGCCGCCAAACAGCGCCGCATACACAGGATGAATGCTGTTGATAGTTAATACGGCGCTTAGATGATCCGCACCGAATGAAACGATGCTGACCGCAACCAAGGTACTGATGGTGAAGCGTTTGCCCATTTGGGTGTAGGCGAGCCAATAAAAAGGCAGGTTGATCACGAAGAAAAGCTCACCAAAGCTGAAATCGGTGATCCGTTGTAAAAAGAGTGCTAGCCCAGCGGTACCGCCGGTCAGTAACCCCACTTGATTGAAAAAGAAGATGCCGAGTGACACCAAACTACTGCCAATCAGTAGCGCTAATGCGTTTTCACGCTTGGAATGATTTCTATCCATATTTGCGTTCTATCCCTATTAAAACGACCGCTACACCATACGCCGTTGTTCGGATAGGTCGAGTCAAACGCTCGTTTGATAACAAGTGAATAACAACTCAATGCGTACATTATCATTTACGTTGTGGCTTTGATCACGATAAAAGTCGGTGTCTACAGACCAAAGTCTAATCCACATTGTCTACAATATTGTTCTATTCTGGCTTTATTGAAGTTTTTAGGCGGTTTTTATGTCTTTATTGTCGACAAATGATCAATTTCTCGAGCAGAGCGTGCAAGCGGCGCAGCTTGAGTCACGAGAGCCCACCAAGTCAGCCAGTCTGACCGAGCAACTTATCGAGGCGATTGTCACCGGCACTTATCCAGCGGGCACCAAGGTATCGGAAGCGGGGTTGGCTGCTGCATTTGGCGTCAGCCGAGGGCCACTGCGTGAAGCCATGATGCGGGTCGAAGCCCTGGGATTGGTAGAGCGTGTGCCACATGTGGGGGCAAGGGTAGTGACTCTCACGCATCGTCAACTGGCTGAGATTTATGCGGTGCGAGAAGCGTTAGAAGGTATGGCCGCAAGACTGGCTTGCGCGCACATCACTGATGAGGAAATTGAGCAGTTAAGTGCAGTGCTCGACACCCACCATGCCTATATCGAACGGGTGGAGGGGGCGGCCTACTTTCACCAACAAGGCGATTTTGATTTTCATTATTGCATCATCAAAGCCAGTCATAACCAGAAACTGATCAACCTGTTGTGCGGTGAGTTGTACCACTTGCTGCGGATGTACCGCTTTCAATCGCCCCGGGCACATTCTCGCCCCCAGCAAGCATTGCAAGAGCACATGCAGATTTTGGCGGCAATTCGAGAGCGCGATGCCGAGTTGGCCGAAATGCTGATGCGTCGTCATATTCAGCGCAGTCGCCAACTGATTGAACAGCAAATTACCGATTAACTAATCTGCTAAGCCATGAGTTCACAAGGAGAATACTATGAGTGCAGGTGCACGTTTTCGCCAAGCGGTGCGCAACAATATTCCGCTGCAAGTCGTCGGCACAATCAACCCCTATTGCGCCATGATGGCAGAGCGAGTGGGGCATCAAGCCATTTACCTCTCTGGAGGTGGAATTGCCAATGCCTCTTATGGCTTACCGGATTTGGGGATCACGACTCTCAACGACGTTTTGGAAGATGTCCGCCGGATCACCGCAGCAACCGACGTGCCCTTACTAGTGGATATTGATACCGGCTTTGGCGGCGCGCTCAATATTGCTCGCACCATTCGCGAAATGGAGCGAGCCGGTGCAGGCGCGGTGCATATGGAAGATCAAGTGGCGCAAAAGCGCTGCGGTCATCGCCCTAACAAAGAAATTGTCAGCCAAGCCGAAATGGTCGACCGCATTAAAGCCGCGGTGGATGCGCGCACCGATCCTGAGTTTGTGATCATGGCGCGCACCGACGCCTTGGCGGTGGAAGGTATGGACAGTGCTGTCGCCCGCGCCAGAGCGTACGTAGAAGCAGGGGCGGACATGATTTTCCCCGAAGCCATGCAAACACTCGAGCAGTACCAAGCCTTTGTCGAGCAAGTAAAGGTGCCGGTGCTGGCGAATATCACCGAGTTTGGTCAAACCCCACTGTTTACCAGTCAAGAGCTGGCGGGCGTCGGGGTCAGCATGGTGCTGTATCCGCTCTCTGCGTTTCGTGCCATGAACCAAGCCGCCCTCAATGTGTATCAACACTTGCTGGATGATGGCCACCAGAAAAACGTGGTCGACACCATGCAAACCCGTGATGCGCTCTATGACTTCTTGGGGTATCACGCCTACGAACAACAATTGGATCGCTTATTTGGAAAAGAGTGATCACGGACGCACACCCTCGGTGTGAAAACGTCGGTTAAGCCACACTGGAATTATCGCCACGTTCACGGATTCATGCAGCGGTTGAATCTGATGGCATCAAAGGAAAGGAGCCAATCATGACAAATGTCGCCGTCGCACCCAAAGACAAAGCCATCTCCGGCGCGGGCCTTCGTGGTCAAAGTGCCGGCACCACCGCCTTGTGTACGGTGGGACAAACCGGTACTGGATTAACCTATCGCGGTTACGACATTACCGATTTAGCCAATCACGCCCAATTTGAGGAAGTCGCTTACCTGCTACTCAAAGGCCAACTTCCCAATCGCCAAGCGCTCGCCGATTACACAGAAACCTTGGTCGGCAAGCGGGGATTGCCTAACGCCTTAAAGGCCGTGCTGGAGCGAATTCCTGCCAATGCGCACCCCATGGATGTGATGCGTACTGGTTGCTCGATGCTGGGTAACTTGGATCAAGAAACCGACTTTAGTGAGCAAGCGGATAAAACCGATACGCTGTTGGCGATGTTACCGGCCATTATCTGCTATTGGTACCGCTATTCGCATGATGGTGTACGAGTCGATACCTATCAGCCGGAGGTGAAAAGCATTGGCGGTTACTTCCTCAAAATGCTCACTGATGAAACGCCGTCGCCACTGCATGAATCCGTGATGCATTGCTCGCTGGTGCTGTATGCCGAGCATGAGTTCAATGCTTCGACCTTTACCGCGCGTGTGTGTGCGTCCACTTTGTCCGATTTGCACTCTTGCATTACCGCCGCCATCGGCAGCTTGCGCGGCCCATTGCATGGCGGCGCCAATGAAGCGGCGATGGCGATGCTCGAGCAGTGGCGCACGCCTGACGAAGCTGAAGCCGGGCTAATGCAAATGCTCGCCAACAAAGACAAAGTGATGGGCTTTGGCCATGCGATTTACCGTGAATCAGACCCCCGCAATGCGCTTATTAAGCATTGGTCGAAACAGCTTGCCGAAAACGCACCGGACGCTTGGCTTTATGACGTGTCTGAGCGGGTTGAGCAGGTGATGAAGCGCGAAAAAGGCTTGTTCCCCAATGCCGATTTTTATCACGCATCGGCCTACCACTTTATGGGGATCCCGACCAAATTGTTTACCCCGATTTTTGTTATGAGCCGAGTGACGGGCTGGGCGGCGCATGTGTTTGAGCAGCGCGCTAATAACCGCATTATTCGCCCCAGTGCCGATTACGACGGCCCTGAGCACCAAGATTGGCTACCAATCGATCAGCGCCCCTAATCAGCGCGCATTCACCCGATTGAAATCACAGAAGGAATTGACCATGAGCAACAACGTAGAACTGAACCAGCGCCCCGACCCCGATGCCTTATTGGTGCAAATTGCTGATTATGTCGATAGCACGCCGATTGCCTCGGCAGAAGCCTACAACACCGCGCGTAACTGTTTGATGGATACCCTTGGCTGCGGCTTGCTGGCGCTACGTTTCCCTGAATGTACCAAACACCTGGGTCCACTGGTGCCGGGGACGACTGTGCGCCATGGCGCGCGTGTGCCGGGCACCTCCCACGAGCTTGATCCGGTCACTGCCGCGTTTAACATCGGCTGTATTATTCGCTGGCTCGATTTTAACGATACTTGGCTCGCCGCGGAGTGGGGCCATCCGTCCGATAACCTAGGTGGAATTTTGGCCACCGCCGATTACTTAAGCCGCGTGGCCGTGGCCGAAGGCAAACCGCCGCTTACCATGCGCGATGTATTGACCGCGATGATCAAAGCCCATGAGATCCAAGGCGTGCTTGCCCTTGAGAATAGCTTTAACCGCGTCGGGCTCGATCACGTTTTATTGGTGCGCGTGGCATCAACGGCTGTGGTCACCAAAATGCTGGGCGGTAATCGGGAGCAGATTATTGATGCCGTCTCTCAAGCTTGGGTAGATGGTTGTGCGCTGCGCACTTATCGCCATGCGCCGAACGCCGGTTCACGCAAATCGTGGGCGGCGGGCGATGCCACCTCCCGCGCGGTGCGGTTGGCGATGATCACCATGAAAGGTGAAATGGGCTTGCCGTCGGTACTCAGCGCACCCAAGTGGGGCTATTACGATGTGCTGTTTAACGGTAATCCCTTTAGTATCAAACAAGACTTTGCCAGCTACGTGATGGAAAACGTGTTGTTTAAGATTTCCTTCCCAGCAGAGTTTCATGCCCAAACGGCGGTGGAAGCGGCGGTCACCCTGCATTCACAGGTGAAAGACCGTGTGGATGAGATTGAACGTATTGAAATCACCACCCATGAATCGGCCATTCGCATCATTTCTAAAGAAGGGGAGTTGGCTAACCCGGCTGACCGTGACCACTGCCTGCAATACATGGTGGCAGTGCCACTGCTATACGGCAATCTAGTGGCCGAGCATTACGAAGACGCCTTCCATCACGCCGACCCGCGTATTGATGCGCTACGGCAAAAAATGGTGATCAAAGAAGACCCACGCTACAGCGCGGAATACCTTGAAGCCGACAAGCGCTCGATTGCTAATGCGATCCAAATCTTCTTTACCGATGGCAGCAGTACTGAACAAGTCGCGGTGGAATACCCAATTGGTCACCGCCGCCGTCGCGAAGAAGGGATCCCTGTGCTGGAGCAAAAATTCCGCGCTAACTTGGCGACCCGGTTCCCGCAAGCACAGAGCGAAAAAATCGCTGCCTTGTGTAGCGACCAGGCCGCGCTGGAGAAAACCCCAGTGCACACGTTTATGTCTCTGTTTGTGATTAACTAAGCACGTTATTAAACACGTTGCTTGCTAACTCATCGCTCGCTCATGGCGGGCGATAAGGAGCCGCTTATGCAAGAAGCCAGTTATCAACACCATGCGGATTGGGCTAGCCGCGATCCCGAGGGTTTTTGGCAGGCGCAGGCCAAACAGCTCGATTGGTTTACCTTTCCACAAACCATTCTTAGCAAAGATGACAATGGCATTGAGCGCTGGTTTGCCGATGGCACTATGAACACCGCGTATATGGCGCTTGATGCTCATGTCGAGCAAGGTCGAGGCGAACAAACTGCACTTATTTACGACTCCCCGGTCACCGACAAAAAAACCACCTACACCTATGCCGCGCTGCGTGACTACGTGGCGAAAGTTGCGGGCATGCTGGCAGGGCTAGGGGTTGAAAAGGGGGATCGCGTGGTGATTTATATGCCCATGATCCCAGAAGCGACCGTGGCCATGCTCGCTTGCGCACGGCTTGGGGCGATCCACTCGGTGGTGTTTGGTGGCTTTGCCCCGAACGAGCTGGCGGTAAGGATTGAAGACGCGGAGCCTAAGGTGGTACTTACCGCCTCATGCGGCATTGAGGGCGCGAAAACCTTGGCCTATAAGCCGATGGTTGATCAAGCCATCATGGACAGTCGCTACAAACCCGACCATGTGGTGGTCTATCAACGTGCGATGTGTCGTTCTAATTTAGACAATCCGCGTGATGCTGATTGGGCGGCGCTATTGGCTGAAGCTACTCCTGCGGCGCCGGTGCCCGTTAATGCTACGGATCCTTTGTATATCCTTTATACCTCCGGCACCACGGGCAAACCCAAAGGCGTAGTGCGTGACAATGGCGGCCATGCGGTAGCGATGAAGTACAGCATGAGCGCGATTTACAACGTCAAACCCGGTGAAGTGTTTTGGGCCGCTTCGGATGTCGGCTGGGTAGTGGGGCACTCGTATATTGTCTATGCCCCTTTGCTACACGGCTGCACCACGGTGATGTTTGAAGGCAAACCCGTCGGCACACCGGATGCGGGGGCGTTTTGGCGTGTGTGTGATGAGTATAACGTCAGCATCTTGTTCTCGGCGCCTACCGCCTTTCGGGCGATTAAAAAGCAAGATCCAAACGGTGAGCACCTGGCGCGTTATCCGATGACATCGTTACGCACGGTGTTTATGGCCGGCGAGCGGCTTGACCCACCGACATTGGAATGGGTAGAAGAAAAGACCCAGCGACCCGTGGTGGATCACTGGTGGCAAACTGAAACCGGCTGGGCGATTGCAGGCAATCCATTAGGGTTAACCTGTTTTGCGACCAAGCCTGGCTCGGCAACCATGCCAAGCCCGGGGTATCAGGTGTGTATTCTCGATGAAATGGGCGATCCTGCGGCGCCAAACCAGCAAGGATATATTGCCGTGAAGCGTCCCCTGCCGCCCAGCTGCCTGCCCACGGTGTGGCGCAACCACGATCGCTTTGAAGCCGGCTATCTCAGCCAGTTCCCCGGTTACTATGTCTCTGGTGATGGGGGCTACATGGACGAAGATGGCTATGTGTTTGTGATGGGACGGATAGATGATGTGATTAACGTCGCGGGCCACCGCTTATCGACCGGAGAAATGGAAGAAGTACTGGGTAGCCATGAAGCGGTCGCCGAATGTGCAGTGGTGGGCATGCACGATGAGCTCAAAGGCCAATTGCCGCTCGGCTTGGTGGTACTGAAAGATGGTTTTGTCTCTGTGAGTGGCGAGATCGAACAGGAGTTAGTTCAGCGTGTGCGGGATCAAATTGGCGCGATCGCTTGCTTTAAAAAAGCGGTTATCGTCGATAAGTTGCCCAAAACACGGTCAGGGAAAATATTACGTCGCATTATTCGCCAAATGGCGGATGGCGAGGCTTATCACGTGCCCTCGACGATTGATGATCCGAGTAGTTTGGAGACCATCGCCTCGGCGCTTTCACACTAGATGCAAAGGCTGTGAGTACTATCGACAACGCGTGGCACCTTTGTGTGCCACGTTTTTTATTCGTTTACACGTCTACACCGCTTAGGACTCATCACCGTTGTGGGCTTTTTGACGCATTTTTTGTTGATACATCTTGGTATCCGCTTCATCCAACAAGTCATCTAAACCGCGGTGCGAGGTGGCTGAGCTGGTCGCAATGCCTTGGCTAAATGAGAGAGGATACGTGTGCCGGTTGATTTGATTAAATCGTTCAACCACCCCAGCAAAACGCTCGAGGGCATTCTCCGCTTCTTGACGACCCGCACCATAGAGAAACACCACAAACTCGTCCCCACCAAAGCGGGCGAACACATCCGATTCGCGCATATTGGCGCGCAGCAAGTTGGCTAAGTGAGATAACGCGATATCCCCTTCAGCATGGCCGTAGGTATCATTAATCGCTTTAAAGTTATTTAAGTCCAAAAAAGCTAATGAATAGGGAGCATTAATTGACTGGCAATGCTGTACCGCTCGGCTCGCCAGTTGCATAAAACCGCGTCGATTAGAAATGCCTGTAATGTCGTCAGTGTAAGCGGTATGTGCCGATGACAACTCACTTTCCGCGAGTAGCGCCAGATCTTTTAAAAAGCGCACGTCCTCTTGGCTAAAACGTCTTGGCTGGGTATCAATAACACAGAGTGTGCCGATATTGGTGCCATCACTAAGAGAAAGCGGGTGCCCGGCATAAAAGCGGATATGCGGGTCACCAGTCACCAAAGGGTTATCGGCAAAACGTGGATCGGCACTGGCGTCTTGAACCACAAACGGCTGATTGCCCAAAATGGCATGGCCGCAAAAAGAAATATCGCGGGAAGTTTCGCGCACAGTCAGGCCAAAGCAGGATTTAAACCACTGACGATCGTTGTCGATTAAGCTAACGAGGGCGATCGGGACGTTGAATAAACGTTTTGCTAAGCGAGTGATACGGTCAAAGCGCTCTTCGTCTTCGGTATCTAGCAGGCCCGTTTCTTCTAGTTTTTTTAAACGCTGATCTTCATCTTGTGGCTTAATGGGACTGAGCATTCATACACTCCTGTTGCTGGCTCTCTAAACGCTGACTCTCTAAATACAGTAGAGGCGCTAGACAGAAGTGTCTAGGTCAGAAGACGACATAGGTCGCCTGCTGACACAAAAGTGCGATACTGCTTGCGACTTATTGCACCAAGCAGGCAAACCCTTTCAGGTAAAAGCCTTCAGGATAAGCACTGTGAGTGGGATGATCCGCCGCTTGCGCAAAGCGTTCGATAAACTGCACGTTCTTACCGGCATCTAACGCCGCGTCCGCGAGGATCTTTTGGAACAGGCCCGCATCCATCAAACCCGAGCAAGAATAGCTGAGCAGTACACCACCCGGATTAAGAAGCTGCATGGCGAGCATATTGATATCTTTATAGCCGCGACATGCGCCGGTCAGTTGGGATTTCGACTCGGCAAACTTAGGTGGGTCCATCACAATCACGTCAAAGCGCTCGCCTTGTTCGCGATAAGTGCGCAGCAGCTTGAACACATCGGCATTGACAAATTCCGCGCGGGTGAGGTCAAAGCCGTTTCGGGCGGCATTGGCTTTCGCTTTGTCGAGCGCAGGCTGTGACACATCAACATTAGTGACATGTTTGGCATTGCCTTTTTGCGCATACAAGCCAAAGCCGCCCGTATAACAAAAGCAGTTTAAGACCCGTTTGCCATCCATGTATTTCACCGCTTGTTCGCGACTATCACGCTGGTCGAGATAAAAACCGGTTTTGTGGCCGTTGGTAATATCAACCTCAATTGCCACGCCATTTTCTTCGATGATGACAGAGGCAGGCGGCTCCTCACCGTGTAAAACGCCAGTGCGCGGTTTAAGGCCTTCTTTTTTACGAATGGCCACATCGGAGCGCTCATAGATATGGCACTCTGGAAACTCGGTGCGTAGGGCGGTGACCAGATTATCACGCTGGGCATCCGCGCCGGCGCTGAGCAATTGGCACACCAAGTAGTTATCGTATTTATCCACGGTAATACCGGGGACACCGTCTGACTCGGCGGCTAAGAGACGATAACCGGTTAAGCCATCACGCTCGGCGAGCATGGTACGTAGCGGTTTTGCCGCACGAATACGGGCAAGGAAAAAGTCACTGTCGATGGGGGTTTTTTCAAAGCACCACATGCGTACCCGAATTTGCGATTGTGGCGAGAACGCGCCAAGGCCTAAAAACTCGCCTTGATGATCGCAGACAGTGACAGTGTCACCTAAACCTGGCTTTCCTTCAATACGGGCAATACCGCGCGAGAAAATCCAGGGGTGGCGGCGTTTGATAGATTTATCGCGGCCTTTGGCGAGATACACAGTGGCAGTCATGATGGTGTCCTAACGAGGCAAAGCAAAAAAGGGCGGGTATTGTCGAGCAAGGTCAGGGGGATTGCAATAAAAACGCGCCCAGAGAAGGGCGCGTGATTACAAGCGTGAGGGGGGTAGACTCAGGCGTTTAGGTACGAAGCCCTGCCACTAAGGTTTTCAGCTGATGAGCTTGTGCGCCCAGCTCGCTGACTTCGGTGGCAGAATCACGCAGCATTTGTGCCACTTGTGTGGACTGACTGCGTACCTGTTCGACGTCTTGTGAAATTGTGCCCGCGACATTGCCTTGCTGTTCGGCAGCGGCCGCAATCTCGGTGCTGCGATCGGCGATAGTGCCACTGCGCTCAGCGATTTGGCTGATTTCGGTATCAATTTCTTGCACCGCCGCCTCGCTGGCTGACGCATTTTCAACCGTGCCTTCCATCACGCGGCGCAGATCCGCGGTATGCGCTTGCAGTGATTCAATCATAGACTGAATATCAACCGTTGACTCTTGGGTGCGACTGGCCAGTGTACGTACTTCATCGGCCACCACCGCAAAGCCGCGGCCTTGTTCACCGGCACGTGCCGCTTCAATCGCCGCATTCAGCGCCAACAAGTTGGTTTGTTCACTGATGCCATTGATGGTGGTCACCACGGTGCCAATTTGCTCGGCGTTTTTGCTCAGCTCGCTGACTTTATCCGCCGCTTGGGCAATTTCGCTGGCAAGGCCGTTAATCGCGGCCATGGTTTGCTGGACTTGCTGACGTCCTTGGTTCGCCGCTTCGGTGGCCTCTTGCGTTTGGGTTGAGGTGTCCGTGGCATGGCTGGCCACTTCGCGAATCGAGCCTGCCATTTCTTCGGTGGCACTGGCCAGTGAATCAAGATACTGGCGCTGACTCTCACCCAAGGCTTCACTCTCATCGCTACGCTGCTGCAAGCTTGCTGACAAGCCATCCATCATTTCAGCGCTTTGTTGAATCGCCTTCACCAAGTTTTGCTCGCGCTCAAGCACTTTATCGATAGTGACGGCAATTTGGCTAAACTCATCACGAACAGGAATAAAGTTCATTCGGTAGCTCAGCTCACCATCTGCTAGCTTTAATAAGGCTTGGTTCATGGTGTACATCGCACCGCCAATAAAGGTCATGATGTAGTAAATCAGTACTGCAATCACCAGAACCATACCGATCAGTAGGCTCCAGTCGGTGGCGCTCATATGGCTAAACAGTGAGCCGTCAAGTTGATAGACAAGCTCATTACCATTGAACGTAAAACCGGTTTGCTGGTTATTGAGCAGGGTTTGTACCTCGCCTTTCGGGAGGTCGTATTTATCAACCATGGCTTGAATGGCTTGGCCTTCCGCTTCCATCTTGTGTGCCACACGGGTATCCGAGGCGGCATCCAAGGTAAGCGCAATCACAACCATTGCGAGCAAGGGGAGGAAAAAGATAAGGTAAAATTTTTCTTGTAGCCGAAGGTGGATAAAATATTTATCAATCCATCGAAACGCAACTTCTTTCATGACGCCATCCTGTCAAACGACTTGTCTCATGTAGCGTTATACAGGTGTCGTTTTGCAATGGGAATATAGGAGAGGTGACAGATGTCTCAAAAATGTGTCAAAGCCTATGTCACAGGTCACGTTCAGGGGGTTGGCTTTCGTTATCACACCGCCCATGAGGCGTTGAAGCTCTCATTAACCGGATACGCGAAGAACCTGCCGGATGGTCGCGTTGAGGTATTGGCTTGTGGACGCGAAGAGTCAGTGGATTCGTTAATGGCGTGGTTAGATAAAGGGCCACCGACGGCGGGCGTCGATCAGGTTGATCAAGAGGACGCGGAATGGCGCGCCGTTGATGGCTTTGCCATCTTGTAGCGCCTTAATAACAGGTCTCAATAGAAGAGAGCCTAGAGCCAATCGTTACATGCGCCGCGAAGGTGTGGCGGCGCTTGAGCTATCGGCCTCGGTGACTAGAGGCATTTCGCGGGCTTGGGTAAGCCTGCCAGCTTGGTGGCCTGTTTTGCCGGGCCTTTAGGGAACAGCTTAAACAAGTATTTGCTGTTACCTTTCTCTGGGCCGTATTCTTTTTCCATCGATTTAACCAACAAACGCACCGCCGGTGAGGTGTTGTACTCTTGATAGAAATGGCGGACGAAGTGAATCACTTCCCAATGGGCTTCGGTCAGCGCAATGTTTTCTTGTTCGGCAAGCAGCGGTACCAGGGCTTCGTGCCAATCATCCACATTTTTTAAATACCCTTGCGCATCCGTCGCAATGGTTTCACCTTCATACACCAGCATACTTTTACCTTTGTTCGTCATCTGACCGGACGTTATCGCTTTGATTGAGGCTGCAAAGCATAGCGAGCAGGGCGGGCGAGTGCAACTGGCGTTCACTGTGCCTGATGTGGCGCGCTTCACTGAGTGGGTGCGCCATTCAATCACACGCTTTTAGGGCTAAAAAAGCAGCCATAAAAAAAGCCGGCGCATGCCGGCTCTTTGTGACTTACGGTTTAAAGCACGAGGCTTAGTCGTCGTTCATAAAGCCAAGAATGCTCAGCATATGAACGAAGATGTTGAAGATGTTCAAGTACAGCGACACGGTGGCGCGAATGTAGTTAGTCTCGCCGCCATTAATGATGTTGCTGGTGTCATACAGAATGAAGGCTGAGAAAATCAGTACCGCGATGGTGCTGATTGCCAAGCTCAGCGCTGGGATCTGCAAGAAGATGTTCGCGACCATCGCCACCAGTAGAGCAATCACACCCGCGACCAAGAAACCACCCATGAAAGAGAAGTCTTTCTTAGAGGTAATGGCATACGCCGATAGGCCTAAGAACACCATACCTGTGGTCGCCAACGCCTGCATGACAATCCCTGGGCCGCTAGACAGGCTCAGGTAGTAGGTCAAGGTTGGACCGAGTGAGGCACCCAGTAAGCCGGTGAACACGAAGGTCCATACAATACCGGCGGAGGAGTTCATGGTGCGTGGTAGCACAAAGAACACGATCGCCAACGCACCTAGGGTCATACCTAGCGACATCATTGGGCCGATGCCGACAGCGATAGCGATAAAGGCCGCGATAGCACTGGTGATCAGTGTCATCGATAGCAGTGCATACGTATTACGTAGCACTTTGTTTGTAGATAACGCACTCTGCTGTGACTGGCTGTGCGAAACGATACGATCGTTCATAACGTTCTCCCGGTTGGGTTAACAATCCATTTTTATATACGACAGTTATGTGGGCAGTCGTTCACTTTTTCAAGCCACCCACGTCCTTAACCTAAACCACGACTGGCTTTTATAAGGTCAATAATACCTTATCCGCGCTCAACACCGATGGTGAAGTTGTAAAAGGATGTTAACCCAGCCCTTTAAGCGCGAACAAGGTAAACTTTGTTACATCAACCACTTCCACCAGACGAACACCGCCAAAAAGCCGAATAAATACACTAATCCAGTAATGGCTAGCGCACGCATCGCTTTGCTCATGGTCACTTCAGGCGGCAAGCGGTGCTTGGTCACCAAAATATAGTTCAACAGAGCGAAAAAGGGCGTGGTGACAAATGCCGCCACCATGGCGAAATCAAGCATGGTCAGCAGTGCGCCGGTCCAAAACGCCACAATCGCCAGTGCCAACACCGAGATCAGCATCATCCAACCTTGTGCGATGCCCGGGTGCGCCTCGGCTTCTGTTTGTTCACGCAACAAGCGTTGTGATTCTGATACGACCCGCGCATAGCCATCAATCACGGTAATGGTGCTGCCGAAAATACAGAAAAAGGCGACCACGGCAATCAAATAGCGCGACCATTCACCAATGGTGGCGGCGTACAGGCCCACTAACTGATGCGAAAAGCCGATACCCGATTGCTTTAACTCCACCCCGCTGCCGTGCAGAAGCAAGGCACCGAGTGATAAGAACACAATCGCCAACAGCGCGGTACCGATGTAACCGACGTTAAAATCAAACAGCGCCGCTTTGGCGTTAATCGGCTCAGATTGCGCTTTACGCTTGAGCCACACCGAGGTGATGCTAGATATTTCAATCGGAGCGGGCATCCAACCCATGGTCACCACGATAAAGCCGATGGCGGCGACAGACCAAATCGAGGGCGCATTGAAGTTGGGTTCAACCGCGACAGGATTCCCCACGGCAATCGTCACCGCCACTAAGGTGGCGCATGTCAGCGTCGCCATGATCACTTTTGATAAGGTATCCAGCGCTTTGTAATGCCCCGCAATCAAGATGACTAAGCAGGTGGCCACAATAATGCTCGAGAGCACCGTCAGTGAGAGATCAAACGGCACAAAATAGCTGAGCAAGCTGGCACTAAATAAGGTCAAGGCCGCGGTGTTAATCACCCCAGAGACCGCACTTAACGCGACAAACAGCCACAAATAAGGCCGACCTAAACGCGCATAGCCTTCGACCAAGGTTTCACCGGTTCCCGCGGTGTATTGTACGCCTGCTCGAAAAAAGGGGTATTTAAACAAGTTAACGAGCAGGATCAATGCCGCGAGTTGCCAGCCATAAATGGCTCCGGCTTTGGTCGAGGCAACAAGGTGAGAGCCGCCTACAGCTGCCGCGGCCATCATGATACCTGGCCCCAATGCGCGTAGACGTTGCATCACCGACAAGCTAGATCCTGCCTGATGCGAAGAGACGGTTTGCATGTGTGTTTCCTTTATTGTGGTTGCGTTGTTGTGTTTGCTTTGTTTTATGTTTTTTAGCGCTATTGCTTTTGTTTTTCCATTGAGGCTTATTTTTATCGCTTTACCTTCAATGATTTTGTCAATAGCCACCCATGAATATCATATGAGCCAAACGTGTCAACCAATCTTGCCAAATTTGTTAAGCGCAGGCGTGATGCAGGGTGTGAATGATAGACACCACCAAGGTGACACAAAAAGAGAGGGATAAACATCCGACCATTGTCTGAGAGACAAGACACAGCCAAAAAGACAGTTTGCAACCCTCTATAACCACTCAATAAGTGTGATCGAGCGTCAAATTCTGCTGGAAATGAGAGTTTAATCACACTAGAATGCTCGCCCAACATGTGCTCTTTGCGCAGCGATAGCCAAAGAGTGACTGTGTCGCGATTTGCGGCTGAAGAAAAAGCGTCCAAGGTCGGGCCCACCTTCACCGAACCCGCGGTACGATGTAACGCATGATGGAACCTCTTGCCACCCCGGCAGCGTGTCGTACTCATCCGTACCGCAAGTGCAACACAACGGCAAGGTAATCTATTTATGCAACTCCTCTATAGTGCGGCAGGTCTGGTCGCTCTGTTTCTATGCGCGTGCGCATTTTCCTCCAACCGCAAAGCGATCAACTGGCGAACAGTGCTAGGCGCGTTTGGCCTGCAAGCTGGGTTTGCTGCCCTGGTGCTCTATATTCCCTTTGGTCAAGCCATGCTAGGGGCAATGAGTAATGGCGCGGCGAAGCTGCTCTCCTTTGCCAACGAAGGCATCGAGTTTGTGTTTGGACCTCTGGCGAACGATGGATTTATTTTCGCTGTTAAAGTACTGCCGTTAATCATTTTTATCAGTGCGCTGATTTCTCTCCTTTATCATCTCGGCATTATGCAGTGGGTTATCAAACTCCTCGGCGGCGGCATACAGCGATTACTCGGCACCAGCCGCGCAGAGTCTCTGGTGGCAACCAGCAACATCTTTCTTTCTCAGGGCGAATCTCCTTTGGTAGTTCGCCCTTTTCTTAGCAAAATGACTCGCTCTGAACTCTTCGCCGTAATGGTCGGCGGCATGGCCTCAGTGGCCGGCAGTGTACTTGGTGGATATGCCGCCATGGGCGTGGATTTGAAATACCTGATTGCCGCGAGCTTTATGGCCGCGCCCGGTGGATTATTAATGGCCAAAATCATCGTCCCTGAGACGGAAACACCGGCTGAGCAAAACCAGGTGGAGATCAGCGATAGCGACCAAGCGAACGCGATTGATGCCTTGGCCAGTGGCGCGATGAACGGCATGAAAGTCGCGGTGGCCGTGGGTACTATGCTGGTGGCCTTTATCAGTGTGATTGCGATGCTAAACGCCGGGCTCGGGAGCATTGGCGAGCTGCTTGATTTAGAAGGCTTAAGCCTAGAAAGCCTGTTCGGCTATTTATTCTCACCCTTGGCATTGCTTACTGGGGTGCCGGTGCATGAAGTGTTTGCCGTCGGCAACCTATTAGGGCAGAAAATCGCACTCAATGAGTTTGTCGCCTTCTTATCCTTTGCCGATATCAAAGCGAACTTGTCTGTGCAAAGCCAGGTGATTGTGACCTTTGCCTTGTGTGGCTTCGCCAACATTGGCTCAATTGCCATTCAACTTGGCTCGATTGGTGCCATGGTGCCCGAACGCCGCAAAGATGTAGCAAGCCTTGGCGTACGCGCAGTGATTGCCGCCACCTTTGCCAACCTAATGAGTGCGGCACTGGCGGGTATTTTTATCGCGCTATAAACACTGCGCAGCAAAGAGACTCAGCTAACGTGTCTCAGTTAAAAGCAGGGCGATTGGCGGTAAGCTAATCGCTTTTTGCTAGCATGTTCGCCAAGCTGATCATTGATTGAGCGAGCAGACAAAAAGCGGCAAATAAAGGGTTTACAAGCCACAACGAACCCAATAATATACGCCGCGTTCCGGAGAGATGGCTGAGTGGTTGAAAGCACCGGTCTTGAAAACCGGCAAGGGTTAATAGCCCTTCTAGGGTTCAAATCCCTATCTCTCCGCCACATACCGAAAAGCCGCTGCTCAGTCAGCGGCTTTTTTGCGTTTAACCCCCCTACAAATCCCCAACCCTGACCGCGCCAACATTTTAGACCCCTTTGCCTAAACACATTACCCAGCGTCTGATAATCTAGCCCACGAAAAACTGCCCTATAAGGCCTTTTGGACGCCGCCAACCAATGGCGGTAGCGTGGGTGTTAAAGCGCATTCCTTTAACTGCAAAAGCTGTATATTTACGGCTCTTCATCGTTCATGGTGGAAAGTCATATCAAGCCCCCCAAAATAGAACAGTATCGCTGTCTTGAACCGTTGTTTGTTTCTAAACCCTTTGGCTCTAAGCTTCATGTACTGGATTTTGGCATTTATAGCTTCCGCCAGGCCATTCGATGCCTTCAGCCGCATTGCATTAAGGATTACTGGTAAGTGCTTTTTCACTGTCGCCGCTGCTGTCATCAATGGTTTAATTCCACTTGCCTTAACTAAAGCAAGCCACTCTAGCCATTGATTCCTTGCGCTTCTGATCGAACCTCCGTACCAGATTAGTCTTGCTTGCTCTTTGAGCAACCAGCTAAGGCTTGTATCTATCATGAGCTTGGCCAATTTGTTTATACGCTCCCTCAGGCGACCTGTGAGGTTTCTATTTCTCTTGAGCCAGCCATAACGCGTTCTGTAGCACTCTCGTTTAAGGTATGGCGGTAGACGGTTAACCTCTTGCTTGCGAACATCGTCAACAGCTTTGGTGAGCACTTTTGCCACGTGGAAATGATCAACTGCAATCAGGCGTTTAGAGCGTGAGCCAAAGAAGGACCAGGGAAAACGCATGAAGATCCGCGCTACGCCTGGGCTAGCAATTTAATGATTAAGTTGTCACTTATGGCTTAAAATCGTGCGTTATGCCATATTTATCAGGGAAAACGCATGAAGATCCGCGCTACGCCTGGGCTAGCAATTTAATGATTAAGTTGTCACTTATGGCTTAAAATCGTGCGTTATGCCATATTTATTAATTAAAATAAGTGAAAATAAAGGATCAATTTGTTGATCATTTTCAGTACGATTTAATGGTCTCCTAATGTTTAGGAGATTAAAAATGACAGAAGATAAAAGTCCATTTATGCATTTCGTTTCCATTAGAGACATTCGCCAAGAAGGTAAAGTTGAACATACGTTATCAGATATTATTTTGATAACGATTTGTGCGGTTTTGTCTGGTCATGATACCTGGAAAGGCATTAGTGATTATGGGCGAAAGCAGCGTGATTTTTTATTACGTTTTGGCTTCTCGGGTAAAGCATCACCATCTGCAGATACTATTGCAAGAGTGATGGGAACTATCAGCACAAAAGCATTACAAAACGCTTTCATAGAATGGATGAAGGCGTGTCATGAATTAACGGATGGTGAAGTCATTGCCATTGATGGAAAAACACTGAAAGGATCGTATAACAGAGCAACAGACCAAGCTGCTATTCATATGGTTAATGCGTTCGCAACCGCAAATGGAGTGTGCCTCGGACAGTCGAAAGTAGACAGTAAGACAAATGAGATTACTGCCATCCCTAAGCTGCTAGAATTGCTAGATATTTCAGGTTGTTTGATTACCATAGATGCTATGGGTTGTCAGCACAAAATCGCACAGAAAATCATTGATAAAAGTGCTGATTATTTGCTTGCCGTTAAAGCGAATCAAGGTAAATTAGATGAAGCGTTTGATAATTACTATCGCCCCTCAATGCTTCAACACTTTGATGGTGATAGCTACGCATCACAAGAAAAATCGCATGGGCGTTTGGAAACACGATGTGCACTGATTAATACCGATTTAAGTGTATTAGGTGATTTGGCTTATGATTGGCCTGAATTAAAAACGATGGGAATTATGGTGAGTGTTCGTCAAGAAGGCAAACATGCTGAAGAGTCAGATATTTCAGTGCGCTATTATATAAGCTCAAAAGCACTGACAGCGAAAGAGCTTCATGATGCTACGCGCTCACACTGGTTAATTGAATCGATGCATTGGCAACTTGATGTTGGATTAAAAGAAGATGTTTGCCGAATAAGAGTCGATGACCGAGCGGAAGTTTTTGCACGAATAAGGCAAATGGTTTTGAATTTATTAAAGCAAGAGAAGAGTTTCAAAGCTGGCATTCAACGCAAGCGAATGATGTGCGCGATGGACCAAGAGTACTTGGCGACCGTGTTAGGAAGCCTTTCTTGACGCGGATGTTCATGCGTTTTCCGTGCCGTTACGAGCCTGCTCAAGCTCAGCAGCTAGCGACAAGTCGACGTATACATTCCACCAAAAGGCGCATACCTTCGATGACAATCGACTTTGTTAAACTCTGCCTGAACGTTGATTGGAGCCCAGAGCAGATCAGTAATNATGTTTGCCGAATAAGAGTCGATGACCGAGCGGAAGTTTTTGCACGAATAAGGCAAATGGTTTTGAATTTATTAAAGCAAGAGAAGAGTTTCAAAGCTGGCATTCAACGCAAGCGAATGATGTGCGCGATGGACCAAGAGTACTTGGCGACCGTGTTAGGAAGCCTTTCTTGACGCGGATGTTCATGCGTTTTCCGTGCCGTTACGAGCCTGCTCAAGCTCAGCAGCTAGCGACAAGTCGACGTATACATTCCACCAAAAGGCGCATACCTTCGATGACAATCGACTTTGTTAAACTCTGCCTGAACGTTGATTGGAGCCCAGAGCAGATTAGTAATGTGAGCACGAGGTTGGGCATGTCTGTCAGACATGAATGGATTTACCAATATGTGGCAACGGATAAAGCGGCTGGCGGCAAACTATATAAATCATTGCGCCAAGGGCACAAACACTATCGTAAGGGCAAAATAAGCAAGCGCTGTGTGATACCAGACCCCGTCTCTATCGATGAGCGGCCAGCCATTGTTGATACTCGTGAGCGTTTTGGTGACTGGGAAATCGATACTGTTTTGGGCAAACACGGCACAGGCGCGCTTGTCACTATTGCTGAACGAACCAGTCGCTTTTACTTGGAAAAAAAGTTGAGCAGCAAAAACGCTGATGTCGTCCGTGATGCCACCATTGAGCTACTTCGACCGTACGCCGCGTATGTGCACTCAATCACAGCAGATAATGGTTCAGAATTTGTCGGACACAAGGCAATAGCCGAGGCATTAGAGACAGACATTTACTTTGCTCACCCTTATTCATCTTGGGAGCGAGGTTTAAACGAAAACAGTAACGGGCTGCTCAGGCAGTATATTCCCAAGGGCACTGACCTGCGTGAAATCACTGAAGAAGAGGTGATGCAAGCAGTGGCCCGTTTGAATGCTCGACCAAGAAAATGTCTTGGTTTTAGGCAGCCTAGCGTTATCTTTAACAAGTTATGTCAGGCTGCAAATGAGAGTGTTGCACTTCGCGGTTGAATCCGCGCCGGCGTAGATACTTATTCGCGCCAATATGCGATTATGGCGCGATAGAATGTTTCAGTAGGCGAGTGGTTTATGACACTGATATGCCAGTCAAAAAGGCTCAATGTGCGACAGTTTACACTCGACGATGCGCCGTTTATTGTTGAGCTGCTTAATGATGCGTCGTTTATACGCTATATCGCGGATAAAAAGGTGCGTACTGAGCAAGACGCGATCGAGTATCTCCATCACGGGCCGCTCGCGAGTTATCAAGCACATGGCTTCGGTTTAAATCTGGCGGAACGGCGGGAAGATGGTGAGCCCATCGGCATGTGCGGTGTGCTCAAGCGCGATGAGTTGGCATATCCAGATTTAGGCTACGCGTTTTTATCGCGTTATACCGGGCAAGGATACGCCACAGAAGCCGCCGAGGCGGTGCTTGAAGCAACCCTGTTAGCGAGCGGACTAAGTACTGTTCAGGCCGTTACCTTACCGGACAATCAACCCTCAAACCGCTTGCTTGAAAAGCTAGGGTTTCGGCTACAAAGCCAAATCATGCTTTATGGGCATCGCAACAATCTGTATCAATATACCCGCGTCTGAGCGTCATCAGGCGTTATTGAGCACTGTCACCCTGAACGGTGACACGGTGTAATCGTCTGGGCGCGTCACCATAATCGGTTACCGCGTAGTGCTGGGTGGCGCGATTATCCCAGATAGCCACCGAGTGTTTTTGCCAGCGAAAGCGAACGTGATATTTCGATTGGCGTGCTTGACTAAACAGTGTCGCAAGCCGTTGTTGGCTAGCTGCTTCTGGCCAATCGGCAATCGCGCGAGTAAATTGCTCGTTAATAAATAGCACGTCTTGGCCGGTTTCAGGGTGGGTTTGCACCATGGCACGGCGAATCGGTGGGTAGTCTTGAGCGCGTTTCGTCACCACACTCTGGCCGTCGGCGTCTTGATGATCGTAACGGCTGCCTTCAAAGGCGTGTAGCGCGTGAATGGTGTCGAGCTGGCGTAGCTCGGTTTTTTCTTCGTCGGTTAGATCGGCCCACACTGCCGCCATGTCACACCAAATCGTATCCCCGCCATGTTCTGGCACATATTGCGCGTGTAAAATCGAGCATTTGGGCGGCACCGCTTGCCATGTCATGTCGGTATGCCAATAACTTTGGCTGGGTGGATTGCCGCGGCTGGTTTCAATTACGACCACTTAGTCGTTGTCGGACAGATGTGGGAAAAACGGGTGAGGTGGCTCAAGCTCGCCGAAGCGTTTTGCCAGTGCGACATGGTCATCGGTCGAGAGGGGCTGATCGCGAAAGAAAAGCACTTTGTAGCGTAAAAATGCTTGGTACAGCGCCGCAAACTCAGCCTCGGAAAGCTGGGATAGGTCGATATTATCGACTTGCGCCCCTAACGTATCGCCTAAAGGGGTTATCTTCATTTGAACCATACCTTACCGCCAATGAATTTATAGGCTGGTGTGCCTCGCACCAGGGTGTCACGCGCAAAGGGCTGTTCGCACTGAGGGCAGTGACACGGCGTGGTGGTGGCATCCTCAACAATCCTTTCTTTAAAGCACTTCACCAATGCACCTTTGCCGCCTTTGCGGTATTTAAACAGCGGCGCATTACAGCGTTTACAGAAAATATCGATGGTTTTGGTGGGGCATTTTTTATTCGGTTTTGCCATTGTTACTGCTCGAGTGTCACTACATGCCGAAAGCTTGATAGTGACGAGTCGGGCGTAGGCTGTCAATCAGCTATCGTTTGATGACGCTTTACGTTATTAACGCAATGCGTTACTATTGAAGGATGATTCGATCGTTTACGTGCAAAGATACTGAAAAGCTAGCACAGGGAAAGCGGGTAAAGCGCTTTGTCAATTTTGAGCGAGTCGCGCTTAGAAAATTGCGCCAGCTACAAATCTCAAGCGATTTAGATGATCTCAAAATACCGCCTGGCAACAAACTAGAGCCGCTAAAGGGTGGTCGTAAAGGGCAATTTAGCATTCGAATCAATAATCAGTTCCGCATTTGTTTTCGCTGGGTTCAAGGTGGTGCGGAAGATGTCGAAATCGTTGATTATCACTAGGAGGTCGCTCATGCGTACTGTAGAAGCTGTCACACCGGGCGAGTTGCTAAAAGAGGAATTCCTGACTCCCATGGGGATTTCGCAATATCGTTTGGCTAAAGAAATCGGAGTGCCTGCACAGCGTATTGGTCAAATTATTGCTGGTAAACGGGCTATAACGGCTGATACAGACCTGCGTTTATGCCGTTTTTTTGGATTATCGAAGGGCTATTGGCTGCGTGCTCAAATCGCCTATGATACTGAAATTACTGAACATGAGCTCGAAGATCAGCTGAATAGTATTCGCCCATGGACAGAAGTCTCGACCATAAACAAAAGCCAGCACGTATGATCATGTTGGCTTATCGTTCCCGCCCCATAGCCGATGTAAGTGCAAGGGGGCTTTTTGCTTAGTTCGCGATTTTCACGCGGATTTTGCTTTTCGCAACACTGGTGAGGTTTAAGGCAGCCATTGCGGCTTTAGCCTGTGTATCATCAGGCATGGTCACAAAAGCAAAGCCTTTGGATTCGCCGGTCTCTTGGTCCAGCACCAGAGTGCATTCGGTGACATCGCCGTGTTCAGAAAACAGCTGACGGAGTTGGTGTTCGGTGGTGGTGCGTGCAAGGTTGCGAGCTAAAAGTTTCATTGTTGTCCGTTTATATCGAGGTAACAGCGCCGATTGTGTCAGTAAAGAGGGTCACGACCAAGCAATAGTTTGCCTTTGTTGCCGATGCGTATTGCGCAGGTGCCGTTTTCCGGACGGTTATGCGTCACTTTCTCCTAAGTCGTGATTAATCATATCCAGCAGCGCAATCAGGTGCTGGGCTTGCTCATCATCAATGCTGGGAAACTTGCAGCGGATTTTCTCCGGGATAGCAGCGGCTTGGTGCTGCAGCTCAATGCCTTTGCCCGTGAGGGTGACCCATCGCTTTCGCTTATCGTCTTCGTCTTTCACGATAGTGAGCAAGCCTTTATCGCTCATCTTTTTCAAAATCTGCGTCATCGCACCACCATCAATGCCGGTTTTCTCGACTAACGTGGCGATCGATAGTTGATTTTCTTCCCACAGCGCCATCATCACCACATATTGCGGATAGGTGAGATCAAGCTCGCTCAACCAGGTTCGGTAGGCGCGCGAAATCCCATTAGAGGCTTTATACAAGCGGTGGCAAATTTGGCTATTGAGCTGTAATTGGGGATAGGTCATGGCTTGTCATTGTCTGTGTGTCTAATGAGTATTTTATTTTGTGCGCAAAGTATTTGCAATGCTGGGTCATGCGATCTAAAATTTTGCATGCAAAATAAATAAACCTGATGCAAGCGGCTTCACCGCACCTGCTGGGTGCGAAGCAGTGAGCCGCAAGCGGACGGGAACACAGGAGAGTGAAATGAAAGAGCTACAAAGTGTTGCCTATACAGCAAAAGCGACCGCTACGGGAGGCCGTGAAGGGTCTGCAAAATCCGATGATGGGCGTTTAGATGTTGCGCTTTCAACCCCCAAAGGGCTCGGCGGGAACGATGGTGAAGGCACCAACCCTGAGCAGCTCTTTGCTGCCGGCTATGCGGCCTGTTTTATTGGCGCGCTTCGTCTAGTGGCGGGTAAAGCAGGCGTCACCTTGCCGGAAGACACGCATATCAACTCAGAAGTGTCGATTGGTCCCATTGATGGCGGTTTTGGCATTGCGGTGAAATTGGCGGTATCGGTTGGCGATCTGGATAAAGAGACCGCGCAGTCACTGGTGGAACAAGCACACCAAGTATGTCCGTATTCCAATGCCACGCGTGGCAATATTAAGGTTGAATTGTCAGTGATTTAACCTAACTGGCACGCTATGATAGGGAGCGCTGGGTAGCAGGGCTCCCTTTTTTATGCCCGCTTTTTATGGAAGCAGCGCGTTTTTCGGTGCTCCCTAACCTCGAGTGCTCAGCATTGACCGCAAAGGCTATTGACCACGAAGACTATTGACCACGAAGACTAACGCGCAAGCCCTATACCAATAACAAGGATGATGAAAGCTAACATGCCAGACGCCACCAGTAAGCTTACCGATATAAGTGTCGCCCCGCTAACTAATGAAGACACAGAGGGGGTTCGCCAGGTATCGTTACCTGACCAACAAGTAAAGTTTGCGGGGACTGCAGACGAATTTCTTGCCGAGGACAGTGAGACCATTCACCGCCATGTGATCAAGCGAGCGGGCAAGACGGTAGGCTTTTTTAAACTCGATATCGACTATGCGTCTCAGTATGACTTTTGCCCGCCAAAGGTGCTGGGTCTGCGCATGTTTGTGGTGGATGCGCGGTATCAAGGGCAGGGATTAGGTACCGGTGCGGTTAAAGCCTTGCTGGCGTATTTACCCGTTGCTTATGGTGATTTCAATTGGGTGTATCTGACCGTTAACTGTCGAAACCCGGCCGCTAAAGCCTGTTACCAAAAAGGTGGCTTTACCGATACAGGCGAGCTGTATTGGGGCGGTGCGGCTGGCCCTCAGCATGTTATGTTTGCCGCACTGTAATTGCACGCTGAGGGGAGCGGTGCGCGGTTTAGTGACCAGGGATGACTGACTGAAAAGTAAGTGTGAAGGTCAGTCCACTCTGGGCATTAGGGGCGACGCTTATTTGTCCATTTATATCTCGCACATTGTTGGCGGTAATCGCGAGCCCCAAACCCAGTCCGTCGCCGATTTTTTTAGAAGTGACAAACGGCTCGAACATGGTCTCCAGAACGTCTTTTGAGGCACCGCAGCCGTTGTCACTGACCATCAGCTCGACTGTCCTTTCGGCAGGCGTGACCACAAACACCAAGGTCGGCGCCGCGGTATTTGCCATCGCATCGCACGCGTTAGACACCAAGTTCCCCAATATTTGTAATAGTCGTTGTCCTTCACCCTCAATCAGGGGCGTGTCGTGAGGCATCCGCACTCGCACATCAATGTCTGCCAACTGAGCTTGATACACACGCAAGGTCTCATTGAGGGCATCAGCCAGCGACACGGGATGGAGATGCTGTGGTTTGCTGTAGGCAAAGGTTTTTAATTGGCTAGTCATATTGGTCATACGATCAATCAGCTTTTGCACCAGCTGGTTGTTGGCTTTAACTTTTTCTGTCTCGCCGCGTTCAGCAAGCAAGGTGTTGGTGGTGAGTAAGGTACGAAGGCCGGTAAGTGGCTGATTAAGCTCATGAGTAATGGCGCTCGACATTCTCCCTAAAGCGGCCATTTTGCTGGTTTCAATCAGTTGCGCTTGTGCTTGTTGCAGCGCTTGGGTGCGCTCTTCCACGCGTTCGGTAAGTGCTTGGTTCATCTGCTGCAGTGACTGTTCGGCTTTTTTACGTTTGCTAATGTCAATCAACGTCGCCAGGTAGTATTGCTCATCATGCCAAGGAAAGCGGGTGAGCGAGAAAAGCGCTGGAAAGACGCTCCCGTCGCTGCGACGCGCCATGGTTTCAACCGCATTGAGCTCGGCCAGTTCATTGTGCTGATCGAGGTTTTTGAGCAAGGTGAGGGTGGTGGAATGGGGATTGCCGGTATCAAATAATTCCCAAGCAAAAATGCGGTGATGATTGTTTTCTGGCAAGCCAAATAACCGCTTGGCCATCGGGTTGAGATCAAACAGCGCTCCTTGCTGATCAATTAACAGTAACCCGACTTGTGTTTTATCGATCATTTGTTTAAGTCGGCGCTGCGACTCTTGCAATAAGCTTTGAATACGCTGCTGGTGACGGTGTTTTTGCCGGCGTTGTTGACCGATAATCAACAGCAGAATGACCACGAGCAGTGCGGCGGCCACTCCCCATGCGAACAGGCTTGCCGCGCCTTTGATAGGCTTGTAGGGCGTAAGGTAGCTCACTGACCACTTTAGATCGTCCAGTTTTACCGTGTGGCCAAGAAAGGAGGTGGCATTCAGCCGCCACTGACTGATGGCGGTACTGTCGTAGAGATAACGCGTTTCCCTGTTAACCGTCTGTGTCTTATCGTGTTCTGGCGTTTGTGTCGCGTTCAGCTGGGCTGCATTCAGCTGGGCTGCATTCAGCCAGTCTGCGTTGTACTCGCTGCTACTTGAAAGGAAAAAGCGCTGTTGTCGATTTTGCAGCAGAATGATGTCTTGACTGGTAATGGGTTGTTCGGTGAGAAAACTCAGGTCAATCTGCACCACCACGATAGCGGCGATGTTAAGCCCCTCAAAAACCGGGGCGGATAAATAGTAGAGTGGGCCATAGCCTTTGGTTTTATTTACCAATGATACGCCTTCACCTTGGTGCAATACTTGCTCGACGATCGCCAACCGATCGGGGCGGCTAAAGCGTTCATCAATCAAACTCGACGCCAGCACATCGCCTGATGTGGAGAGCAGTGTCCAGCCTTCGGTATTGGCCGCTTTGTCGAGCTGTGTGAGTTTTGCTTGGAAGGCGGCGGGTTCATGCTGCTCGCCCTTTACAATCGCCAGTGTGTCAGGATGGTTGGTCAGCAAATAAGGCAGATGATAGAAGCGTCTTAATGCACGGCGGACCTCACCGATGTAGTCCAAAAGCTTGTTCTGCACCTCAGTATGATGTTGTACGCTTAACCACTGATAAGCCGCTTCACGGCTGATGCCATATGAGAAAATCACCAGTATGCCGACGAATACTAATCGAGCCCATGTCGTCTTGATGCTGGTTTCTTGGTGGCTGTGGTGATCCTGATGCATAACACACTCTCATTCTTATTCTGTTTTAGACTGCGGTGCGCCGAAAAAATGTTAAAGCAGTGTGATGAGAAAGTGAGAGCTAGCTCCTTTTCTGATCGGTGGCTTTTGCTACGGTAATGAAAAACGTATCACGGATGAACCCTCATGATTGCTGACACACCCCCACGCATTGCCTTGATTGAAGATGACGATATTGTTCGCCAGACCACCTGCCAGTGGCTAGAGCTGGCAGGGTTTGAGGTGGCAGCATTTAGTCATGGCAAAGCCGGGTTGGATGCCGTGCTACAGCACCCGTTTGATGCGGTGGTCAGTGACGTCAAACTCCCTGATGTTGATGGATTATCGATCCTGAGTGAGCTTGAGCAGCACCAGGTGGCCACGCCTGTGTTGTTTATTACCGGACACGGTGATGTTGATATGGCCGTGGGGGCGTTGCAAAACGGGGCGTTTGATTTTATCGAAAAACCTTTTGAGCCCGAGCGTTTGTCTCAGCGTGTTACCGAGGCGGTTGATACTTATCGCCAGCAAGCATCGACGCAAGAGCGGCAAGCGTATTTAGCACGCATCAGCGGGTTAGAAAAGGTATTGATTGGGCAAAGTCGTGTGATGCAACAGTTACGTGAGCAAGTGGCAAAACTGGCACGCATTGACACGAATGTGATCATTTATGGGGAAACAGGCTGTGGCAAAGAGCTGGTGGCGACCAGCTTGCATAATGAGAGTGTACGTCGTGGACAACGCTTGGTGCCGATTAACTGCGGCGCGATCCCGGAAAACTTGTTTGAAAGTGAGCTGTTTGGCCATGAAGCGGGGGCGTTTACCGGTGCCAATCAGCGTCGGATTGGTAAGCTCGAATACGCGCACAAAGGCACCTTGTTTTTCGATGAAGTAGAGAGTATGCCGATGAGCATGCAAGTAAAGGTTTTACGCGTGCTTCAGGAGCAAAGGGTTGAGCGAGTGGGAGGGAATCAGTCAATAGCGATCGATACGCGGGTGATTGCGGCAGCGAAAGAAGATCTCAGTGGTCATGAAACCTTTCGGCAAGATTTGTACTACCGCTTAAACGTGGCACAAATTCATATTCCGCCCTTGAGAGAGCGTGACGATGATGCGTTAATCTTGTTTGAACACTTTACCCGTCAGACCAATCCGGAGACACGCTTGGCCAGTGAGGCTGATCGGCACGCCATTTTGTCTTATTCATGGCCGGGTAATATTCGCGAGCTGCGTAACGTAGCAGTGCGGTTTGCCTTGGATGACAGTATTTCAGTGATGGAAATCTTATCGAATCGTCCCTCATCGACTATGGAAACCATCCAGTCGGATGTCCCGCTTCTAATCCAACTGCATAACTTTGAGCGCAAGGTATTGCATGAGTGCTTGGTCGCCCATCGAGGGCGAATTCATGAAGTGATGGTAGCACTTGATTTGCCTCGCCGTACCTTGAACCAAAAAATGAAAAAGTTTGGCTTACACCGTGCTGACTATACCTAAGTGAATCGGCAAAAAATTGCTCAAGGCGAAACGCGCCGCGTTTAAGCGTTGATCACACTTTGGTTACATTTTGTGATGCCTGACTGCCTAGTGAGGCGCTATCATCAGCAAGATTTTGCTTATTAGCCCAGCCATAAATGAGAAAAATCTTGCGGATTATCCATGGCCTCTTCTTATATTTCCTTTTATAACAGGGATATAGGATTTGGCATTCCCTTTGCTATCTATGCTTTGCTGTTAAAAAACCGTTTTATTTGTGTAAACCAATAATACAGCCCTACATGGAGAGTAAAGATGAAGATCAATCAGCTATTTAAAGCACTGACGTTTGCCGCGGCCTCGTTTAGCCTCGCCTCGACCGCTGTCGCAGAAGACCGAAGCTATATCCTCGCAACGGCTTCAACCGGTGGCACCTACTATCCCGTTGGTGTTGCGCTGGCGACGCTGAGTAAGGTCAAGCTTGCCCCTAAGCACCATTTTTCGTTGTCGGCAATCAGCTCCGCTGGCTCCGGCGAGAATGTGAAGCTACTGAACGAAGATGAAGCGCAATTTGCGATCTTGCAGGGCTTATACGGCGCATGGGCCTGGTCCGGCGAGGGGCCATATGCTGAAAGTGGCCGCCAAGATCAACTGCGCTCTGTGTCTATGCTCTGGCAAAACGTTGAGCACTTTATTGTGCGCAGTGAGCTGGCAGAAACGGGCACCGTGAGTGATTTGAGTAACCTTGAAGGTGAAAAATTTTCGATTGGTAAGAAGAATTCAGGTACCGAAAACTCAGGTCGTCAGATTATGAAGGGACTCGGCGTGGATCCGGAATCCTTTAATTTGGCTTACATGGGTTATGGTGGCAGTGCCAGCGCACTACAAAATGGCACCATTGATGGCATGAATACCCCAGCGGGGGTGCCGGTTGGCGCAGTTACCCAAGCGTTCGCCGCACTGGGGAATGATATCTCTATCCTGTCTTTTACTGACGAGCAAATCAAAGCGGCGAACGGTAAATACAACCTTTGGACCAAGTACGAAATTCCTGCTAATACCTATCCTGAGCTGGATAAGCCGGTCACCACCATTGCTCAACCTAACTTCTTGGCCGTGCGTAAAGATCTTTCCGATGAGGATGTGTATCAGCTCACCAAGGCTATTTACGAGAACTTGTCTTTCCTTCAAGGCATTCATAAAGCCACTAAAGCGATGGCGATTGAAAAAGCGATCGCCGGTTTGCCTGTGCCGCTGCATCCAGGTGCAGCACGCTATTACCAAGAAGTGGGTATCGATATCCCGTCTGAACTGGTAATGGAATAAGGCGATAGCGCTCCGGGATAGCTCGGAGCGCCTATCGAGATCAAATATTGCATGGAAACGCGGATACTGCTTGGAGTAAAGGGATGAGCGAGCCAAGAGAGCACGAGCCTGTTGAGCAAGGGCCTGATGAAACAGCGCTGGAGAAATTTGAATTACCCACGCGCGATGATTTTCCGTGGGTGACCACCACCATCACTGTGCTGGGCGTGGTGTTGTCTGTATTGCATATTTGGTTCAATACGTTATCTACACTACCGGAGTTATGGATTTCGGCGACCCACTTTGCGGGGTTTGCGGTGATTTGTGCACTTTGGTATCCGGCACATATCTCTTTGAAGCGGAATAAAATAGCGCTGGCGGTCGATATTTTTATTGCGTTAGGTGCAGTGGCTTGTCTGCTGTATATCCCTTATGCCGAAGATGCGTTATATGCGCGTGGGGTAAAATTTGTCACTGCCGATTGGGTGTTCGCCAGCTTAGCGATCATCATTGTGGTGGAGCTGATTCGTCGTACCATGGGATGGTTCATTCCCATTCTGATTATGGTGTGTTTGAGCTATGTCGTGCTGTGGGGCGAGTGGGCGTCGGGGATTTTTCACTTTCCCGGATTGAGCCTTGAAACCCTGTTATATCGCAGTTACTACTCCTCGGAAGGCATGTTTGGCGCGATTACCCGGATTAGCTGGACGTTCGTGTTTATGTTCATTTTATTTGGCGCCTTTCTTGTCCGCTCTGGGGTTGGAGATTATATCATCAACGTGGCCCGTGCGGCCGCGGGTAAGATTATTGGCGGGCCGGGTTTTATTGCGGTGATTGGCTCTGGGTTAATGGGGTCAGTGTCAGGCTCGAGCGTAGCGAATACCGTATCGACCGGGGTGATCAGTATTCCTTTAATGCAAAAAGCCGGTTTTCCGTCGCGCTTTGCTGCTGGGGTCGAAGCATCGGCTTCAACTGGGGGGCAATTAATGCCGCCCGTAATGGGGGCGGGGGCGTTTATCATGGCCTCGTATACCCAAATTCCTTACGTGGATATTATTGCCGTATCACTGGTTCCTGCGCTGATCTACTTTCTCTCGGTGGGCTTTTTTGTGCGCATTGAAGCAAAGCGCAGTGGCGTGCAAAAGATTGTCACCACCGAAGACTCCTTATTGATGGTGCTTCTCCGCGGTTGGCATAATCTAATCCCGCTTGCGGTGCTTGTCACCTTGCTGATTAAAGGCTTCACGCCCACCTATGCCGCGGGTATTTCGATTATTTCTGTGATTTTCGCTTCCTGGTTTTCTAAAGAGCACCGGATGGGGCCGAAAGCGATCATCGAGGCCTTGGCGCAAGGGGCAAAAAATATGGCCACCACCGCCATCTTGCTCGTGGGCATTGGTTTGGTGGTGAATGTGATCAGCACCACGGGTATCGGCAATACTTTCTCGCTGATGATTGATGGTTGGGCGAACGGTGATCTGTTTATGATGCTGGTGCTAATTGCTATCGCCTCGTTAGTGTTAGGGATGGGATTGCCAGTGACCGCTGCCTATATCGTACTGGGCACCTTGTCGGCACCTGCTCTGTATAAGCTTATCGCTGAAAACCAATTGTTGGAGCTGCTGGTATCAGGCCAGCTTCCTGAGCAAGCCAAGGCGATATTTATGTTGGCTGCCCCAGACAAACTCGATCTTTTAAATGCGCCAATGACCATGGAAACCGCGCAGCAAATGGTTGCCTTAGTGCCGGCTGACTTTATGGAAACCTTGTTAGAGCAAAGCTTAGGGCTGGAGGCCGTCAGTTTGGCCCTGCTCGCTGCCCACTTAATTATTTTTTGGTTATCGCAAGACAGTAACGTGACCCCGCCGTTTTGTTTGACGGCATTTGCCGCGGCCACCATTGCTAAAACCCCACCGATGCGCACGGGGCTGATGGCGTGGAAAATTGCCAAAGGCTTGTATCTCGTGCCTTTGCTCATTGCTTATACCAGTCTAGTCAGCTGGGATATCGTCTCGGTGTTAGAGGTCGGCTTTTTTGCCATTATTGGCACGTATGCCTTAATTGGCGCGATTGAAGGGTATCTTGAAGGCCCGATTAACTGGCTAAGCCGCCTTTGCTTATTAATGATTGGTGCTTTGTTAGTGTGGCACGATATCCCGTTGTGGCTTCGCTTAGTGAGCGTCGTTGGGTTTGTGGGCCTGTTTATATACAGTGGGCGCAAGTATCAGTTGCAACAATCTCAACTGCCAGTGTCATGAGGCGTATATGAAATCTGTTTATGATTATGTGATTGTCGGTGGTGGTATTGTTGGCGCATCCACAGCCTGGCAATTAAAGCAGCGATACCCAGATTGCTCCGTATTGCTGGTGGAAAAAGAGGCAAGCGTTGCCCAGCATCAAACCGGGCATAACAGTGGTGTGATCCACGCGGGTGTCTATTATCCACCAGGCAGTTTAAAAGCCGATTTCTGTAAACGAGGAGCGGCGCTGACCGTTGAATTTTGTGCCAAGCACGATATTGCAGTGGAGAACTGTGGCAAGCTATTGGTCGCCACCAACGAGCAAGAGATGGCTCGGATGCGGGCGCTCTATGAGCGATGCTTAACCAATGATATCGACGTGCGCTGGCTGGATGCGGCGGAGCTTCATTCGCAAGAGCCCAATGTTAAAGGCTTAGGTGCCATTGCGGTGCGCGCGACCAGCATTGTTGACTATCGGCGGGTGACAGAGCAAATGGTGTCTGAGTTTGAAGCGCTCGGTGGTATCACCCAGCTTAATACAGAAGTCGTTGGAGCCAGCGAAGCGGCTGAACAAGTCACTCTCCATTGCCGAGCAAGCGGGGAGCCGCTAACGATTCATTGTCAGTTTGTGGTGACATGCAGTGGGTTGATGGCAGATAGAATGACCAACATGATGGGGATCCCAACTGCGTTTCAAATTATCCCTTACCGCGGGGAATACTATCAACTTGCGAGCCAGTACCAAGGCTTTGTTAATCACCTTATCTATCCGATTCCCGATCCCGATTTACCTTTTTTAGGCGTTCATCTCACGCGGATGATAGACGGCTCCATCACGGTGGGACCTAACGCGGTGCAAGGTTGGAAGCGAGAAGGCTATGGCAAGGTGAATATCAGTCTAAAAGATACCTGGCAAATGCTAACCTTTGCGGGCTTTTGGAAAGTGACCATCAACAACTTAAAGACTGGCTTGGTCGAGCTGAAAAATTCCTGGTGGAAGCCGGGCTACGTCAAACAAGTAAATAAATACTGCCCGACAATAAAAGCTAAGGATTTGAAGCCTTATCCTGCGGGGATCCGAGCTCAAGCCGTGCTAAATGACGGCACCTTGGTACACGACTTTCTGTTTGCCGAAAGTGCGCGGAGTTTACACGTGTGCAATGCGCCATCGCCAGCCGCGACCTCTGCGATGCCGATTGGTGAATACATTTGTGACAAGGTGACGCAAAAACAGCAGTGGCTCAGCAATGATGCTGATTAGCGCTACATATCGGAAAGTGAAAGCCAGCGCCTACACTCGGCCGCTGGCTTTTGCTTTGATTACTGATAACCGACTGTGAATGCTTGTTGCAGATGCTTAGGTGTTTCGGCTTCATCAAGCATAGCGACTGCGAAGTCTTCCATTGAAATGCGAGACTGTCCGTCACTATCTGTCACTAAGGTGTCTGTCCCCAATGTGTACTGACCGGTTCGAGTACCAGGTGCAATCATGGCGGCAGGTGAGAGGTAGCTCCAAATCACATCTTGGCTGGCTAAACATTGCTCATATTGCACTTGGCACGCGCGTGCTATCTCAACGGCTGAGGCGGGGAGAAAGCCCTCTGCGTTTAACACGGTTTCACCGTCAGTGCCGGGAATTATCAGTCGAGCGGCACCGCCAACAATCAGAACGCGCATTTGATGATGTGCTGCGCCTTGGACGACGGCTTGGGTTAACACGGGTAACTGTGCTTCTTCGCCTGTCGGTGGGCGTAACGCCGTAATGGCAAGATCATGATCAGCCATTACCGATGCCACCTTGTCCGCATCGTTCAAATTGACGGCGACAGGCGTTACGCCGTCGGGTAACTTCGCAAAAGCGGCCTCGTTACGTGTGACTGCCGTGACCTTATGCCCGCGTTGCAACGCTTCTGCCACAATTCGACTGCCAATATCGCCCGTGGCGCCAAATACGATTATATTCATTGTGTTAGTTTCCATGTCATGACTCCTGTGTGTCCTTGTGCCGCGCGATAACCAGTAAAAGGATGCGGCTGTCATACGGTTGTGGTTAAACCATGCTGAACTGATTAAGTTATTATTAATTGTTTATCTTGATATAAAGATAAACGCCATTAATCTTTACGTCAAGATAAATGTGTGGCTTTTTTAATCTAGGAAAAAACTGGGGGATCCAATGGATATCGCGATCCAGCAAGGATGGCCGCTTGAGCAAGCACAAAACGTCGCTGAGTTATATGAGCAGGCGTTTGGGATGAAGTTCGCACGGGCAATCCCTAATCAGGCAGCGCGCGTGGCGATGCTGTCCCGATGTTTTGTCCCAAACTTTTCGTTTGCTGCTATGCAAAACGGCAAGGTGGTGGGGTTGGCCGGGTTTCAAACCCAAGCGGGTGCGTTGACACAGGGTATGGGCGCAAAACAACTGATCGATAGCTTGGGGCTCATCAAGGGTACTTGGGCCTGTGCAGTATTGGCGCTGTTTGAGCGTAAAGCGGCACCCAATGAATTGGTGATGGATGGCATTGCTGTTGATAGCGCAGTACGCGGGCAGGGGATTGGCTCCCAATTATTGGATGCCATTATGGATTATGCCCAAGCGCATGGCTTTGAAAGCGTTCGGTTGGATGTGATTGATAGTAACCCCAGAGCCCGCAAGCTTTATCAAGCCAAAGGCTTTGTCGCCACTAAAGAAGAGCGCTTTCCGCACCTAAAATGGTTAGTCGGCTTTTCAGGCGCCACCACCATGGTCAAGGCGCTGAGCTAAAACAACAAGAGAGACAAGGATGTTTATGATTGAAACACGTCGACTAGTGCTGCGTGACATGCAGCCAAGCGATGAAGAGGCGTTTGTTCACTTAACGCAACACCAGAAGTACCAGCGTTTTTATAGCGAAACGGACTGCCAGCCAGAGACATACCGAGACTTACACGCGCGCTTTATCGAACAAGTCAACGCAAATCCACGCGTGGCTTATCAGTTGGCGGTTATCTGCAAGCAATCAGAAAAATGTATTGGCACTGTCGGTTTAAGGCTTGAGGACAACCATCAAGCATCCATCGGGTGCGGCTTAGCTGTGGAGGCGCAAGGCGCGGGGCTAATGAGAGAGGCGGCTGTCGCACTGGCCAACTTCGGTTTTGAGTGTCTGGGCGTGCATCGGTTATACGCTGAGACCATTAACGATAATCTCGCTGCAACCAAGCTTTGTCGTTCACTTGGCATGCGACAAGAGGCCCATTTTCATCAGCATCGTTTCTTTAAAGAACGGTGGTGGGATACGGTGGTTTACGCCATATTACGAGACGAATGGGAGCAAGGATGGTGAAAAAAGCACTGCTTGGCGCACTGATCGTTACACTGCAAGCGTGTACCAGTACGCCCGTTGGTAATGAAACGACCGACGCTGCAGAATGTGTCGGTAGCACGGCGTTGCCAAGCGCATGGGCAGATAAGTTTGTAGCCGTGGACGATCCAGCGCTACTGGCGGCGTCGCTGGGTCAGCCATTGGAAGGGAAGCTTTGCCAAGGCAAGGTATATCAGGCGACTGAAGGGGTAACAGTGTATCGTGCGTGGAATAGCACCAACCCGCATAGTCAGTTTGGTCACTGGTGGGCGTTATCACAACCGTCTGGCTTGGTGGCGGATTATCGCCAAGACTATGAGATTTGTTATCAATGGTCGCCGCTCGATAAATTGGTACAGTGCACCTTGCAACCAGGCGCCAAGATTGTGGTGGGTAATGGTCAAAGCGCGAAATGTTCCGAGTATTTAACCTATCCAACCTCAAGTGCCCAGCAAGTTTATCTGCAAGAGGCGGAGCAAGCGGTTCAACATTGTCAAACGTTTGATGCGGTGATGCGTTGGCAGTGATGCGCGGCAATCAACCATTCAATCACTCCTGTGTGGCGAGCAGGGCGCGCTAAGGCGGCGGATGATAGGCGGCCAATAAGTGTTTATTTTTCAATATCAATGAGATAGCCTAGTTCTATTATAGGACTTGGAACAAGCACATGGAATTAGTCGTCCCCGCACTCAATCACCAAGCAGCCTTTACACGTTTTTATGATGATTTTGTTCAGTTTGACCCCGACAATGCCGATTACTATCGGTCGGGGAAAGACGATTTCCCCACTTACGTGACGCGGTTAACGGATGAGTCATTGGGTAAAAACCTTCGTAAAGGGTATGTGCCGTGTAGTCATTTTTGGCTGCTTGATGCTGAGCAACAAATCATTGGCGCGATTCGGATCCGTCATCACATCAATACGCCATTTCTAACCCAAGAAGCTGGACACATTGGCTACGACATTGCGCCATCATATCGTGGACGCGGATGTGGCAAGCAAATGTTAGCCTTAGCACTGCCCAAGGCGAGAGAGCTGGGGATCACTCGCGCTCTAATTACCGCGAATGAAGACAATATGGCATCGCGCCAAGTAATTGAAGCCAATGGCGGCACGTTGGAAAACATCACCAATGGTGAAGTGTTCAATGAATCATTGGCTCGGTACTGGGTGGATATTAATGGATGATTCCCCGCGCGTAGACCAATTGGACAGTGACCGTCTGTTGCTGGTGGCACCCAATATGACCCATCAGCCTTTCATTTTAGAAGCCGTGTTGGAAAGTCAGCACACCCTTGCGCCTTTTATGGATTGGCTTCCGCACGCGTTGACCGAATCGAGCTCGATTGAAAACACCCAACAAGCGATTGATGACTTCGACATGTTTATCAATGAACTACGCTACTCGATTTTTGAAAAATCGACGGGGCAATTGGTGGGTGTGATCAGCTTAATCATCCGCAACATCGCGATTCCTTATTTTGAAATAGGCTATTGGCTGCGGAGCTCCAAAGAAGGCCTTGGCTATATGAGTGAAGCGGTGCGAACGCTAGAGCAATACGCGTTTAATGACCTTAATGCCAAGCGTGTCGAAATCAAAACTGCCTACGAAAATACACGTAGCCGTGCGGTAGCCGAGCGCTGTGGTTATCATCAAGAAGCGATACTTATCAATGACCGTATCCTGCCGAGCGGTGCGATTTCTAGCACTGTGGTTTATGCAAAAGTGGCGGAATGAAAAATAGTGAGGACTAAATAATGAGCATGGAACGCTTTTTTATTCAAGATGACATCATATTGCACGGTGACACGGTTTCCTTGGTTCCTTTATCTGCCTCGCACGCGGATGCATTAGTTGAAGCCGCTAACGATGGAAAGCTTTGGGAGCTTTGGTATACCTCGGTCCCGAACGCAGAATCGGTGGAAGGCTACATCGCTAGCGCCTTGGACGAAAAAGCGAAAAATAAAGCATTGCCGTTCGCCGTGATTGAGAAAGAATCGGGGCGAGTGATTGGGTCAACACGATTGGCCAATGCGGATGCCGCCAATAAGCGCGTGGAACTTGGTTACACTTGGTACGCCAGCAGTTATCACCGCTCGTCGGTAAACACCGAGTGTAAGCGGTTATTACTCGCTTATGCATTTGAAAGCTTGGGGGTGATTGCCGTTGAGTTTCGCACCCATTGGTTGAATCAGGCATCGCGTGCGGCCATTGCCCGTTTAGGGGCCAAACAAGATGGTGTGTTGCGTAACCACAAGATCGTGAATGGCGTATACCGTGATACCGTTGTGTTCTCGATTATCGAAAGCGAATGGCCGGCGATTAAGCTAAACCTTGATTATAAGCTGGCGCGCTACCGTGGTTAAATTCGCGTTTTGCAATATCGTCACGTAAAGTAGCGCTTTTATTGACGAGCGCGTGCTCGAGTTGCTGAGAACCCTTATGGATACACAACCCAATAACCCGCTGCACGGGTTAACCCTACAAACCATTTTGACCCGTTTGGTTGAACACTATGGTTGGTCAGGCCTCTACCAACATATCAATGTGAACTGTTTTTCTAATGATCCTTCGATGAAATCATCGTTGAAATTTTTGCGTAAAACGCAGTGGGCGCGCGATAAAGTCGAAGCCTTGTATATTGATACCTTTTGCTAAGGGTAAAATACACGGATTGGCTATCGGTCGGTGTTTATTTTTAAGTGATTGATTTTAAGTAACTGTCGTTAAGGTGTCGGGGTGCTGTCGTGGTAATGTCGCCCCCATTTTGCATAGTGTCGCTAGGGAAGAGCACAAAGGAGCAAGGATGAACGTGAAAGCACTCAGAGTTCAAAAAGGGTGGTCGCAAGACCAATTAGCACAATTTAGTGGGTTAAGTGTTCGAACGATTCAACGTATCGAACGCGGCCACAAACCCGGATTGGAGTCGCTGAAATCGTTGGCTGCTGTGTTTGATATCGACATTAGTGATTTGCAAAAGGAGACAGACATGCAGGCAGATACTTCAATGAGTCCAGAAGAAAGAGCGATTGCCAATCGCGTCCGTGCCCTCGGCGGGTTTTATTCTCATTTGACGCGCTATGTGGTCGTGATGGCGATTTTGTTTATTATCAACTGGCAAACTAGCCCCGGCTATTATTGGGCTTGGTGGGCTGCAATGGGATGGGGGATTGCCGTGGTCAGCCACGGCGTCAGTGCTCTGGGCATTGTCGATCTCTTTGGTGATAAGTGGGAAAAACGTCAGATAGAGAAGCGACTGAATGCGCGGTCAAAGCGTTAGTCGCTACCTGATAACGCCGAGTGAATGTGCCTCGGCGTTTTTGTTTTTCACCAACTAACAGACATCTTTACTGAGATGCCGCTTGTCGCTGCTGGAAGCGTGTTGCGTGCTCGACTAGGCCCTTAAACAGCGCACGCTGACAGCGAAGATAAAGCAAGAATTCTGGATGCCACTGTACCCCCAGTGTATAAGGGCGGTTGGGCGACTCAATGGCTTGTATAATGCCATCTAAATCACGTGCGCTTACCGTCAAATCCTCGCCTAACGCGTTAATCGCTTGGTTGTGTAGGCTGTTTATTTTGCGTCTGCCTTGCCCCAACCGTTGCTGTATATGGCCGTTGACATCACGCAATATACACAAGGTTTTCATCGGGAACACTGTCCAGCGATGAGAGGTTTTTTTGCGTTGCTCGCGCAAGCTTTGGTGCAAGGTGCCGCCCAAACAGATGTTGAGAAGTTGCGCACCACGGCAAATGCCCAGCAAGGGCTTTTGGCTCGCCAATGCGCTTTTGATAACTTTGCTCTCTAGCGCATCGCGTTCAGAGTCGTAGTTGGGTTTCACTTCGGGCTCGGCGGCGTACAGCACAGGCTCGACATCGTGCCCGCCAGTAATCACCACGCCTTGATAGGCGTTTGGATCCAGCGCGGTGCCGGGGTGTAACTGTAACGGTTTGCCACCATAAAGTTTGACTGCCGCGGCGACAAAAAAACGTGGCAGCCTTGCGCCTTTGCTCGGGCCGGTTATTGCGATGACGGGTTTATCCATAAATTGTGCACCTTTTCTGCCCAATTATTAACGATACGCGCCAATGGGTCGTTGAGATAGCCCAAATAGGCTTTGCAGCATGTTTCCAGTCGTGCAGGATCGGCGGCGAGTTTTTCGACTTCCACCCAATCGTTCCATGCTTCGTGAATGCCCCAATGGGGTCGGCTGACTTTACTGTCCGGCAACCGATAATGAAACGTTGGCCGCGCTTGTGTGAGCCCATCATCAATCACTTTATTCACTCGCTCAGCATCAAGGTGAGTGAACAAGGGCAGCATATCTAGCGCACGGTTGCGTGTAGGATTATCAATCAGATAGTCGTCGATTAGGGTATTGAGATCCGGCCAATAATCAGCGGCTAGCACGCGTTCAATATATGCTTTCGGGAAAGGATCGACATAGTTGGTTAGACGCCGCGATAAATCAATATCAGCACGCTTTAAAAGCCAGTCATACAAACATAAGAATGCTTTTAAATGAGCACAAATCGTTTTGGCGGTTAAATCAGGCAGCTCTGGGTTGAGCTGCATGCCAAACGCATAAACTGGGCTGTCCTCGGTTCCTTCGGCACCTTGTTGACGCAGATGAGCAATGAGTTGGTCAACCTCTTGCAGGCGGTCAAGTGGCAGAGGCGGGCCGACAATTTCCACGGGGACAAAGGCTTTTGCCGCCCATGCCAATAGATCTTCGGCGGATTGATCCAGTCGATTGGTCACGGTGTTTTCACTACGATCGCTTTGTCCCAAGCGCTTGAGCTTGGCATAGTCGAGTTCCACTACCCAGTCTCCGGCTTTGTCTCCGCTCAAGCGGCGATCATATCGACCCCCTCGCTTGATGTGTAGGGAGAAAAAATCCGCCACTAAACGCGTAATGGTATCCAGCTCTAAGCCACTGAGCTCTATCTCAACGCCTACGCGACGCGTTTTCCCCTCAGCGTTGGTGATCTGAGGCGGTGTTTTCAGTGATGAATCTGGCGCATCCATGGTTTTTAAGCCTCATTTTTTATCAACGATAGATAAGAGGTGGGGATAAACCTTTGACACTTAAAGGCCTGAGGGGATAAATAATAAACACCTGTTCAGTGGTGTCGAGACCACTGAACAGGTTGATGCTTAGCCATTAACAACGGCATCTGTGCTGTTTTCTATGCGTTCTTGTGCCCAGCTTTCAAACGCCATGCGCTTGATTTCATTGAGAGCTTCGCTGGGTAGAGGACTCTTTATACCAACTTGAATCGTGTCATCATGGTACAGATATAGTCGAGATAAAAATTGCTCAAAGGGTAAGGAAGCTTCCCCGTATTGCTCTCCTTTCCCTTGCGTTGACACCACCACATCGTGTCCCCAATCTTGACCACTATCGTTATTGGGGTTGTAAAAATAAACCCGCATCACGCTGTCTTGGTCAAGGGCGATACGTATCAAGGTGATCGCGTGCCAGCCGACAAATCGGCCCTGGCTGCTGGTGACTGCGATCCCAACCGGCTGGGGATGTATAACGGGAATATTGCCGTTATAAAGCGGATGATAACTGCGATAGAAGCGCTCGATAAAACTATCAAACTCTTTCAGTTGTCCTGTTTTAACGTCAACGGCAATCATGAACTCACGCCCCACGTACCAACCATGAAATTCTGGATTGATCCACTTATGGGGGTCTTCCTCTCGGTTGACACAAAGCCGGCCCATTTCGATGTAAAGTTTATCCAAATGCGGCACCAGAACGACTGACACAGGGTCAGTATCGAATGGCAGTGCGGTACTCAGCCCCTGTAAGAGGGTGTGAGAGTCTAACGACTGTCCTTCAAAATGCATGCGTAGGCTCTGATTGCAAGCAATTTGAACGATACAGTTAAGTAAGTAATCAGGGTCATTATACGCCCACATGGATATTGCACGTGCCGATTGGCAAGTCGGGTTGTTGCCTTGAGCCACACCTAGCGGCTGGCCAAGCACTGACATGACACCCGCTAACAGATGAACGCGAGCGGGGAGTTGCTCACCAAAGGCCAAGGTCAGTGTATGGGCGACGTCTGGGTGTAGGTTGAGATGAATCTGACGCCACAGACTCGGGGCGACAGGCGCATCGAACAGAACACCCCTTTCAAGCATCATTGCCAAACCATACACAGCTTGCGCGGTTTGCGGATAAATGGCTTCCTGGATCAGTGTGTGCACCAGCTGACGATAGGTCACTAGGCAGTCTAAGCCAGTATTACTTAAACCTAGCGCGGTGGGGAGTGTGTCGCTTCCCTCATTGTCCAGTAACCATCGTAAAAATATGGCGTGGTAATCAGATGCTAAACCGACATCATGCATCGCACGTGCAAATCCCAACGCCTCTTGTTGTAAAGCATTGCTGTCCATTGCATTCAGACGCTCACAGTACGCGTCCACCCCCGGATCGTCATAGCAGCCCTGGGTTGGGCCGTATAACGCACTGACAAGACGATCGATGCCGAGCTTGGCTTCACCGAGGTTAATCTGCTCCTGCGACACCAAGATAGAGATCTGATTGATCATTGCCTTAATTGGATTGACCTGAATGGGGCGCTGCGCGAGTACACGCCAAACTTCATCAACCAGTTCACTGAGAATGGTTTCATAGCCCAAGTGGCTGAGAATAAAACGATATAAAGCACTAATAGCGGGCGCCGTTGCACCGAGTCGAATACGGCTCGACTCATCGGTAAGACCCATTACGAGTGATAAATTGAGGCTTAATACTCTGGCAAGAAATTGATGTGCTTCTTGTTGGGAAAAAGGCGGGGAAGAGAGCTTCCCCTCGACGATAGCCAGCATTCGAAGCTGGCTGAGACAATCTAGCACCACGGTGGCTTTGTCGGCATGCGCGAGCGTATCTGGCACGAGATTCGGTACGAGATACTCGGGCTGCCCCCAATCTGTTCCCTCAAAAAGGCCTGCCTCAGTGAGAGTGACAATCCGTGAGTACAGTTGATTAATGCCGTCATCCTGTGCCAATACACGCCCACAAATATCAATCACGTGAAATTGGTGGCGTGCCTTGGCGATGGAGCTTACTTGATCAAGTTGTTCAACGGCATGATCAAGCTTATTGAGTAAGCTAGACATAGAAATCAAGGTCTTCCTGTGCTTTTAATAAGTCACGCATAACATGCGGGTCGTCACCATAAAAGTGTAGCAAACCCCAGTGTGTGCCAAATGCACTTCGTTTAGGCACTTTCCCCTCCATAGGCGACTGCAGCTCATGAAACTCAAAGTACTCGTGATTCTCAGTCTCTTCAGGTATGGCCAGCTGGCTTACCACTCGGCGTCTTGGATATACCCCAAAGGTACCGGCGACGCCTTTGGCATCTTTGATAGGTGTTGGGAAGAAAGCGTCGAGTTCCTCGTCAGTTGTTTTAGGATCAAACGCCACCACCATCGCTTGATAGCAGTTAAAGTCATAAACACGTTCAATAATTTCAAAGCCTTGGAAACCGGGTGGGCGGTAGGCTACTTCACCGAAGTACATCTGACCATCGTTGGTAACAAAGTACTCTGGATGGATAAAGCCGAAATCAATATCAAACGCTTCGATCAGCTTCTCGATTTCCTGGGTCACTTTTTCCCGATATTTTTCCAACTCGGGGGAGGCCGGGACGAAAACAGAGTAGCCGAGGGTGACGTACTCGGAGATGTTTAAAAACTGGATTTTGCGGTTTTTAATAAATGCTTCGACAGCAAACTCCCAACCATCGAGGTGGCTTTCCATCAATAGCGGGAACTCTTCATCGGAAACACGATCGAGATCATCAGGCTCACGCACCACCCAGTGGCCTTCGCAGCCTGCTTTGTCAAAGGCTTTGAGGTGGATCGGGTCATTTGGGTCGCCGTCAAGTTTCAGCAAGGCTTGGTTAACCCGGCGCAGGAAACGTACCACGTCGGATTTATCTTGCGCTTCTTCAAAGATCCCAACCCGAATACCGCCGATTTGTGCACGGCGTTTCATTAAGGATTTATCGCGGAACAGAAGAGACTGTCCCATCAGCTTAGGGTTTTTGAGCAGCACGGCGTTAATGGCGCCGGCCCACTCTACGGTTTCTTCGAACAGAGGAATCGCCACATCGACCCCCATTTCTTGTAGGGTGGTGGCAATTTCAAAGGAACGGTCATTGAGGCGCTCAAAGTCCCAAGGAAGGTAGGGGATATCATGCTCTTTGGCATACTCTTCTGCCCATGTTGGGGCAACAACGACATATTTACGATCGAAACGGCTAATCGCATCAATTGCATTGAGGCTCCATCCTAGAATGGCGACGAAGCCTTTGTTTGGATCATAGTCAGCCATATTGCTTCCTTTTACGTCGAATGTGTTTTGTCACTCTCACATAGCTAGGTCTAAATAGTAACCACTTGCCCCTGTTTCTCTGCTGGAAGTGTGCGCTAGCTAGCTGGAATCAGTAAGAACAATGAATTGTTTCATTGACAAAGACTTACTTGCTTGAGCTTGTCTGACAGGGGCGGGGATGGTCGAAAAAGTGTGAGATTGATTGTTAAATACCTCTACCTGCATTGGTTAAAAGCTTGTAACTTATGTGCAAAAAGCACACAACGGCATAATGACAAGCAAAGTACACTAAAAACATAATTTCAAGTTATTCAGGGAGTGAAGTATGGCAAAGCGGGTAGTGGTATTAGGTGCAGGCATGGTAGGTGTCTCTGTGGCATGGCACCTTTTAAAGCGCGGGTATGAGGTCATCGTGGTCGATAGGGTAAGCCCCGGACAAGAAACCTCATTTGGTAATGCCGGGATTATTCAGCGCGAGGCGGTTAGACCCTACGCATTTCCCCGCGACCTTGCCACCTTATTGCGCGTATTGCCGAATCGCTCGGTCGATATTCGTTACCGTCCTACGAGCGTTATCCGAGCCGCCCATCCGTTATTACAATACTGGCATTATTCCAGTGAGAGTAAATACAAACAATTGGTGCCAGAGTACGCGGCATTAATTATGCAGTCGTTAGACACTCATGAGGAAATGATTGCCTCCGCGAACGCAGCGTCCTTGATTCGTAAGGAAGGTTACCTCAAGCTTTTCCGCACGCAAAAAGCCTTAGATGATGAATGCACGCGTGCCGCCGCAGATCGTGCCAACTATGGCGTTGACTATGAGGTGCTAAACGCAGCACAGATCGCGGCGATGGAGCCAAATTTAACGACTTCGCTGGCGGGCGCGATCCACTGGAAACAACCTTGGACAGTCACCGATCCAGGCGCTTTGGTCAAGGCCTATGCTGACGATGTGATTGCTAAAGGCGGCGAGATTAAACGCGCGAACTTGCAGGCATTGAAACAAGCAGGCGAGCAGTGGGTTATCGAAACCGATGACGGTCAGTTACATGCTGACCAAGTCGTAATGGCAATGGGCCCTTGGTCCTCTTACTGGTTGCGTCAACAAGGTCTAGAAGTCCCTTTGTTTACCAAGCGTGGCTATCACATGCATTACCAATGCGATGAGAAAAAGCCGCTTAATCACTGGATTATGGATGCGGAAGTGGGGTATTTGCTGGCACCTATGCGTGCAGGTATCCGCTTGACCACGGGCGCAGAGTTAACCGCCTTGGACGCCCCCACGGATCAAAGCCAGCTGCAAGCAGCAGAGCATGAAGCGAAGGCTTTATATCCTATTGGCGCGCGTATTGATGAAACGCCGTGGAAAGGCGGACGTCCGTGTATGCCGGACATGAAACCGGTGATAGGTGAGGCGCCGCAACGTAAAGGGTTATGGCTTGCCTTTGGTCACGGCCACCAAGGGTTTACGTTAGGGCCGGTCACCGGGAAATTATTAGGGCAAATGATGGATGGGGAGGCCACGGATGTGGATATGCAACCCTATCGTGTCACCCGATTCGGCGGATAACCCTATGATGAGGCATGAGTCGCGCGCGATGAAAACGAGTCACCGCGCGCGACTCATGATGCACTCAGAGGCATAATAGCGACACCGCTAAGCAGAGCGTGCAACGCGCCATTGGCGTGGGTGAGGAAGGCGTGGCAGCAACAGCCCTGCGATTACAATGACAATGCCCATCACCTGAAGTTGGCTCACGGCTTGTCCCATCAAAAACGCGGTGAGTACCGCGAACACGGGCACAAAGTTAAAAAAGAGTGCTGCATTGGCAGAGCCGAGATGGCGCACGCCGTTGAGCCAGAGTAAGTAACCGGCGACGGTACCCAGCACACCGATATAAAGGAGTTCGGAGACGGCTAATGGGGTGGCTGCGAGCACTTCGCCAAACGGATGAACGTTTGGGGTAAGTGCACACATGATGCCAATCACAGTCGCACCACTGAGCATGCCTAAAAACGTGTAGGGGATCACCGGCATCCAGCGGCCAATGCCTTGGCTGAAGAAGGTGTACGCACTCCATGCAAACATGCCAGTGAAAATCATTTGATCACCTTGGTTAAAGTTTAATTGGCTGAGCATCTGCCACTGCCCATTGGTGATCACCACGAGCACGCCCGATAAACTCACCACCAAGCTGAAAACTTGTCCCTTACGCGGCAATGCGCGAATCGCGATACAGGCGATAAGTGAAGTCACCAACGGGCTGAGCGCCATGATTAATGACCCATTGGTCGCTTGGGTATACTCGAGTCCGGTGAACAAACAGAGGTTAAGGCCGCCAATCCCCACAGCGCTGACGGTGGTTGCCCACAGCCACTGCTTGGCGCTGAGTGTGGGAACGCGGCTACGGGTGAGCTTGAGATAAAAGCCTAGACAAATCGCGGCGACGGCAAAGCGCCAAAAGACCAAGGTGAGCGCATTCACTTCATTCAGCGCATCTTTACCAATAGGAAAAGTGCTACCCCAAAAAAAGGCACATAAAATGAGAAGGGCAACGGCTTTCCACAGTGAAGCAGTAGTTGTCATAGCAAGACCTGACTTGTTGAGTGATGGGCGCTAGTGTATAAGTTTCAAAATATGAATAAACCGACAATATCAGAACGGTAAATTCCAAATATGAAACCTAGCTATTCGTTAGACGATTTGCGCTGTTTTTGTACCGTGGCGCAGTTGGGGAGTTTTAAAGCCGCGGCGCAGCAGCTTGCCATGCCGCAATCCACCCTAAGCCGTCGAATTCGCCTGCTTGAGCAGGATCTTGCCCTGCGCTTACTCAATCGCGATGCACATCGTATCTCTCTGACCCAAATTGGCCATCGCTATTTTGAACGTGCCGCAGGGTTGTTCGATGAGTTGCAGACACTGAGCGATGATTTGGTGAGCGAGAAACATCACCCCCAAGGCAAAATTCGTATTAGCGCACCGATCAATGCCGGTAAGCAGTTTTTACGCCGCGTCTTTTTCGACTTTATGCGTGAATACCCCGAGATTCAACTGGATCTTAACTTTTCCAATAGCTTGATAGACATTGAAGCGGAAGGCATGGATGTGGTGTTTCGAGTCGGGAATCCCGTGGTCGAAAATTGGATTGCACGGCCGCTCACCGATATTCACTTCATTTTGTGCGCCGGTCCAGACAGTGACTATCACGATGTGCGCTCTCCTAGTGATCTGAGAGGTAAACCGGTGGTGATTTGTCATCCAATGACAGTTTGGGAGCTCACACACCATCAAACGGGGGAGGCGTTTGATTATCAAGCCACCACCGGCATACGTGCAGAAGTGGATGAAATTCAGATGTTAACCCATGCGGTGGAGGCTGGATTTGGCATCGGCTATATTCCTGATTATTCCGCGCTACCTTTGATAGAAAAGGGTGAATTACAGCGCGTGTTACCGCAATGGTGCAGTCGAGCGCGCACGCTATTTTTACTCTATCGAGACCGAGAACAAGTGCCTTTGCGTGTTCGATTGCTGGTGGAATTTGTTCTCGCGCGTTTTATGTCCTCCTAGTGTGTAACCGGACATAAAAGGGCTGTTTTCCGAGACTAAAGGGGCCACGTTACAGTGGCCCCAATGGGTACGATTTTTCGATTAATCGCTATGATGCGTCTGCGCTGGCGATAACTCGGTGGATGCCGGCGTGATGGTTTTGGCTAAGAACAGATACATGGCAGGCACCACGAACAGGGTGAACAAGGTGCCCAGTGTCATCCCACTGGCAATCACTAGCCCCATGGCAAAACGGGCGCCAGCACCGGCTCCTGAGGCAATCAATAGCGGGATCATGGCGAGCACCGTCGCTGCCGTGGTCATCAAGATAGGGCGTAAACGGATGGCGGTCGCTTCTTCAATCGCCTCACGTTTGGTCCGTCCTTCTTGTTGGAGCTGATTGGCGAACTCGACGATCAATATCCCGTGTTTAGCAATCAGACCAACGAGGGTGAGCAAGCCAACTTGAGTGTAAATGTTCAAGGTAGTAAATCCTAGGCTGATAAATATCAGCGCGCCACAGACACTCATTGGCACGGTGACCAAAATAATGATTGCGTTTTTAAACGACTCAAACTGCGCCGCTAAGATCAAGAAAATCACGATTAAAGCAAAGAAGAAGGTCACGACCAGTTGCTGGCCTTCGCTCATAAACTGGCGTGACTGTCCGGCATAATCGACACTAAAGCCTGCTGGCAATTCTGTCGCCGCAATCTCTTCGAGTACACCCAGCGCTTCCCCCAAGGGAACACCAGGGCGCGGTACACCGGAAATTTTCACCGCATTCAGCTGCTGAAAACCGCGCAATGCTTGGGGCTGCACACTTTCCTCTAAGGTCACTAACGTTGACAGCTGAACCAATTCACCGTCTTGGTTGCGGGTATAAAACTGGCGTAATTGTTCTGGCGTGAGACGTTCATTACGCGCCACTTGGGGGATCACTCGGTAAGAGCGGTTTTCCAGTGAAAAGCGTCCCGCATCCGCCCCGGATAACAATGAGCCCATATCAGCGGCGAGCTGTTGCATATCGACGCCCATCAAAGCGGCCTTTTCACGATCGATCTTGACCGTTTGTTTGGGGCGGTCAATGCTCAGATCGGTATCGACAAAGATAAACCGCCCCGTTTGCATTGCTTTGCCCACGATATTGTTCGCCACTTCATTAATCGCTTCAAAGGGTTGTGTTGAACCGATAATAAATTCAACCGGTGTGCCGCCGCCCGGAGACGGCAGTGAAGGGGGCACCAAGGCAAAGCTGCTTAAGCTCGGTTGGCTGTCCATAAAGGGTTGAATTTCGTTTTCCAAGATCGCTTGGGTACTGCGCTCTCGCTCATCCCACGGCGCGAGTACAATACCCGCGATTGCGTTATTGGTGCCGCCAGAGCCATTGATAATAAAGACGTTGTCGATTTCTGGTACATCGTCAATCAGACGGTTTAATTCATCGGTACTGGCAGACAACGCATCCAGCGTGGTTTGACTGTCAGCTTCGAGTATGGAGAACACGAACCCTTGGTCTTCAGCGGGCTCAAGCTCAGAAGGACTGGTGATAAACAAAAAATAGCAAGACACTAAAACAATCGCGCCAAACGTGAGGATCACCGCATTGGTATTCAACAAGCTATGGAGTGTGCGTTGGTAGCGATGATGCAATCGGTCAAACTGCTTATCCAGCCAGTGCTCAAGGGAGCGCTCTTGGGTCGCTTTGTCCGCCTGATAGGGCTTGAGCACATAGGCACACATCATGGGCGAGAGCGTGAGTGCCACCACGCCGGATAAGATCACCGACGCGGCGAGGGTAAAGGCAAATTCAACAAACAACACCCCGGTTAAGCCACCGACAAAGCCGATGGGCAGGAACACCGCGACCAAGGTAGTCGACATGGTGATAATCGGCCACGCCAGCTCGCGCGCGCCTTCCAGCGCGGCTTGTGTTCGGCTTTTACCTTCTTCGATATGGCGGTGCACGTTTTCAAGCATGATAATCGCATCATCGACCACCACACCAATCGCCAGCACCATGGCAAGCAGTGTCAGTAGGTTGATGGAAAACCCTAACAGCCACATTAAAAAGAAGGTGCCGATCAGCGATACGGGGATCGCGACCGCAGGAATAATTACCGAGCGTAACGACCCCAAAAAGCCATAAATCACAAAGACCACGATGGCTAAGGCGAGAATAATCGATATCACCACTTCATCAATGGCGTTATCAATATACTCGGTTGAATCATAGGCGATATACGCCGACAACCCTTGAGGCAACTGGGTGGTAATGTCGGCATCCCATACCTGATTCACCGCCTCAATCACATCCAGCGCGTTGGCATCTGGCGAGACTTCGATGCCGATAAAGGTGGCATCAAGCCCGTTAAAGTTCACCGACGTTTGGTAACTTTCCGCGCCGAGCTCAACGGTCGCAATGTCACTCAAACGCACAACAGATTGGCCATCACTGCTGATCACCAGATCTTTAAATTGTTTAACCTCATGAATGTCGGTGGCGGCGTTCAAATCAATCGCCACGTCTTGGCCTTTGGTGCGCCCTAGCGTCGCAAGCACATTATTGCTGCGCAGGGCGGCAATCACATCCGTACCGGTGAGATCGTACGCGGCCATTTTGACCGAGTCGAGCCAGATTCGCATGGCAAAACTACTGGCACCCAACACATCAGCACGCTGCACGCCGGGAATCGTCGACAGTTGTGGCTCGACCACCCGGACCAAGTAATCGGTAATTTGATTATCAGTGAGGACGTCAGAATAAAACGCGAGGTACATCGCTGCGACCGTTTCCCCTACCTGCAGGGTGACGACGGGCTCACGGGCATCATCAGGTAGCTCTGAGCGCACCTTATTCACCTGAGCGGCAATTTGCGTGAGTGCTTCATTCGGGTCGTAATCAAGGCGTAAATAGGCCTCGATGGTGCTCACACCGGCAGTTGAAGTCGAGACTAAGTAATCAATCCCTTCTGAGGCAGCGATTTCACGCTCCAGCGGCGTGGTGATAAAGCCTTGAATCAGGTCGGCATCTGCACCGATATAAGTGGTAGAGACACTGACCACTGCATTTTTGATCTCGGGGAATTGCCGCACATTCATGTCGGTGATGGCGCGTAAGCCGAGCAAGATAATGAATAGGCTCACTACGGAGGCCAAGACGGGTTTCTTGATAAAGACGTCGGTAAATCGCATCGAATCGCTCCTATTGATTCACAACGTTGGGATCAAGATCTTCGCTCGGCTGAACACGCTCATTGTCACTGACCTTGATGTTGCTACCGTTACGGAGCTTTAGGAGGCCGGAGGTAACGATACGGTCACCGGGTTGAAGGCCGTCTTTAATCACAATCATGTCACCGCGGCGCGCGCCCGTTTGCACAAAGCGCTGTTGTACCGTCAATGCATCGTCTTGCTCTTGGATCACGAATACCGCGTTGCCATACGGATTAAATTGAATCGCGCTTTGTGGTGCCAGCAAGACATTTTGCGTTTCTTCACCTTGATCAAGACTCACGCGTGCGAACATACCTGACCGCAAAACGGCATCTGGGTTATCAAAGGTGGCTTGAATGTCGACACTGCGACTCGATGGCGTCACAACCGGTGAAATTGCGGTCACTGTGCCGGTAAAGACCTCGTCAGGCTGTGCGCTAATCGTGGCAGAAACGGTTTGACCATTTTTCAACGTGCTGAGTTGCTGTTCCGGCAAGGTAAAGTTGAGGTGAATCGGGGTCACTGACGTGAGTGTCGCAACCGCTGTCCCCGGGGACATTAATTGGCCAAGACTGACTTCTCGGATGCCAATGATGCCGTCGAAAGGCGCGGTTAACGACTTTTGCTCAATGCGCGCTTTTTGGCTGTCGACAGCGGCAATTGCTTGTTTGGCTTCGCTTTCTTTGCGCTTTAGCTCTGACTCGGAGATGTTTTTATCTCTAAATAGCCGCTGATAACGCCGCAGTTCAAGTTGTGCCAGTTCTGCCACGGACTCGAGCCGACGTAATTCTGCCTCATCAACGCTGGCATCTAGCGTGAGGAGCAATTGTCCCTTTTTCACCGATGTCGCGTTATCGAACATAATATCGTTGACAATGCCGCTTGCCTCGGTGGTTAGCTGGGTTTCATTAATGGCCGCAAAACTGCCAATAGTGGTCTGTTGTTCACGCCAAGGGTGGGTTGAGACTGTGGTGGCCGTCACGGTGACCGTGGGGGCAGGCATGTTGTCAAAGAATTGGTTCATAAAATGGTTGCCTACCGCTTTGTAAGCAAAAATTCCCCCAAAAAGGAGACCACATGCGACTAACATAATAATCAAACGTTTTATCATAAAAATCCCTGAACAGAGTTGCTATCACCACCCTTGGCTAACAAGTACAGACGAAGGCGCAAAAGGTCGATTGAACCAATAACAAATATCGAATTGACCAATACAAACCTTATCACTGTTTGGTTCATTAATTGCGAGTAAATTGATGATCTTGTGGTATGACGCAGCTTAACGTTATCTGTCAGATGGAATAAGGAGAGAGCGGATGCTATTAAATGCAAACAGTACGGTGAACGAAGCGGCGCTGCGTGCYATGGCGCATATGCCAACGCGCAGTTTGCCGGTGCTGGTGGATAACAGCTTCAGCCAAAAACTAACGGATGCGGACTTGATGCGCATTGCGGTGCTGCTAGCCCAAAAAAGCGCTGAGGAAGGAGGATGCCCCATCGGCGCGGTGATTATTGACAATGAAACACGTCATATAGTGGGCAAAGGACACAACACCTTGGTGCAAGAAAACCATCCCTACAACCACGGTGAAACGGCCGCGATACGTGATGCCGGGCGAATCGACTTCAGCCAAACAACTTTGTTTACCAGTTTAAGCCCATGCGATGTGTGCGCGGCATTGATCGGCATGCGCGGTTTCTCTCGAGTGGTGGTGGGGGATGTCACCAGTGCGAGCGGTAACGAGACGGTGCTGAAAGAGAAAGGCGTGACGGTTGATGTGCTGGAAGATCCGCAGGGCATTGCGCTGTATCAGCAATTTAGAGCCGAGCACCCCGAACAAGAGTTGGAAGATTGGCAAGGTGTGAGTGCCGTAAACGCTCGACAAGGATGAAGCGCCGCGCAAAGGCGGCGCTAGTTACTCGACAAAATAAGATTTAGCTATTGATCACGTGAAGAAAGTGTAGATGCTTTTCGTAGTGATCCAGCATATCTTCAATCACTTGCGCTTGATTGTAGCCCGCAATATTGTATTGCTGGCCGCCTTCCCGTAAGAATACCTCTGCACGATAATGGTGTGGCGTATCCAATGTCTCATTATCCGCTAAGGTTTTTAGGTTAAACGTGTGGCTGGCATAGGCACGGGCTCGTACTCCGTAAATAAAATCAGGGTCATTGCCGTGGTGAACTCGCAGATAGCAGCGATCGTGTTCGCGGTTGATACTGACATCCAGCGCCTGCTTCTCAAGCTCTTCGGCGACCGCACGCATCGCGGGCTCAATGGTTTTATCCAACATTACAGCGATTTCCTGCCACTCAGGTGAAGCCACCAAGGTTTGTAGGCGATTTTGCCAGTTTTCTGCGTAATGTGGACTATGGCGCGTCACATTGCCCGGTATCGTCGCTAGATGTTGGAGACTATCGCGTTTGAGAGCCTCCATTTTTAACGCTTTAAGCAAACCAAAGCCAACCGCGAGTAAAATGACCGCAAAAGGCAGTGCCGAAGTCAGAGAGGCTGCTTGCAGTGCAGATAGGACATTGCTACCGCCAGCCACGACCAACGCTGAGGCGACTAAACCTTCGGCAAGCGCCCAGAAAATACGCAATTTTACCGGCGACTCGCCATCATCCTTGGACGTTAAGGTATCGATCACTAATGAGCCCGAATCGGATGAGGTGACAAAAAAGGTGATCACCAATAAAGTTGCAATCACGGAGGAGACACCTGCCAACGGGAAACTATCCAAAAAGTGGAATAACGATGTTGAACTGTTGGCAAACACTTGGTCTACCAAGTTTGGCATGGTGTTGGTAAGAATACCGTGTAGCGCGGTATCGCCAAACACAGTTAGCCAAATAAAGGTGACACCGACAGGGACAAAAATGACGCCAAGAATGAACTCGCGGATCGTCCGGCCGCGAGATATCCTTGCGATAAACATCCCTACAAACGGTGACCAAGCGATAAACCACGCCCAGTAAAAGAGTGTCCATCCCCCTAAAAAACCATCTGTACTTTCATCACCCGTATAGGCGTAGGCATTAAATGTCATATCRACCATTGATGACAAATAGGTGCCAATATTTTGCCCCAATGTTTTGAAAATAAAGAGGGTAGGACCCACCGCCACAACAAAGAGCAGTAAGGCAATCGCTAGCCAGAGATTTAAATCAGACAATCGACGGATGCCTCCATCGAGCCCTAGTACGACTGAGATGGTGGCGAGTCCCGTCACACAAGCAATCAGTATTAACTGCACGCTGGTTGTTGTCGGAATATCAAATAAATAGTTCAAGCCTGCGTTTATCTGCATCACGCCCAAGCCCAAAGAAGTAGCAATACCAAACATGGTGCCAAAAACAGCAAATACGTCGACGGTATAACCAATTGGACCATGAATACGTTTACCAATTAGAGGATAAAGCGCTGAGCTAATGCGGAGTGGTAAACGATGGCGAAAACTAAAATAGGCGAGGGCAAGGGCGACAATCGCATAAACGCCCCATGCGTGTAATCCCCAATGGAAAAAGGTCATGCGCATTGCTGCTTTAGCCGCTTCTGCGGTATTGCCTTCGCCAACTACTGGGGTCGCATAGTGAAATACTGGTTCGGCGACCCCGWAAAAAATTAACCCGATCCCCATGCCAGCAGAAAAAAGCATCGCAAACCATGAGTGGTAGCTGAACTCGGGCTCACTGTGATCCGGGCCCAGCTTAAATTGGCCATAGCGGCTCAGTGCAAAAATCAATGCCAGGCCAAGGTATAGCCCCATCGCGAGTAAGTAAAACCAGCCAAAGGTGTCGATGATCCAAGCTTGCGCGCTACCAAATAGCGCGCCGGCGGTATCTGGCACGCTAATGGTAAAAATAACAAAAGCCGCGATTAAAGCGGCGGCAGGATAAAATACCGGCGGGTTAATGCCCGCGCTTATTGATGAGTGTTCGTGACGCATAATGAGTTTATTTGCCTGTGAGTGAGAAATTGTCGGGTTAACGTGTTCTTTTTTTCGAGCGACCGTTAATCCAAGCCATTGGTGGCATCGCAGGCATATACAGTGCGGGAAACGAATCTCGAGATGACTGATATTGAGGCGATTTTTTCTGATTCATCGCGTCTCTCCTTATCTCTGTTTTCAGTGAATGTGTTGGTGTACTTTGGCGAAAACGCTACAATCATGAAAACGAATTTTTATAATAGGGTCATCACAAATCATGATGCGTGAGTCAGGCGCCGTGCGAGAGCTCGATCTCGTGGTTCTTAAAACCTTTGTCGCCGTGGTAGAAAAGGGTAGCTTTACCCGAGCTGGAGAGAGCTTATACCTTGCGCAATCTACCGTGAGTGCACATATGAAACGGCTCGAGGCACTATTTGAAAAACCGTTGTTGCAACGAGGGCAAACTGCTGTACTGCCTACTCCTGCAGGTGAGCGGTTATTGGCGCATGCCAGACAGCTACTTAGGCAAAATGCACTCGCTTGGCAAGAGATGACCGACCAACGGCTAGACGGCGTCGTTCGGTTAGGGATCCCTGATGACTACTTAATCTATCTTCCTGAGGCGCTCTCTATGTTTGAGGCTCGTTACCCAGGGGTAGAGCTTGAGGTGAGCTGTGGTTTGAGTGTCGAACTGGTACAAGAAGTAAAAGCCGGTGCGCTAGATATCGCGATAACGACGCGTCAGCCTAACAGCCCGGGTGGCGAAGTATTGCGCGCCGAGCCGATGACGTGGGTCACGGGTGTGGGGCACGATACGCATCAGCGCCAACCTCTACCTTTGGCGCTGTCTAAGCAAGGGGTGTGTATTTTCCGAGAGCGTGCACTGGCGGCCTTAACATCAGCCGGTATTACCCATCGAATTGCGTATTCGAGTGCAAGTTTGTCAGGGCTTTCGTCAGCCGTTCGTGCAGGGCTGGCGATTACGGTGTTAACGCCATCGATGATGGGGGAAGGGCTTAGAGTACTTGGTGAAGAGGAAGGGTTACCGAAACTCCCCAATACTGAAATTACGTTGCATCAGCGTCAAGGTGACTTATCGGGGGCTGCGATTGCACTCATACAACAGTTGCGTGACAGTGTCATTTTCAAACCACATCAAGATGCGCTCGTCAATAAATAGAAGAGCGTGTCTCGGTTTGATGTTTGAGGGTATGACGTATCGCAAACATGGACGCTTTACTGCGCTGACATGACAATACATTCGGTTATACTGATTACGAAGTAACCAACGTGAAATGCTGCTTAATGACCAACTGGGTACGAAGGCTAACCATCGTTTGGCTGACCATGCTTTCTTTTCAAGTTTGGTCGGCAACCCCTGAGCCGCTCAATGTTTGTGTGGGGGATGGGAGTCCTTGGCCACCTTACACTTATTGGCAGGGTGAGACGCGGCAGCAAAAAGCGGACACCTTGACGGGTTATGCGACCGATCTAGTGCTTTCCGCACTAGAGCGTAACGACATTACTTATCAACTGGTATTTATGCCTTGGGCGCGCGTGCAGCATGAACTGGCAAGAGAGTCTGGCCGTTGTGACCTTACTTGGGATGCGAGTTATAAACCTGAGCGTGCGCAGTACAGTCGACTGACAACGCCCTTGTATTCTATCTCTCTCGGATATCTATACATCGGTGATCCAGCGGCCAATGTGCGGCCAAGATTGCCCGTATCGGACTCAGTGTGTGGTGTGAATGGCTACAACTATGCCGGCTTTGGCGACAACCCTAAGCCGAGGTTTGAAGCCAATACTTTGCAGCAGGCTTTGCGTATGTTGGAAGCGGGGCGGTGCCGCTTTCTTGCCAGTGAAATAGAGCCTGTATTGGGTGGCATTCGCTTGGGGCTTTATCAATTTTCACGCGATCTTGCCTATATCTCTCTACCTAACCCTAAAGCCTTTCATGCTCAGGTCAGCCGCTATGCGCCGCAAGCGAATGACTTAGTGGCGCTAATAAACACGTATATAGCGTCCGCTGCGGAACGCGGCGAGATCGAAAAACTTCGTCAACATTATTTTCAAACAGGAGCGTTATGACGGGTAATCCTCCGCTATCTAGTCAACAGGCTGCGCTGTTTCAAAGCCTCAATGCGCACGGTATTTCAGTAAATATATACCGCCATCAGCCTGTCTATACGTGTGAACAAGCAGACGCGCTCGGTTTGCATACTGATGCGAATCCGACCAAGAATTTGCTGTTGAAAGACAGAAAAGGAAAACAGTTTTTCTTGGTGGTGTTACCGGGCAAAGCCACCGTCAATTTAGCCGGATTGAGTGAAGCCTTGGGCACGTCTCGCCTATCGTTTGCGTCGTCGCAGCAACTTGAAACCTATTTACAGGCACAATCAGGCGCCGTATCGGTATTTGATGTAATGAACGATCCTGAGCATCGCGTCAGTTTGGTGATCGCGAATGCGATATGGCAAGTCCAAGCGGTGGAATGCCAGCCTTTTTGTCACGATCAAACTTGGGTTATTGCCACCCAAGATCTCGCCCGCTGGTTAAGCGCTATAGGCCGAGACTATCAAACGGTGGAGCATCAGTAAGGTGAGCAAGCCTTCCTTTTTGCGTTATTGCCGCCATATCGACTTAAGTTGAATAGTGCAAGCTTGATGACATGCTAGGTTGATCTAGTTATCTAGACAAAGTCAGCAAGGAGTGCGTTATGTCAGCAAGTAACATCTATGAGCTTGGATTGGACAAAAGTCCAGCCAATTATCAAACACTGAGCCCACTCTCTTTCCTCGAGCGAGCCGCTAGCGTCTATCCAGATTATCCGGCTAGCGTTCATGGTCATTTATGTTGGAGTTGGCAGCAAGTGGATCAGCGTTGTCGCCAATTTGCCTCGGCATTAAGCCAAGCCGGGATCGGGCTTGGTGATACAGTATCGGTGATAGCCCCCAATCTGCCCGAAGTCTTTGAGTTGCATTTTAGCGTGCCGATGACAGGTGCCGTTCTCAATACCATTAATACCCGGCTAGAAGCGGAAACCGTCGCATTTATTCTCGAACACGCGGAAAGCAAAGTCTTTATCGTCGACAAGGAGATGACAGCAGTCGCAAAGCGGGCATTAAAAATGATCAAACACCGTCCACTGGTGATTGCGATTGATGATCCGCTCTATCCACATGGCGAATGTATCAGTGAAATTACGTACGAGACTTTTTTAGCACAAGGCGATTGTGATTATCAGTACGCATTGCCAGACGATGAATGGCAAGCTATTTCACTCAATTACACCTCAGGCACGACCGGCAACCCAAAAGGGGTGGTCTATCATCATCGTGGTGCTCATCTGAATGCGGTGAGTAATGTGTTGTCTTGGAATATGGATGCGCACCCTGTGTATCTTTGGACGCTACCGATGTTCCACTGTAATGGTTGGTGTTTCCCATGGACGGTGGCTGCAACGGCGGGGGTGAGTGTCAGCCTACGGCATGTACGGGCAGAGCCTATCTTTGATGCGATAAAAACCCATAAAGTGACCCATTTCTGTGGTGCGCCGATTGTGCTGAACATGATGAATAACGCAGATCCGGCGCTAAAAGCTGAGATTCACCATACGGTTAAAGCAATGACCGCAGGGGCGGCACCACCGGCTTCTGTAATTGAAGGGATGGAAGCGATGGGGATTGAAGTGACCCACGTTTATGGCCTCACTGAAACTTACGGCCCTTGTGTGGTGTGTGACTGGCAACACCACTGGGATCAACTCTCGCAACAAGAAAAAGCACGCATGAAAGCACGCCAAGGTGTTCGGGCCCCAATGCAAGGTGGACTGATGGTTGCCGATCCGGTGACGTTTAAACCAGTGGCAAAAGATGGTGGCACGCTAGGTGAGATTTTTGTTCGCGGTAATATTGTGATGAAAGGCTACCTAAAGAATCCGAGCGCGACGGAAGATGCCATGAGTAACGGCTGGTTTCGCACTGGCGACTTAGCGGTATGGCATGCCGATAATTACATCGAAATTAAGGACAGACTCAAAGACATTATCATTAGTGGCGGGGAGAACATTTCCAGTATCGAAGTGGAAGACGTCCTGTACCGTCACCCTGATATTGAAGAAGTGGCGGTGATTGCGATGCCCGATGAAAAGTGGGGTGAGGTTCCTTGTGCGTTTGTCAAAACGACCGAAGCCTCAGCCGTAACTGAAGCAGACATTATTGCTTTTTGCCGAGAACAAATGGCGCACTTCAAGGCACCGAAAAAGGTGATCTTTACCGCGCTCCCGAAAACATCGACGGGCAAAGTGCAAAAGTATGTACTTCGTCGTAAAGTCACTGAAAAGTCAGTGTAAATAACGAAGCGGTGGCGAGAAGACGCCACCGCCAGCTAACCGCTACAGCAGGGCGAGAACCGCCTCGGCACTGGAGACGTCAAAGCTTTTTGGCGCTTCAACGTTCAAATGCGTGACGATGCCATTGTCAATCACCATCGCATAACGCTGTGAGCGAATACCCCCAAACTTACCTGAGTCCATTTCCAAGCCTAGTGCTTGAGTAAAGCTGCCATCGCCGTCAGCCAGCATATGAATCTGATTGGCGTTTTGTGCTTCGCCCCACGCCTGCATCACAAAGGCATCGTTGACGGAGACGCAAGCAATCATATCGACGCCTTTTGCTTTAATCTCATCCGCCTTCACCACAAAACCCGGTAAGTGGGACTCGGAACAGGTTGGGGTAAAGGCACCCGGCACCGCGAACAGCACAACCTTCTTGTTGGCGAAAAGGGCAGGGATGTCGTGGGTTTGCATGCCATCTGCGGTGAGTTCACTGAGCGTCGCGCTAGGTAAAGGTTGTCCTTGCTGAATCATGATGACTCCTAGGTTATTGTGTTATCGAACGTTGTGCTTTGCCTCTGAGTCTACGCCTATTCAGACCTTAAAAATACCGAAGCTTGATGGGGTTTTAGGCGATATGTGCGTCGATAATGCCCAAGTTAAGCATGCTGGTCTTACCAACGAATAACAACTTTTACTTTGTGACCCGCGCCCTATAATCCTCAGCCTTGTCATTGTTCGATATGATTCAATTATTTGACAATCCATTTACATGTAAATAACATCCAATATCAATAGCAAACAAGAGACCTCGGAGGTCCGACTAGTGAATAAGAAGCAGCTCTCAACAATTGCAGTTGGCATCATCGCCGCGACTCAAGTCCAGGGTGCAGGGTTCCAGGTGGCTGAGCATTCAGCAACTGGCCTAGGACGTGCTTATTCTGGCGAAGCCGCCATTGCTGATAACGCGTCCACTTTAGCCCGAAACCCGGCCAATATGATGTTATTAGAAAAGCGACAAGTGTCGGGTGCGATTCATATTGTTGATCCCCATATTCGAATCAAAGATAAAACCAACAATGAGGAAGCCAAAGACGTTGCACCAGTTAAAGCGGTGCCTGCTTTTTATTTCGTGTCGCCGCAAACTGATAAATGGTCATGGGGTATAGGCCTATATACCACCTATGGTGTCGCAACGGATTATCCAGACGACCTCCAAATAGGTGATATTGCCGGTCATACTGATCTTCTTACCACTAATTTGAATCCAGCTTTGGCCTATCAAGTGAACGACAAATGGAGTGTCGGCGCAGGGTTAAGTTTGGTATACGCCAAAGCGGAACTCACCCGGTATAAAGGCGCATTAGCCGCTGGGTTGGGTGGAGATAAGCGAGATAACTTACTTTCGTTAAAAGGTGATGCAGTTGGTTATGGCTTTAATGTGGGCACCACCTATCACTTTAATGATGACCATCGTATTGGTTTTGGCTATCGCTCTGAGGTGGCACTCGAATTTGAAGACGGCGACCTCAATAGCTATGACACAGGGATTTCTACACCACCGAAAGTCGATGGTGATTTAGAGCTCGACTTACCGGAAATTTATGAAGTATCAGGGTTTCATCAGTTAACTGATGACTTTGCTATGCATTACAGCTGGAAACGCACGGGCTGGCGTTCATTTAAAGAGCTAAAAGCAACGTCTAGTCAGTGTAACAACGGTACACCGAATCAGTGCTTTTATAAAGATGAGCAATATAAAGATAACGTACGCCTTTCACTCGGTGGTACCTATCAGTTTAATGATGCGTGGACAGGTCGCGCAGGGATCGCCTTTGATGAAAAAGCGGGCAAAGCGACCTTGAGTATTCCCGACTCGGACCGTTATTGGTATTCAACCGGCTTTACCTACCAATACAATGCCGATTTAACCATTGATGCGGCGATTACCTGGATTAGAAGCCGTGATGGGAACTTTAAAGAGACCAATGGCTTGGGTCAGGATATTGAAATTTCATCGAAAGGCGATGCGTATTTAAGCGCAGTGCAACTTAATTATACCTTTTAAAATGGGAGCCCATTCATGTTAAAGCATTCTTTTTCGTTATCGATAGTGGCTGCTGCGCTTTTATTGGCAGGCTGTGGGGATGATAAGACCAGCTCGACCAATCCTGATTTTAATGCTGAGATCCAAGCCCTACTTGATCGTGACACCGAAATCGACTTTACCTTACAGGGGAAAAATCAGTCTGTCCCAGTCCCCACCTTTTTATTGATGAACCCTAACGACGGCACCTTAAATTTACCCACTGGCGGTAACAGTACATTAAGTAATCCGCGCACGGCGATGAATACCATGGATGGTTGGTCGACTACCATGCCGTTGGTGTTTAATTTTAAAGGCGCAGGGTTGGCCGATGGCCCTGTCTTTGATGGTGTTTATCTGGTGAAGCTAACTGAGTCGCTTACTGAGGACGATCCGCTTCCAGAAAAGGTGCTAACGCTCGGTAGCGACTTCAATGCTATCACCAGTGCGGCGACGGACACACTGACGATATTACCCACTAGCGACTTAGCACCGAGCAGTGAATACATTGTGGTGATTACCGATGAGATGACGGATATCAATGGCAATCCCGTCGGTACGTCAACGAGCTATGCATCGCTTAAGTCGACCAATAAAGATTATACCGATACTGCGTTAGAAAAACCGGCAACGGTTATTAAAGCTGTTGAACAGCTGGCGCAGGCCGCGGGGGCTAATTCACCCATCGTCTACTCCACCTGGTTCTCCACCCAATCGGTAGGTGACAGCTTAAACTACACCAAGCTAGCGACGGCGAAAGCCTTGACTGCAGGGAACCTTGCTGCTGTATGGAAAGCGGGCGCCAACCCTAATAATGCTGATTTATCGGATGCCTACACCATCGATATTACAGGCACTCAGGATTACGATACGGCATTGGACGCCGATGCCCAGTTTACCAAGTACTTCGATCCCAATGATGCCGATAGTATTAAGGCGACGCTTAAAGCAGCGTTTAACGGCGTCAATGTTAATGTGAGCAAAGGCACCATCAAGCTACCTTACTATCTGGAAACGGATAGCAATTGGAATAGTCAGCCATTTGAGTCAGCCACCCCTAGCTTGGTCAAAGTACTGAATGCGCTGCAAGACCCTGAACAGCAGGCGACCATCAAAGCTCAGTTGACAGGCGCGGGTGTCAACGTCGCTGTGTTAACGGGTAACGATAAATCACAGATCGTCAACGAGCTTTTCAAGTTGGCTGGTGTGACGCTGACCAAAGCTGACGGTAGTCAATTAGACCCTGAGCGGATTATTACCCGTTATAGCCCTGTACCGCAGATTAAATCAGTGCAAGAGGTGCCCTTCTTGCTGTTTACACCCGCAGCGGTTGATAGCAATACCCAACTCACGGTTTATCAGCACGGGATTACCTCGGCAAAAGAAAATGCCTACTTCTTTGCGCCTAACTTTGCCAATGCCAATCAAGCCATTATGGCGATTGATTTGCCGCTTCATGGTCAGCGTAGCTTGGATGCGAAGCGCTCTGCCAACGTGGATGTGACAGCGTACCTGAACCTTAACAACTTGGCCGTGGCGCGTGATAATGTGCGCCAAAGTGAGTTGGATGTAATGGGTTTGCGCGCATCTTTGACCCGCACCCAATTGGCGGGGGGATTCGCGGGGACGCCATTAGCGACGATATCGTCTTTTGTTACTTCGGCACCACGCCTACTAGGTCATTCGCTGGGCGGTATTGTTGGCACCACTGCGTTTGCGGCATCTAATCGTAACAATGCGGCAACAGGTGTTGGCCCATACTATGACTTCTCTGCGCTAAGCGTGGCGAATTCTGGGGGACAAATTGCTAATTTGCTTCTCGGGTCAGACTCGTTTGGTCCTTTGATTAAGCACAGTGTTGCGTTTAAAGGCAGTGTCGCTTATCAGACCTTTGCCGGTGACAATTGTACGCTCGATAATAGCGCAGAAAACAGTGTGATCTGCTACAAGACATTCGAGGCGGTCGGTTCAGCAAGTGCGAAAGCTGAGGCTCAGGGAGTGATTCAACAATTTAGCTATGCGGCCCAAACCTTGCTTGATACTGTCGATCCATATACAAATGTTGCTTACATTGATGCTAATACGACCCCAATTTATATGCAGCAAGTTGAATTTGATGAGACAGTCCCGAACGACGTTGCTTACACGGTTCCGGGCATCGTTGATAATTTCGCTGGCTCTGAGCCATTAGCCGCGAAACTTGGCATCCCAACCATCAATGCCAGCTCGCCCGCTGCGCAAGGTCAGCAGAACTTTGTAGTCTTTGCCGGTGATAACGCCAGCCATAACACCTTTATTTTCCCGCAATCGGCGGAGTTTGCAGAACAAGCCGTGCATGCTGAAATGATCCGTCAAGCGGTTGATTTTGGTGAAGACGCTAGCTTGGATAGTATCGATAACTCAAATGGTGTGTTGAATTAACCGACGCGTTGTCGTAAAGGTTCTTACCAAACAAAAGCGGCCTCGGCCGCTTTTTCTTATTATCGTTTAGTTAGGCAGCGTTGATTAGCGCCATGAGTGAATAGCCACACCGTTGGTCACTATTTCTTTCCCTTGGTTTCACGTAAACTATTCTCAATTCCATCTTTTTGAATTGAATGATGCTTATGTCTTCTTTACATGCTTTTCCCAATGTCCATCAGGCTTACCACGCCCATGTCTACTATGAGGCTGACACCGAAGCGCAGGCGGATATTATCTATCAAGCAGCCGCTGCATCGTCACTGCCTATCGACCTTGGCCGCTTTCATCGCAAATGCGTTGGCCCACATCCAAAGTGGAGTTTTCAGATCGCCTTTGACAACACAGCGTTCGATGAGGTGATGACATGGCTTGAGGCGCACCGGGGCGACTTAACCGTGTTCTTGCATGGCGTGACGGGCGATGACTACATAGATCATACTGACCATGTCGGTTGGATGGGTTCGCCTGTTGAACTCAATCTGGCCATGTTTAAGCCCAAGCAATGAATACGTTTCTTGAGTATCCGGCGCTCCTGATTTGGCATGGCGATGACGAACTCTCGTTTGCATCCGATCTGGCGTCCCTTGAGGCGCTGTGCGAAAACGTGATCACAGAAGACGACCGGCTGGTGGATAGCCAAGGCGTATGCTGGTTGAGCCAAGACGGCGGTCAGCACTGGCAGCCGAGTGGGAAAATCATGCCACTTGAGCAGCTCGTGGCACATGTCCAAGCGCATTATGCGCAATTGGGTCAATGCTGTGTGGGAAAAATTCAATTCAAAGATAGGGCCGCCGCCATCAAGAATGTGGCGACGGTCCCTGAGAATTAACGGCTATCAGCAATGCGACGTGACACTTTTAACGAAAAGTGCGGACCAATACGCTTGATGTTCAAGCGCTGCTTGTGGCGCAATCGAATGTGGCAAAGCTCAAGTATCAAACCAAATGCCATCGCAACATACACGTAGCCTTTGTTGATATGAATGCCAGCACCTTCGGCCATCAGCAGCACGCCGAGTAGCACTAAGAACAGCAAGGCCAAGGTTTTAAACCCAGGATAACGGCTGACCAGATTATTTACGGGTTCTGCCGCGATCATCATAATGATGGCGGCGGTAATAATGGCGGCGACCATCACGGGCACATCTTGGGTAAGACCCACCGCAGTGATCACTGAGTCCATTGAAAATACCGCATCTACCGCAACGATTTGCAGCAAAATCACTGCCATACCGGTGCGCACTTGTGTCGAGTGGGTAATGGGTTCGCCATAGCCCAACCATGCCCACAGCTCTTTGGTACTTTTTAGCAGCAAAAAGCCACCACCAAACAGCATGATAAGGTCTTTACCGGTAACCGGTTCCGTACCAATCGTAAACAGTGGCGCGGTCAACGACATGACCCAAGCGATGGAGAGCAACAAGCCAATCCGGCTGATCACGGCAAGACCAATACCCAAGGTACGCGCGAAGCGGCGTTTCTCTTTGGGGAGACGCTCACACAATACGGAAATAAAGACTAAGTTATCGACACCCAACACCACTTCAAGGGTCAGAAGGGTAAAAAAGACCACCCAAGTTTGGGGTTCCATAAAGAGTGTTAACATACGATTGCCTCCTCATTAAAGGAAGCGGGGGAGGGCATAACACGACATCGGTCGCTGTCCATGGATTTTTGATTACCTCTGTGACTAAAGAGCGCTTATAAAAGCACTCACTTGACACCTTGGCAAGCAGACAAACAGCGAGTTGACCAAAAATTGACAAAGCATGTAAACGATCAAACCTGTTGCTGAGTAAAACTCATCATGTTGGATTTAAAGAGGGAATAACAATGAAAAGAGGCTGGATGATTGGGTTATTGTCCTTAATATTGTCCGGATGCTTAGGCATGCCGAAACAAGTCACTCCCGTCAACGACTTTGAGCTGAACCGCTATTTAGGCACTTGGTATGAAGTCGCGCGACTGGATCACTCTTTTGAGCGGGGTTTATCGGATGTCACCGCAACATACAGCTTACGTGAAGACGGCGGCGTCAAAGTGATTAATCGTGGCTACAGCCGTGAAGAGGGTCAATGGCAAGAGGCAGAAGGCAAGGCGTACTTCGTTGAAAACGATAAGACGGGGTACCTAAAGGTATCGTTCTTTGGTCCTTTCTATGGCTCCTATGTGGTGTTTGATTTGGATGATGATTATCAATATGCCTTTATTTCGGGTCCTGACCACGATTACCTATGGCTGTTATCGCGCACGCCAACTGTCTCGGAGTCCGTGAAGGAGCAGTTTATTGCAGCGGCAAAACAGCGAGGCTTTGCCACCGAAGAGCTGATTTTTGTCGAGCACAGCCGCACGGACCCCAAACACAAGAAAACCCAGCAGTAGAAGAGAAGCATCATGCGAAAAACAGACAAGAAGTATGACAAAGCTATTCGAGAAGCACTGACTGACGTCTGTGAGTTGACAATGGAAAAGGTCGAGGGGTTTGAAWGGCTCACGCATGAGGTGAATTATCAACGCTTTCCACAAAGCTTAACCGTGCGGCTGATGTTTAAAGACAGGCAAACGCTAGCTAGCTTTGAGCAAAGTGATGACTACCAGCGCGCACTGGATGATATGCAATCTCGCCTTGCAGCTGCAGGGGTCACACTGAAAAACATTACGCGCCATGTCCAGTTAGGCACTCTGTAAGGCTGTGATTATTCGCACACTTACCGGTTGGTTGACACGCTACAGTGTAAAGTCGGTCATGAGGAGAGTGCTGTGTATCAACTCGATACGTCAATTTGGATAGCTGATGGAGAGGCTGTTCCCTTTTTCACGCTGCCCTACACCACACGTATGGTGGTGGTGAGGCTTGCCGATCAGTCCCTATGGATTCACAGCCCGATAAAGCTCACTGGCGCACTGCGCAGTGAACTGGCGTCGTTAGGGGTCGTTCGCTATTTAATCGCCCCTAACCAGTTGCACCACCTCTACTTAGCCGAATGGGTTGAGGCCTTTCCCGAGGCGCAACTTATTGGCACCCAACAAGTGGCGAAAAAGCGAAAAGATTTACGATTTGATTATCATTTTGAAGATCTGCTTGAGCCCGCTTGGCAAGATGACATTGCCCAGTGTTTGATTACAGGGTCTCCAGTGATGACAGAATGCGTGTTTTTTCATCGGCAAAGCCAAACGCTGATTGTCACTGATCTTATCGAAAATTTTCGTCCAGAGGCATTTTCACCTTTTAAACGCAAAATTGCCGAGTGGTCAGGTGTGACAGCCCCCAATGGTAAGACACCACTTGATTGGCGATTAAGCTTTTGGTTTCACAAAGACGAATTAGCAACACACATTCGCACCTTGATTCATTGGGCACCACAGCGTCTTGTCATGGCACATGGCGAAATCATTGATGAGGCGGTGCCCCATTTATTGCGCGCTTTTTCATGGTTAGGTAAAGACAAACTGACCGCCCCAACGGATTAAACCAAGGAGCAATGGTATGGAAGCACGAATTAGTATCATCACATTGGGGGTTGCAGATCTCTCTCACTCTTATGATTTCTATCGCCAGTTGGGATTTCCCACGCATAGTCATCCCGAAGAGGGGATTGTGTTTTTTAGTACGGCAGGCACACGCTTGGCGCTGTACCCCATTGATGCCTTGGCTGATGACATTAAACCTGGCACAGCTGTGGCGGAGACGGGTTTTGGTGGCATTACGTTGGCGCATAATACGCGGTCCAAAGAGGAAGTGGATGAGGTGTTGGCGTTGGCAGAGCGATGTGGCGGCCGTATTGTTAAACCCGCACAAGACGTTTTTTGGGGAGGTTACAGCGGCTACTTTGCCGATCCGGATAACTACCTTTGGGAAGTCGCTTATGGCGATTGTTGGCAGTTTGATGATAACGGCAGCCTTGTCTTGGACTAGTGACAATCATAAAGGTGAACGCGTCGCCTACTTACATGATGACTTTCGATAAAGACATGGAGAGCGCAACAAGCTATGGAAAGCAAGAACCGTCAGACGGATACACATGTTGTTTTTAATCAACCTAAGCCATTGGAAAATTATAATGCCTTCACTGCGGACCGTATTTTACAGTATTGGGTCTCGCAATTTGGCGGGCAATGGGGAGAAGACCGTTTAACGTCCTTTGGTGAACGTATTGGCGGCGACCTGTTAGAGGCGGGTATGGATGCGAATCAGTTTCTGCCCACTTTCCGGCCTGTTGACCGCTTTGGCTATCGAATTGATCAGGTTGATTATCATCCTGCGTATCATCAGCTCATGGCACATGCTATCGAGCATGGCCATTGCGCCATGCCTTGGTGTGAAAAAGCCTCGGGGCGTCATGTGGTTCGTGCTGCCATGGCATTTCTTCACACCCATGCGGATCCGGGCTCTGGCTGTCCGCTCACCATGACATTTGCCAGCGTACCCGCATTACAAGCTCAAGCAGATATCGCAGAAAAATGGCTGCCTAAAATCGTGAGTGGTCGCTACGATGGACGTAACATTCCTTGGTTTGAGAAAGCGGGTGTCACTATCGGAATGGCAATGACCGAAAAGCAAGGAGGATCGGATGTGCGGGCTAATACAACCTATGCAACGCCTTGTGAAGCGCCCGGAGGAGGTAAACGTTATTCACTGGTGGGGCATAAATGGTTTTGTTCAGCACCCATGAGTGATGCCTTTCTTGTTCTCGCACAAACTCACCACGGTTTGTCCTGCTTCCTGGTTCCACGTTGGCGAGAAGACGGGAGTAAAAACCCGATTCACGTTCAGCGTCTGAAAGACAAGCTAGGAAACCAATCAAATGCCAGTTCGGAAATTGAGTTTCGTGATGCGCAGGGGTGGCTGTTAGGTGAGCCAGGAAAGGGGATTAAAACCATTATTCAAATGGTGGCATTAACGCGCTATGACTGCATGATAGGCTCTAGCGCTCTTATGGCACAAGCCACCAAAGAGGCCGTTTGGCATACTGCAGGTCGTGAGGTATTTGGTAAACCTTTGCACCATCAGCCATTAATGCAAAATGTTTTGGCTGATCTGGCCTTAGAGTCAGAAGCCGCGCTCGCGATCTCCATGCGATTGGCTCGGGCGCTTGAACAACTGGATAACCCACATGAAGCCGCCTTGGTTAGGATTGGCACGGCTATTGGTAAATATTGGATTTGTAAGCGCGCAGTACAACATACCTATGAAGCGATGGAGTGCTTGGGTGGGGTGGGTTATGTAAACGAAAATGTCGCCAGTCGGCTTTATCGTGAGGCACCTGTTAACGCCATTTGGGAAGGATCGGGTAATGTGCAATGTTTGGATTTACTCCGAGTGCTGACTCGAGAGCCGGATACTGTATCGGTCTTCATTGCAGAATTACGCTGTGCGACAGGGGCGAATGACGCTTTTGATAGAGCGGTAGATCTGCTGGAACGACACCTAGGTAATGCTGAGATGTTAGCTTATCGTGCTCGCCAAGTGATAGAGAAAATGGCGATACTGTGGCAAGCTGCGACACTGTTGCGTTATGGAGAACCAGACATTGCCGAGTCCTTCGTGCAAGCGCGTGTCGAAACGTCAGAATATCATCAATATGGTACGCTCCCTTCGCACATTGATATGACAGCGATCATCTCGCGCGCGATGCCGCAGTCCAGCGGATAAGCAAGAAACCACTTAAAGGCGTCCCGAAAGACGCCTTTTTAGTCTCAAAAATCAGTGGTATTACGCGGCTGCTAGCGTTTGCGCTTGACGGTTTGCATGCCAGACCAAGCCAAAGCCAATAATCACCACCGCACAGGTTGACAGCATCACCGTGGTGACGGCGATCAAGCCGGAGGCTGCAAACGCAGACACCACCGCGCTCGCCACGAAGCAGACCATCATTTGCAAGAAGTTCAATAACCCCGCAGCGGTCGCGCTACAGGATTTGAAATCTTCCAAGGCGCGATTGACGACCAGTGGGTAGATGGCACCGTTCGCCGCTGCAAGGAAACAAAACGGACCTAAAATTGCCCAGATGTTGGTGACGTCGGTGCGCCAGCTGATCAAAAAGATAACCACGACACTGATGACAAACAGCTTAAGCAGCCAAGGCAAGATACTGTGATCTTTAAGCTTGTTGAGGGCATGACGACAGGCATAACCACCGACGACAAAAGCAATGGTTTGTGGAATATAGCTCAGACCAATATCCGCTTCGGTATAACCCATGGCGGACATCACGAACGGTGACCCTGTCAGATAGGCAAAAAATGCTGCGGAACAACCCGCGAAAATGAGCATATTACCGATGAATTTTTTTGATTTAAAAACTTGTTGGTAGTCACTTTTAAGTTTATCAATAATTTTAGTGTCTTGTACTGGCTTAGCTAAGCTTTCTTTTTCACGTAGAGTAAGTGCAACGAAAACAAGTCCTAGTGCAAATAAAACCACAAAAATACTGCGCCAATCAAAATGCTGGAGTAAGTAGGCACCTAATAATGGTGCTAGAGCTGGAGATAAGGCAACTAAAGGCATGATAGTGGCGAACACTTTCTGACCCAGTTTACCCTCATAGCGATCAATGACCACCGCTTGCCAAATCACAATCGCGCTACATGCGCCCAATGCTTGAACAAGACGTGCACCGAGTAGCAGATAAATATTACTCGCGAAAAGGCATACGACAGTCGCGACAATATAAAGAAGCAAGCCGATCAATAGCGCAGGCTTACGGCCAACGCGGTCGGACAGCGGACCATAAACCAGTTGACCGCAAGCCATACCAAGCAAAAATATACTTAAGGTCAACCCAATATTTGCCGACGATGTAGCAAAATCGACTTGCATGGCTTCAAAAGCGGGCAGATACATATCAGTGGCTAAAAAGCCCAGCATACTTAGCCCTGCTAGCCAGAACAGAGTGATAAACGGCACTTGTTTGTTCATTTTTTATCTCTTGATGTAAAGAATAGTGTAACAAGCAGTTTATGACTAACAATCTATGCTGTGAAACGCTATGATTTGAACATTGCTTTCAAAAAAATTGATTTGAATGTTTTCTTACCAAGATTTTCAAGTGATTGACGTGGTCGCACGGCGAGGAAGCTTTTCCGCGGCGGCCGACGAGTTGCACAAAGTGCCGAGTGCGGTGAGCTACACGGTGCGCCAGATTGAAGACAAACTGGCGGTTACCCTGTTTGAGCGGCTTCATCGTCAGGTTCGGTTGACGGCRGCGGGGGAGTTTTTTGTCTCTCAATCGCGTGAGATGATTAAGAACATGGAAACTATTCGCCAGCAAACACAACGTGTGGCCAATGGTTGGACACAAAGTGTCGCGTTAGCGCTGGACAACGTCGTGCGCGAAGATAGCGTCAATACGCTGGTGCGGGATTTCTACGATGCGTTTCCTGATGTCGAGCTGTTACTAACCATGGAAGTGTTTAACGGCGTATGGGATGCGTTGGCGGATGATAGAGCCGATATTGCGATTGGTGCCACGGCTGCCGTGCCAGTGAGCGGCGCGTTTCGCTATCGGGAAATGGGCACCCTGCGTTGGCGGTTTGTGGTGAGCCCCTCGCATCCACTCGTCCAGTGTGCCCAGCCACTGGCTAATGATCAGCTCGCGCCGTATCCGGCGATCTGTTTGGAAGACACCTCGCGCCGCTTACCGCGCCGTACCACTTGGCTATTGGATAATCAGCGCCGCCTCACGGTACCGAATTGGCACAGTGCCATGCAATGTTTTAAGGCAGGGTTAGGCATTGGTGTGATGCCTTCACACATGGCAGAAGATGCGATTGCGAGAGGAGAGCTGGTGGAGCTTGCGCTTGAAGAGCCGCTATTAAGCAGTCCGTGCTGCATTGCATGGCGCTCGGATAAAGAATCACCACCGGTGCGCTGGCTGCTCGATTACTTAGGCGATAAAGAGCAGCTGCAGCACCAGTGGCTATAAGCTAGGAGGAGGGCGTATTGAGCGTACGCAACGTTTGGTACCCCGCCCAGACTCGTGTTGCTGCGGTAATTAAACAGGCTGCGCCAAAGATGGCGTTATTGGCCGGATCGGCCAGCGCAAAGCCAAAAGGAATGGCAGCGTAGAAGATAAAAGCGAGGGTAATATCTAAAAAGCCCCCCGCGTCCGTGAGCCCTTGCTCGCGGGCGAGGGCACCATCAAGGCCATCGAAAAGTCGGTTGATGATAATAAACACAAGCGCCAGCCAATATATTTGTAGCGCGAGAGCGGGCACGGCCAGCAAGCCAATCAAAAAGCCTGAGAGCGTGACGGTATCGGGTTTTACCCTCCATTTTGTAAGCTGCACCGCTGCCTGCTTCAATGGCCAGCGGATTATCGCGATGGCGTAACGATCAAGCATTCTGCATCTCCTCGTGCGGTGCGGGGTCAGTCGGGCGAGCCGGCCAATTTAAACAGCGGCTCTGATCCGCAATATCCTCGGCATCATGCGTCACAATCAACGCAGGAATGTTTCGCTGCGCAATTTGCTCAAACACAAAGGCCCGAAAATCCCGTCGCAGCGGCTTATCCAGCTTACTAAAGGGTTCATCAAGCAAGATGGTATCGGGCGCGGCGAGTAATGCACGCAACACACTGATTCGCGCACGCTGTCCGCCCGAAAGCTGGCTGGGGGCATAATCCGCAAACTCCGCTAAATTGACAGACCCTAATGTTGCGATGGCCTGATCACGTTTTTGCGCTTTGCTCATCGATGAAGGCAGGGCAAAGGCTAAGTTTTGCCAGACGTTGAGATGCGGAAAGAGCAAATCATCTTGAAACAAAATCCCAATACGGCGCTGCTCCGGCGGTAAGTGATCAAAGGGCTCACCATTTAACGTCAGTTGACCGCTGTAATGCATCGGCGGTTGGATGTGCCCCGCCAATACACTCAGCAGACTCGATTTTCCGCAGCCACTGGGTCCCATCACGGTGAGTATTTCTCCCGGAGCGACCGAAAATGACAGCTCACGCACCAAACAGTGATCAGGCGCGTTTATGGTGAGTTGGTTGACACACAGTGTCATGGTGTTCAGCTCCTGAATAAGTTGGTGTTGATTTAGGTAAAAGGCGACGTTCAGCGAGGCGGCTCAGCACAGTGGCTAAGGCGAAAACGACAAGTGGAAGCATCGCTTGCATCAGCCCATACAGGCCACTGATACGGCGATCGAGGCCGCTCGATAAGCTAACCGCCTCTGTGGTCAGGGTATTAATGCGTCCCGCGCCCAGCAATTGTGTGGGGAGGTATTGCGCTAAGCTAACGCTTGCCCCGACCGCCCACGCCAAGATAATGGCGGGCAAAAGGAGTGGCAGTTTCACTCGCCACCATGCAAGCGTGGCGCTGACACCGAGGCTTCTGGCGGTTTGCATAAGACGCATATCAAATTGCTGCCACGGCCCATCGAGTGCGAGGTACACGTAAGGAAACGCGAAAAAAATGTGAGCCCAAAGGGTTGCCGGCACGTGCCACTGGCCGGGAAGGCTATACACCGCCACCTGAATACCGAACAAGATAGAGAGTTGAGGAACCAATAATGGAATAGCGATGACCGCTCTCGGCACTGAGCGTTGCTGATTGACTGACCGTTCCAGACACCCGATGGCAAACAGCAAGGCGACACTGGCGCTGATCACTGCCAGAACGACGCTGTTCCCCGCCAATGACCACACATAGCTAAGCTCTTGCTCCCAAAACCGTAAGCTATATCGGCTGGGTAGCCAATCGGGAAATGACCAGCGCAGCGCGAATGACCACATCAGCAACACAGGCATAATTGCAAGGGGAGTGATAAACACCGGCCACCAGAGTGATTTGCCGGGTAACCATGCGTGGCGGCGCCCCGTGTATTGCCAGCGATTGAGACATTGGCAACCAAGCCACGCCAAAAAGCGAAATAGCAATAAAGCCAAGCCACACAGAGCAAACAACAGCAAGGCACCGGCTGAGGCTCTAGGCAATAGCGCTAAATCAGGGTCATTAAACCACTGCCATACCAATACCGCATAGGTGGGCGGCGTATTCGGCCCAAGGATCATCGCCACATCAACCACTGAAAGGCTGTAGGCGATGACGGCAAAAATCGGGAAACGCATTTTGGTCAGCCAAAGCGGAAGAATGACTTTTAACCAGGTTGCGGTGCGGTTGTACCCGAGGCTGGTTGATACCATCGTCAGCCGAGACACATCAATTTGACGCAGCACCGACAGACTCATCAATAGTAAAAACGGGGTTTCTTTTAGCGTCAGCGCCAAGGTGAGCCCAATAACATAAGGGTCTTGTACCAGCGCCCAAGTCACGGGTTGATCGCCGAGAAGGGGACTTAACAGGCGAAACAGCCAACCCGACGGGGATAGCAGCAAAACCAGACCAATCGCAAACGCGACGTGTGGTAATGCCAGTAACGCAGGCAAGCGTGCACTGATCTTTTGCCAAATAGGCGTGTGCCAAGTAGCCTGTAAAATCATAAAGCTAAGTGCCACCGCGAGCAGGCTACTGCCTAACCCCGAGATGAGCGTTAGCTGAATAGATTGTGATAGCCCCGGCCATGCCATGACAGCTTGCCAGCCGCTAAAGTTAGCCTCCGTCAGCCCTAGTGTGGGTAAGAATGCAAAGGCGGTCGCGAATAAGCCGCCCACCCCTGGCAACAAGGGTAGGCAGCACACCGTTAGGGTAATGGCAAACAGCAAACGTGCCATATCAACCTCTTTCTATTGGCCGTAGCGTTTCAGCCAAGCGCGCTCAAGCGCGGTTTGCCAGCTTGGGTGTGGCTCGGGTTGGGTGTTAAAGCGGCTGACTTCGGCGGTGTCAGGCAGCTTCACCACGGGTGGATCGCCCCATACTTGGGTATCGGCTTTGCGCAGCTGTGCCTTTTCGCTCATTAAGAAGTTGATGGCGACCATGGCGCCGGCTTTGGCATTAGCGTTGTATGGAATCGCCATAAAGTGAATGTTAGACAGCGCGCCTTGGTCAAAGGCAAACGCACGCGCTGATGGGGCAAGTTTTCCAGAGGCCACCGCCGCTTTTGCTGCATTGGGGTTAAACGCTATCGCGACGAGAAGCTCCCCATCGTCCAACAGTTGGATAGTTTCAGCACTACCCGATGGGAACTGCGCGCCTTCGCGCCAAGCGACTTGGTGCAGTTGGTCGAGATAGCGCCACAATGGGGCGGTCACGGTGTCAAAATCCACCTCATCAACCGGCAGGTACAGGGCTTCGGGCGAACCTGTCAGCTCAAGCAGCGCCGCTTTCAGAAAACTGGTGCCGTGGAACTCAGGGGGTTTGGGATAGCTGATACGGCCAGGGAAGGCTTTAGCTAGATCTAGCAGCTCGGCAAATGATCGAGGCGGATTAGCCAAGGTTTTCTGATCATGGATAAACACCAGCTGTCCCACCCCCCAAGGCGCTTCGAGGCCATCTGTTGGTTCAGTGAAGTCTTCTTCAACCGGTAAGCTTTTATCGACAATTTCCCAATTGGGGAGCGTGCTGACAAAAGGGCCGTACAGCAAATCATTTTCCTTCATCGATTTGAAGTTTTCGCCGTTAATCCAAACCATATCGACACTGCCGCCGCTATCCTTACCGGCGGTCTTTTCGGCAAGCAGGCGATTGACGGTTTCAGCGATATCCGCCACTTTGACATGTTTCAGGGTGACACCGTAATCGCGTTGTAACTCGCGGCTTGCCCAGCGCAGGTAAGCATTGATCTCTTGATTGCCGCCCCATGCGTTAAAGTAAACGGTTTGGCCTTTGGCTTGTTGCTCAATACTTTCCCAACTGTTGTTTTCCGCGCTTGCAGAGGCAGTAAAACTGGCAGTACTCGCAATTGCCAATGTTAACGCCGCTATCCAGTGTTTCATTGTCATCTTCCTTTTCAATTAGTGACGCATCCAACGATGATATTTTTCGACCCAGTTAAGCAACTTCTCGGGCGCATGGGCTTGTTTCCACATTCCAGCGGTATACTTCACCGCTTCACTCATGGTGGGATATGGATGGACGGTGCCCAAAATTTTATTTAGTCCTAACCCGTGCCGCATGGCGAGAGTAAACTCCGCGAGCAAGTCGCCCGCATGCTCGCCAACAATAGTCACTCCCAGAATGGTATCTTTTCCTTTCGGTGTCAGCACCTTAATAAAACCGTGATCATTGCCATCAGCAATCGCGCGATCCAGATCATCAATGCCGTAATAGGTCACTTCCACTTCTTGCTGATTGGCTTTGGCTTCTTTTTCATTGATACCTACGCGCGCGACTTCTGGCGAGGTGTAAGTCGCCGCCGGCATCACTGAATAATCGGCTCGGAAGCGTTTGAATTGACCGAATAGTGCATTCACGGCGGCATACCACGCTTGGTGGGCACTGGCGTGGGTGAGCTGAAACGGCCCCGCTACGTCACCCACCGCATAAATATTGGGATAGGCGGTTTGCAGATACTCGTTGACTTGAATAGTGCCACGCTCGGTCACTGGAATATCGAGCTTTTCGAGACCAAATCCTTTGGTGTTGGCACTGCGCCCTAACGCGACCAGCACCGCATCAAATGCGACGGTTTTCTCACCGTCAGGCCCATCGAGTAAGGCGATTTGCTCATTATCACTGTGTTCAAATGCTTTGACTTTGTGCTGTGTTAAAACCGTGACGCCGTCACGTTCTAACGCCTGTTCAACCAATTGGGCGGCATCTTTATCTTCGCGGCTGAGAAGTTGGTCGGCCATTTCCGCGAGCGTCACTTGACTGCCTAAGCATGAAAAGCTTTGCGCCAATTCCGCGCCAATGGGGCCACCGCCTAAAACCAATAACCGTGGTGGCAGCTCAGTCAGAGACCAAATCGTATCCGAGGTGTAATGCGTGACCTCTGCCAAACCAGGAATGGGGGGCAGCATGGGGCGTGCGCCTGTGGCAATCACGATGTTGCGAGTGGTCAGTCGCTCGCCGTTCACCTCAACTTCCCATGGCGAAACGATGTGCGCTTCGCCTTGCACACACTCCACGCCGAGTTTGGTGTAACGCTCGACCGAATCGTGAGGCTCAATGTGGGTAATCACTTGTTTAACTCGTGCCATCACCGCTGAAAAATCAACAGCTGGCGTTTGGGTATGAATGCCAAACGTTTTGGCCTTGCCAATTTCTCGCATGGTTTTTGCCGCGCGGATCAGCGCTTTTGAGGGAACACATCCGGTGTTTAGGCAGTCACCTCCCATCGAACCTTTTTCAACCAGCGTGACTTTTGCTTTTACCACTGCAGCGATATAACTCGATACCAAGCCGCCTGCACCAGCACCGATCACCACCATATTGCGGTCAAACTGTTGAGGCTTGTTCCAACCTTGATAGCGTTTACGACGCGTGATCCAAGCCATGACCCATTTTGCCAGCAGTGGGAAGACACCCAGTAATGCGAGAGAGCCAAGCACCGAGGGAGACACCACATCGCCGAGTGCGTCGATTTGGGCCAGTTGGGTCCCTGCATTCACGTAGACTGCGGTACCCGGCAACATACCGAGCTGACTGACCCAATAGAAGGTGCGGGTTTTGAACGAGGTTAGCCCCATCACCAAGTTAATCAGAAAAAACGGGAAAATAGGGATCAGGCGGAGGGTCAACAAATACAAGCTGCCGTCTTTCTCAATGCCACGATTAATGGTATCGAGCTTATTGCCAAATTTGGCTTGGACCCAGTCACGCAGCATAAAGCGACTCACCAAGAAGGCGAGGGTGGCGCCAATCGAGCTAGCAAAGGAGACCAACACCAATGCCCACCAAAAGCCAAAGAGTGCCGCGCCCAATAGACTGGCTACGGCCGCTCCCGGCAACGACAGGGCGGTCATCACCACATAGCCGGCGAAAAACACCAAGCTCGCGGTGGTCGCATTTTCAATAATGTAATCGTTCAATGCCGCTTGTTGCGCCTTGGCGTTTTCAAGTGTCAGCCATTGGCTGAGATCAAAACTAAACCAGAGGGTAATAAATGCAGCAATCGCAAAGCCAAGTAAGAGCTTTTTTATTGGCATACGGTATCTCGTCAGGTAGCAAATAGGATCCAGTTATAACATTAGGTGCTGTAGATTAATTAACTGGCTGATTTTTCTGTTGCATTAAGAAACTGTGCTCTTAATCGTACCTTGAATCAGACCTGATCGATCGCAGGAGACTTTCACATGGAGTGTAAAAAAAGTGTGGTTGACGCTTTTTTGAGCGAAAAGAGAGAAGCGACACCGCCCTAAGGCGGTGTTGGACGCGAACATTGCTCACAGAAAAAGTAGAGTCAGAGTAGAGAGTGTTATTGTGAGGTGTTATTTCTCTAGATGTTGTAATAACTCTTGGCGGCGTTGGGGTGGGACAACTGACCAGTGTTTGCCAGTAATCGCGCCTTCTAGTGACCATAATAGCTCCAAGCTTAGGTCTTTATCATGTGCAGAGACGAGTGCTTTGTAGGCGTTGACTGCTCCCTGTTGATGAAGGGATTCAGGCGAGTCGATCCCTGCCTTTTTCAGCATTCTTTCGGTGGCGAGTCGAAGGTTTGGGAGATCTTTCAATCGTGACGGACTGGTTTCGGTTTTTAGCGAACGATCGCGAATGGCAACATCGAGTGCACTTTTAGCTTCACTGATGAGTTTTTGGTGATTGTCCCACCAAGTATCAGGAATGGCAAAGTACTTGGTGACCACCGGGAAACCACGTTTCTTGTATACATAGGGAGCGAGGCCCTGTTGTTTAAGTAAAGCTTCGTTTTCTTTGCCGGCGCGTAGATGAAGGGTGTTATTGACGACAAGGGCGAACATGGTGTCTTCGCAAAATAAGCCAAATCCGCCGAACATGGATCGGGATTTGATATTGCCAAAATCGGCAAATAAACGCATCGCGTCTTTTAAAGCTGGTTTATCCATTAATAACAATCTCGATGAATGCAAATGCCTAAAAAATAGTACCGTAGTGTAACAAGGCAAACAGGCAGAATTGTCAGCGAGTTATCAAAATCTCAACGATGATACATCGTAAGTTTTGACGCTATCTTCAGCTTTATAACAATGATGCTGGCAACCCCGCTACCGTAACTAACTGATTGAATTTTATCAGCGTCCATAGGCCGGTGGCTTTGCGTCCCATGCTTTCGCCATGGTTTGCCTTGTTCAAACAGGGATAAGCATATAATAATTAGACAGTGATGTCGCCCTCACTAACCACACAAAGTGTGATTTTGGTTCAAAAAGTTTGTAATTGACAAGTTAGAGTAAAGGCTCTTTTTGGCTCAAGAAAGGGGAAAAAGCCACCATACCCAATGGTATGGCAGCTTAAAAAGTTATTATAAAACACTAAGTTATCGTTTTTACAGATTCCCGACTAATGAGCTCGAGATCCATTTCAAATACTTGCTGTTGCGTATCATTATCGTTAATGCGTGCAAGCAAGAGTTTAACAGCGGTCTTACCGAGTCGCCGCTTAGGTTGGTGGACGGTTGTCAGTGGTGGTGAGTAATACTCGGTCAGATCAATATTGTCATAACCAATCACAGAAATATCTTCAGGTACCTGCAACCCCGCTTGGTTAAAGGTGCTAATTGCGGCGAGCGCCATAATATCGTTGAAGCAAAACACGCCCGTGGGACGATGATTCATATCAATGAACTGTTGCGCAGCGACTTTGGCCTGTTCTGCCTCGAAATCAGCCTCTACGATCCAGTCAGGGTTCGCTGTTATATTGGCTTCATCCAGTGCACGGTAAAATCCTGCTAGTCGTTGTTTACAGGTGTTTTTATCCATTTGACCGGAAATACAGCCTATTTGGGTATGGCCATTGTCAATAAAGTGTTTGGTTGCCAGGTATCCGCCTAACTCGGCATTGTCTTCGATGCGATCGGTGTTGATATGATGACTCCCCCAATCCATTACCACCATCGGGAGATCGCGTTTCTTTTCTAACAGCAGCATGAGATCTTCATTGAGATCCGAGCACACCACAATCAAACCATCGACACGTTTTTCTGACAACATGCGTAAATAGTCACGCTGTTTTTCTAGGTTACCCTCGGTATTACATAAGATCAGGGTATAACCTTGCTCATAGCAATAATCTTCTACACCGTGAACCAGTTCAGCGAAAAAAGGGTTGGTTGATTTGGTCACCAACATACCAAGCGTGCGCGTCGTATTACACTTTAAACTACGCGCAACCGCACTTGGCGCATAATTAAGGTCTTCAACGGCTTGCCAAACCTTCTCGGTTGTTTTCTCTGCGACAAAGCGGGTCTTATTGATAACGTGTGAAACCGTGGTGGTTGAAACGCCCGCGAGACGCGCGACATCTTTAATCGTTGCCATCTTAATTCTTCTATATTGTGAAGCCTTGGGATCGTTACTCGCGACCTTACAGAAAAACGCCGCTGTAACGCAGCGGCGTTGTCTTTCACAATCCCGGCTCATCAGAGGGTTGCGAAGGTAACGAATCCGATTTCATCCATTCTCATAGTTAATCGGTTGCGGTCTCAGTTTACTTAGGTTGCTGCTCAGTCGCAATTGGTCTGATGAGCAAGCCATCACCAACAGGTGGTTTTGTGACCCAGCTATGCTCTTGCAGCGTGATCTCATTTTCTTCACAGTCGGCAAAATTGTCATTACGTCACTATCAGTGGACAAGCATGCGTTGGGTGTGTCATTACTGTCAGTGGGTGTTGATAAATCTCAGTCATCTGGTGGTGCGTAAAGCATTGCCAAGGCGTTCCCGAGAGAACCATTTCGCCTTGTTTCATAAAATAAAGATAATCCGCGTAGCGACTGGCAAGGTTAAGGTCGTGTAGGACGATGATCACTGTCATTCCTTGATCAACCAGTGCCCGGCACTGCATGAGCGTTTGGTGTTGGTGACTAATATCAAGGGCAGATGTCGGCTCATCAAGCATCATCATGGCACGAGTCGGTTCAGTGTGCGCTAATTGCATGGAAATACGCGCCATATGTACACGCTGTTTTTCACCGCCCGACAGAGTGGGGTAGGCACGATGTGCAAGATGAGATACATGCCATTGATGTAGCTGCTCTTCGGCTAACGCTCGGATTTGTTTACGGTTTGCTTTTAATGGTGTGCCGCCCATTTCGACGACGTCTTTAACCGTAAACGCAAAGGTTAACCCGCTGGTTTGCGGCAAAAAGGCAACCTGTCTCGCGAATGTATCACGAGGCCATGTCGCTCTTGACGCTGACCAAAACAATACGTCGCCTTGTTGGTGTTGCTCACTCATCAGCTGTTTGAGCAAGGTACTTTTACCCGCTCCGTTTGGACCGAGTAAGACATGTAACTGTCCACTTTGAAACGCGACATTGATGTCGCGAAGCAGTGGGCGTTGGCCAAGGGTGTAATGAAGGTGTTGAACATGAAGCGCCGTACGAGACATTAGTGCACCATCGTTTGTCGTTGCTGAATAAGAAGCCAGATAAAAAAAGGTGCGCCCATCAAAGCGGTAATAATGCCTACGGGCAACTCCGCAGGTGCGACAATCACTCGAGCAATAATATCGGCAAGCGTGAGTAAAAGTGCCCCCAATACTGCAGATAAAGGGATGAGCATACGGTGGTCGGGCCCAACGATCAGGCGGCCAATATGCGGTACCACTAAGCCAATAAACCCAATCAATCCCGCAGCACTAACGGATACGCCCATCCCGGCAGCGGTTGCAATGATCAGCACACGTTTTAGGCGGTGAATATCGATCCCTAAATACGCGGCTTCGTTTTCACCGAGCAATAAAGCATTCACCTGATGAGCACGACAACAAGCAAACACCGTGAGAGCGACAGCCGCCACCCCAGTTAAAACGATTTGCCCCCAACTGGCACCGGTCAGTGATCCCATAGACCACAATGCGATATCGCGTAGGGTTTGATTGTCGGCCACATAGTTGATCATTCCCAGCGCCGCGCCTGATAGCGCGCTGATAGCAATACCGGCCAATAGCATGACGGTAACGGACGTGCCCATCGCGGTGGTGCCGATTCGGTATACAAATAACGTTGCGAAAAGTGCACCAAAAAAAGCAAATAGAGGCACTGATAAGTGAAACGCCATGTTTATACTGCCAAATGACAACAACAACAGCCCCAGTGCACCGCCTAGAGACGCCCCCCCTGAGACACCAATAATCCCAGGATCCGCGAGAGGGTTACGAAATAGTCCTTGCATTAATGCACCGGAAACGGCGAGTAAAGCGCCCACAAATAAGCAAAGCAGCGTTCGGGGCAGTCTGACTTGCTGCACAATGGCTAATACATGAGGCTCAAGCTGGTCTTGCCAAGGCGTTAGACTTTGTAGACTGACGAGCCAACCTAACTGCCATTGACCGACTGCAATCGAGGTCACCGATACGGCAAGCAACAAAATGATCAGCGCGGGAAAGAGTCGCTGATAAGGATGCTGTATCTGTAATGGCATCACTGGCTAAGCTCTATTAACTGTGATTGCACACGAAGCGCCTCATCTAAGCTTTTCAGGCTCAAACCGCCAACCAACACACTGCCATCGATCGCGAGGATCTTGTTTTGCTGAAAAGCTTGGGTGTTTTCTAGCAAGGGGACGGCATTGGCGAGTCCTGTCAAGCCACCCAATTGGTCCAAAGAACGTTGCATCACCAAAATAAAATCGGGATTAAAACCGAGCAACGCCTCGGGTGAGAGGGGTTTATAGCTGGTAACCGTATTGGCAGCCGGATTAGTCGCGCCGATAAGCTCAATGAGCGTATTGGGTGTCGTGCTCGCGCCGGCAATACTCGCGGGACGACCTTGGTGAACAAGTAAGAAAACCCCCTGCTGTGTCGACGCTAGGGCGCGACGTTTCAGTTGCGTGAGTTTTCCATCGACCGCACGAAGCAGGGGTGCCGCTTTACTTTGCTTGTCTGTGAGGTTGGCAACTTGGGTTATGCGCTGTTTCAGTGCCGCCACCGTCGGTGCACTGGGTAGCGCAACCACCTTAACCCCGGCATTGTCGAGCTTTGTTAATACAGGTTTGGGGCCCATTTCCTCAGAGCCTAACAAAAGCGTGGGTGACAATGAGAGTACCCCCTCTACTGATAACTGACGGTGATAACCGATATTGGGGACATCTTTATTATTAAGCTGGCTCGTGGCATCAATCCCCACAATTTGTTTTTCTGCCCCCAGATCAATCAGTAGGTCAGTAACACTTGCCCCCGCACTCACTATGCGTGGCGATGCGTGAATTGAAAATGAAACGAGTGTCATCATGAGGGCAATCAGTCGAACAGCAGCGGTTGCCATGCTTTATCCTTATTTTTCAGTGTCAGTAGTGTCGAGTGGTTTATATGCTGGTTAGGTCGCCACACCGTGCGACATGAACGCAGACAATATATTACCCAATACAAACAAGATCAATTATCGTTTGCATTCCTGTTCTCGATCAATAGAATCACCTTCAAATGATGATAAGTCGCATTTGCAGTAAGGCATAGAGAACCGTTATGAAAACCAGAAAGGATATTTGGACAGTAAAGCATAGCCACCGTGTCGCCTTGGCAGTCGGGGCCGTGCTAAGTACGATTACTGTTGCGCCTCAGGCCGTCGCTGAGAGCGCGAGTGCCGCCAGCCAGTCTAAAGAGGCTAGCCCTGTAGAGACGCTCTCTGTCTACGGAAGTCGTATGGACACGCAAAAAGCGAACGCTGGCGTGGCGGTGAGTACAGTGTCATTGGAAGAGATAGAGAAACGCCAGGGAAGTAATGTCACGGATTTGATTCGTCATTTACCCAATGTCTCCGTACTCGGAGGAGGGCGTGATGCCGCTCAGTCTGTTAGCATTCGAGGCCTTAGCAGTGACAACGGCCGCGTCATCCAGCTTGTTGATGGTGCCCGTCAGAATTTTTCGGTCGGCCATCGTTCCAGTCTATTCATCGATCCTGAATTGCTCAGTTCAGTCGAAGTGGTCCGTGGCCCTTCCAGTACGCTGTGGGGGTCTGGTGCATTAGGCGGTGTATTCGCACAAAACACCAAATCAGCCAGTGACTTTCTCTCTGGCACAGAAACCTTGGGTGGCTATGTCAAACAAGGCTTCCACAGCAACGACAACGCCTCACGTACAAGCGGTGCGGTGTTTGGTCGCACGGAGACGGTTGATTGGCTAGTACAAAGCTACTATCACGATAGCGACGATAGCCAATTAGGCAATGGCAAGACCTTGTCGTATTCTGCGGATCGAGAAAAAGGCGGGTTTGCTAAACTGGTGTTTACGCCTTCTTTGGATCACCAATGGTCATTCATCGCGCGTCAAGGTAAACGTGACGCCATGGTTCCCTCTAATCCGACGACAGAAGAGCCGTCAACCTCGTCGCCCCTCGTGTATCGCCAAGTCGAAGACCAAAGCCTGTCGCTCACGTACAACTATAACCCTAGCCAGTCATGGGTGGATTTAGACACTCGCCTATATTGGAACGACACCGAGGTCAATGAGCATCGGGTTGATAAAGGTGAGTTTGATAATAATCAGATGCAAACGCTGGGTTTGTCTTTATCGAACCGCTCGACGTTTAAAGCACTAACACTAACCACTGGCCTAGATGCTTATCAAGATCGCTTTGAAACCGTCCGAGATAAAAGCAATACCTCTCGCCCAGACAACCAAGATGCCGAAGCACAAAGCGTCGGCGTATTTTCCCAAGTTGATGTACCGCTGGGACAATCATGGCACTGGCAAGCGGGTGTCCGTTTTGATGCCTATGATGCGAAAGATAAGCGACCCGAATCGACCATTGGTAACCATGATAATACGGCGTGGTCGCCTTCAACTGCATTGACTTGGAATGCGACTGAACAGTTAGCATTGACTGCCAGCTATCGCGAAGCATTTCGAGCCCCGAGTTTAGAAGAAATGTATGCCAGTGGCACACATTTTGGAATGAACCAGTTTGTGCCCAACCCAGATTTGAAACCTGAGGAAAGTGCCAACAAAGAACTCAATATTACTTATACGTTTTCATCGAGTCAGTATATTGATCAAGGTTATATTGATGCTCGAGTCTTTCGCAATGACGTCGATAATTTTATAAATCAATCGGTTAAAGACGGCTCTTGGGGGGCGTATAATGGCACCACGGTGAAGACGAACCTTCCCGAAGCTAAACTTGAAGGCATCGAGATTAGCTTGCATCACCAACTTGGTGGTTTTACCAATAATCTGAGCTACAGCCAAACCGAAGGCAAGAATAAGCATGATGGCAGCTATCTAGATAATATTCCCGCTCATAAATGGGTTGCGGAAACCGACTACGCGCTGGCGACGTTACCAGTGAGTGTTGGTGGTCGCGTCTCTCATTATGCCGATCAAGACGACACGAATAATGCCAACACCTACGACGGCTATACCCTGTGGGATCTGTATGCAAGTTATAGCCCGAATGGCGCCTGGGATGGGGTGAAGTTTGATCTCGCGATCGATAATTTAACCGATGAACAATACACCCAAGCGTGGGCGCAAACCGCGTCACCCGGGCGTGATATTAAGTTTAATGTTCGGTACCAGTTTTAACCCAAAGATAAAGGGCAGGTGAACGCCTGCCCACTCAGAGACGACACACCACAATAAGAATAGGCTGGAGTGATCAATGACAACCACTTTGAACGAGCAGGTAAACGCACTATTGGCAGATAATGCCTCTATATTGCCTGCTGATATAGCGAAAACCCTAGGCGTGAGTGAAGGCGAGGCAGTACGTGCCATGCCGGCTGAGTATCAAACGTGGGTGGACGGGCAGCATGCGGAAACCGTTTTCACCCAGGTGGCCGAATGGGGTGGCCCAGTCACAGCGATTGTGCATTCCGGTGGCTCAATTTTTGAAGTAAAAGCCCCGTTTCCCAAAGGAAAGATCGCTTATGGCTACTACAACTTAATGGGAAAGCCGGGTGAAATGCATGGCCACCTAAAATTAGAGCGCATGACCGGCATTGCCTTCGTCAGCAAGCCTTTTCGCGGTAAAACAACCCACTATATCGGCTTTTTCACCGAACAGGGGGATTCAATCTTTAAGATTTACGTGGGAAGAGACGACAAACGTCAGCTTCTTGAACATCAGGTTGAAGCCTTTAATCAACTAAAAACGCAGTTAGCGACCTCAACACCAACAGACCCGGAGCAATAATCATGGATCAAGCGACAAAACAACAACGCCTACAAAACCGCCTTGGCCCAGAAATCGAAGCCTTTCGTGCTAACTGTCGGACTTTGCAGCTAGCAACCGTCGATGCCCAGGGAAAACCCAACGTGAGTTATGCGCCATTTGCACAGTTGGAAGACGGTTTTTATATTTTAATCAGTGAAATTGCTCGTCATGCTCGGAACCTACAACAAAACCCCCAGGTTTCGCTGATGATGATCGAAGACGAAAGCGGGGCAAAACAGATTTATGCGCGCCAGCGCCTTAGTTTTGATGCCAATGCTGAATTAGTGATGCGTGATACCACTGAGTGGCAAACGGGGATTTCGGCGCTGACCCATCGCTTTGGCGATATTATCGACAGCTTAAGCGGGTTAGCTGACTTCCATTTATTCCGTCTAAAGCCGGAAAATGGTCTGTATGTCAAAGGGTTTGGTCAGGCCTTTCAGGTTGGCAGTGATGATTTTGTCGATATGGTACACCTTGACCAAGGTCATCGAAAACTTGGCGACAGCCAAGATGTTCAATCGACCGATGAGATAGCGGTTAACGACTAACCGAGTTTGCTTTCCTCAAACGGCGATGTGTGAAGCATCGCCACTCTTGTGTCGCTTCAGTCCGGGTTTACTTAGTAACAACCCAGTGGTGATTATGATAAAGTTGTCGGCATCATAGAGCGTATAACCTGATTAGCATGAATTATCTCCCGTTGTCTGAATATAAAAGAAAGTGGATCTTCACCCACCAGTCTTTGCCTATTCCCGAACAGGATCTCGCTGATATTAAACCCATGGCTGAGGCACGCGCGGCGCAGTTATGGCAAGAATTTATCAGTAAAGACAGCCCAACACCGGATCATTTTGGCAAGCAAGATTGGCCGACGCATCAAAGCGTTTGGACCCAGCGACTGGTTTGGCAACAAGCCTGGGACGACGATGATGATCTTCCCGTAGAGTTTCTCGCTAACTTTCCTTGGGAAGACAATATTACGGTCTATTTTTGCTACGACAAACATAATATTGTCGAAACCCAATGGGGCGTGTTTAAACGGTATTGGAAAAACTTTCTATTCTACGATGATAAGCCTATTTTGCTTGGGCGTCGCCGCAAGGAAGTCGCTATGTTTGAGCAATCAGGCGAAGTGGTGATTGGCAAGCGTGACTGACCTCAAGTTATGAGCGGTAGTGCCGTTACCAATGGTAGCCATGCGCTAATGTGACAGCCGGGCGTGGTGACGGCGCGATGCGTCTTGATAAGTGACCAGCCATAGAGAGACGCGTTGTATTCGGTGCACAGTGTAGGAAGAAGTGATGATTAAGATAATGGCCGCAGTGTGCTTGTCGATGTTATTGGTCGGATGCTCACTGCCAAAAATGTCGGACTTATGGCGCAATTACAGCACCATTGGTCTCAATGAAGCACTGCGTGGCGCGCAACAAGATCTTGTCCATTGCCGCTATGACAAAACACTTGATACGGCTCAGCGCTACACCGTGATTGGTACGGCGCGAGAGAAGACACGTGCGTTTGAGCTAATGGGCATTGTCTACAGCGAACAAGAGAACAGTGCAGAGTTTGATCACACGCTGCAGCGGTTTTTGTTTTCAGAACCGGGGCGAACGATGACGGCATCTCAGGTACAGATGCAGTGGCGTCAAGCCCAAATTGATATCGAACATCAACGCGAGGCAGTACTGAGCCAAACACATTGCTTGCAATCAACGACGTCACCAAAAGCAGGGCCGCTGAAGTAGCCCGTTTACTGCGCAGGTCATCATTTTTTAGCGCAATAGGGCAGCCACCACCGTAACGGGGCTGCCTTTTTATTGCTCGAACCGCACCGACTTAGGCTTTGAGAATACTGTCAGCCAGTGTCATCAGGCGTGGGTAGGCAAACTCACTTTCTTTGGCGATTTCACCCTGCTCCGCCAACACTTCTTGCAAAATATCAGCGGTGGTGAGGGGATTGGCCAGCACGACACGGAAAACCGTGGTGGTGCGACGTTGCCATTGCTCAGGCGTGAGACGTGTACGGGAGACAAAGGTTTTGCCCGATTCGCGCTGGCGCTTTTGAATGAACTTGGTTAGGTCGTTAAGCAAATCATGCATCAACTCAATTTGCTCCTCACTTGCCACAGCCCGCGCGGTTTGTACTTTTGCGGGCACAAAGCGATAGGTGAGTAGGCACAACTCGGGTTCCGATATCAGCTCAAAATCTGGATCTGTGGTTATCATGTCGGCAAACGTCGCCGCTTTATCAATACTTTGATCGATCAATAACTCATAACCGCGGCGAGAAATGATGTTCATACAAGCAAACACCAACATTGCCATACCACTGCGAGAGCCTTCGAGTGTGTGACTCCCCAGATCTTTTGCTCCTTTACGCAGGATGTACTCCGCATGATGTTCGATCGACGCCACGAGCGACGGATCTTTAAATAACACCATACCAGCCCCCATAGGGACATAAAGCTGTTTGTGCGCATCAATCGTGACAGAATCGGCACGTTCAATCCCAGCCAGTTTGTGGCGCTGATTATTTGACATCAAGGTCGCGCCGCCCCACGCGGCATCAACGTGGAAGTGAATACCCTCACGTTCCGCAATATCAGCCAGTGCATTGAGAGGATCAATGCTGCCTGTCTCTGTGGTGCCCGCCACCCCCACGATAGCTATCGGTTTAATATTGTCCCGGTTAAGTGTGGCAATGGTCTCTTCGAGTGCATCAATGCAAATACGATTTTGGCTATCTGCAGGAACCGAGATCAGTTGGTCGCGGCCAATGCCGAGTACATCAGCCGCCTTACCCAATGAATAGTGGCCTCGTTCTGACACCAAGATCGCGAGGTCGCGATAGCCATAGTGACGCATCGCGCCAAACAAGCCAGCCTTGTTGATGCCAGGAAACTCTCCGTCAGGTTTGAGCACGTTATTTCGCGCGACCCACAACGCGGTGATATTCGCCACCGTTCCACCTGAGCAGAAGGCCCCTAATGAATGGTTCGCGCTGTGCATCCAACTTTGATAGAAGGCGTCGTCTTGCTGATAAATCAGGTTGTGCAACATGCCAAGCACTTGCCGCTCAAGCGGTGTAAATGCCTTAGATGTTTCAATTTTGACCGTATTTTGGTTGAGGCCAATCATGATTTTAGAGAGCGGCATCAAAAAATAAGGCAGTGCAGAGGTCATGTGGCCGATAAATCGCGGTGAAGCGGTATGTACCGATTGAGCGACGAGCTTATCGAGCAGAAACTGCGTGTGATCAGAGACAAAAGTGGGGTTTTCAGGGATGGCCGGATCGCTAAAATCGCGCTCAATATCAGCGAGCGACCGTTCGGTGGCCGTAATATGGTTTTGTAAAAACCGGTTTAGATTCTGAGAGATCGCTTGCTCAATTTGACTGAGCGTTGAATCTGGGGCTTCGGGGACAGTGAAAATCCGGTGCAAGGTTTCCGGTGTGGCGTCCGCGGCTTTATTTTGTGTTGCCATGACGTTCTTCTTATATCTGCTTGGCTGTCCAAATAGTGACTCTCTCATGCGCATTGGGAGTAGGGTCACGATCACTGACTGAAATTAGGCCTCAACATAGCAAAAAAAAGCGAGAGCATCAGGCTTTTTTTACTGATAGATGACAGCTGAAACAGCACACGCGAAAGAGAGTCGATAAAAGAGCCAGCGGTTGCCGGCTCTCAAACAGCGGCCTGTTTACTGACACTGACGTTGGTTAATGCTGTTCATTTGGTCATTGTACTGGTTAAGTGCCTTATCAATCTCTTTTGGATGACTTAGCAGATCGGCAAGTGCACTGCGAAGGGCGTAGTTCCCGTCCATGGCTTCGCCTTGGCGGAAGTTAAACACTTTTTCGGCCAGCGCAGAGGGGGGCAACGAGCTTTGTGCGAGTGTTTTTACGTCTTCTTGGCCTAGTTTTAACCAAGATTCCACTGGCGCTTCCAAATTGAGCTTGGCGCTGTCATTTTCTAAATAATAATCAAACGCTTTTGCATTGAGGTTAAAGTGATTTTTACGGCCTTGCAAAAACCACTGTGCAACCTCATCGAGCGATGCGTCTTTTTTCACCGTCATATCGACCAACGCTTGGTACCAATTGATCGATGCATCTACATAATCATGATACTTGGCCGAATAGCAGTCTGCATTTTTGACAGGCGCAGCGTTTGACATTATCGGCAATAGTGCCGCGACCAGTGCAAGGGCATAGCGTTTCATAACATTATCCTAATCGTTATCGTGTTTGCGCTTTATGATTATACGCACCAACCATGTGCGGGGCGCAAACGTTGAGGTTTGGGCATCTTTGTGAATGATAAAACGAGGATATTGTAGAACGAGCCAGCGACAAAGTTAAATAACACATTGATATAAAAAGCCCTGTAGCAGAAAAGCTGTGACGCCACACTCAGTTAGCGCGTTGACATAGCTTATGGGTTCGACAGTACCGACAGCCAGTGGTGGGTAAATTCGGCAAAACCAAACCCTCCCGGCGCATCCGTGATCCAAGTTGGTACGGTGGCCAATGTTGGAAGGTGAGAGGAGATATTCGCGACGCCGACGCTCAGAGGAAAGTGGGCAAACATTTCGCTGTCGTTCGGTGAATCGCCAATAAACGCTGCGCGTTGCTGAGTTTGCTTTCCTGTGACACTGTAACGATCTAACCATTCTTGCGCCGCGTATCTTTTACTGTGGTTACCTAACCAGGCGTTAATATGAATCGAACTGGCCGTTGCATTGACGCCCTGCCCATGAAGCTCGTCGAGTAATGCATTGATCTCGTCTGCGGATGCGCGTGGCGTATGCTGGCCAATATCAATCGCCACTTCACAGAGACGATAAGACTGATCGGCAGCAAGTGCGCGAGCTGGATAGCGCTGAAGTAAGCGGTTTACCCAGTCAAGTAGCGCAGCTTGCTGTTGATGGGCGGCGTGATTGATTTTCGTGAAGCGCTGACCGTTTTCTTGCCATAGGATCACGCCACCGTTTTCGCTTATCACCGTATCGACAGGCCAGGCGTTAATCATATGGTCGCCCCAGCCAGCGCACGCGCCAGTAACAGGGACAACGTGAATGCCAGCTTCACGGAGATCGGCCATTGCCTTCAGTGTTTGCCAAGGGAGCTCACCTTTCCATGTCAAGGTGTCATCGACGTCGGTAAACAGCCATTGCACGTTACGCCAGCGTATGGCGTGGTCATGCATTGACGATATGGGCAAACACTGATTCGGCATAGGTATTGCGATCCTCACTAATTAAATAGCTGCCACATGGCGATGATTCATTTGACGCAGAGTGAGCGCCAGCCGTTTTCCCTGCTCATGGTCAAACACGTGGAGGTTCTCAGGAGCAATCGCCAAGGGTAGGTTATCTCCTTCTACGACCTTACTGTGCCCCTCTAAACGCAGTGTGATGAAGCTGTCAGTATCGCTTATATGCCCATAGACCAGCAAATCAGCTCCCAAAGACTCGGTTAAGGTAACTGACAGTGTGAAACAGGCCTGATCGGCCGGTACCACTTTTAAGTGCTCGGGACGTAATCCGACGGACACGGATTGTGTGTCACTGCCCTGACACTCAGCCAATAGGTGTTGACCTATCGAGAGGGCGTCATTGTCGATACGACCTTCAACGATATTCATCGCTGGTGAGCCGATAAAAGTGGCCACAAACAAGCTAGCCGGGGCATCGTAGACGTCTAAAGGCGTACCAATTTGTTCAACGTTACCACCATTTAATACCACGAGGCGATTCGCGAGGGTCATTGCTTCAACTTGGTCGTGGGTGACATACACAGCAGTGGTATTCAGCTTTCTCTGCAAACTTTTGATTTCCAGGCGCATTTGTACACGCAGTTTGGCATCAAGGTTGGATAACGGCTCATCGAAGAGAAACACCTTGGGACGACGCACAATCGCACGGCCCATTGCCACCCGTTGCCGCTGTCCGCCGGACAATTGATTGGGCCGTCTGTCGAGTAGGTGCTCTAGCTCGAGCATGGTCGCGACCTCGGTGACAAGCTGTTGAATGGTCGCTTTTGGTGTCCCGCGATTTTTAAGGCCATAGGCCATGTTGTCGAATACACTCATGTGTGGGTAAAGCGCATAGTTTTGAAATACCATGGCAATATCGCGCTCGCCAGGCTCAAGATCATTCACTTTTTTATCGTCAATGACTAATTGTCCGCTGGAAATCGCCTCTAGGCCGGCAATCATGCGCAGTAAGGTTGATTTGCCACAACCACTGGGGCCCACCAATACAATCATTTCGCCATCTTTCACTGATAAGTCGACGCCGTGAATGGCTTTGAACCCATTAGGGTAGGTCTTTGCCATCTGTTCTAGGGTTACCGTTGCCATTTACTTCTCCGTTTCCACTAAGCCTTTTACAAAGAGTTTTTGCATGCCGAGCACCACGATCACCGGGGGTAGCATCGCCATTAGAGTTGTTGCCATTACGCGGTTCCATTGCACCTCACCATCACCAACAGAGAGCATGCGCTGAATACTCATCACAATGGTGTAGTACTCATCATCGGTGGTGATCAGAATCGGCCAAAGGTACTGGTTCCAACCATATATAAAGGTGATCACAAACAGTGCGGCAATATTGGTGCGCGAAAGAGGCAGCAGAATGTCTTTGAAAAACTTGAACGGGCCCGCGCCATCAATTCGCGCGGCTTCAAGCATTTCACCTGGGACCGTCATAAAAAACTGACGGAATAGAAAGGTCGCGGTAGCGCTGGCGATGAGTGGAATGGTCAATCCCGACATCGAGTTGAGCATGTTCAGGTCGGCAATGACCTGGAATGTTGGCATGATGCGCACCTCCACCGGTAGCATTAGGGTCATGAAAATCACCCAAAATGCCAACATTCGACCGGGAAAGCGAAAATACACCACGGCATAGGCTGAAAGAATGGAAATCGCGAGCTTGCCAATGGCGATGCCCATTGCCATTAAAAATGAATTCCACAGCATGCCGGCCACGGAAATGTTTAACTCGCGTGATGTGCCTTCGGTTAATACCTCCTCGAACACAGATAATCCTTTGTCACCAAACCATAACGGCGTGACACCACTTACAAAGGCGCTGCTGTCATGGGTGGCGGCGGTCAACGCAAGCCACACAGGGAGCGCCACCGAGGCGACGCCTAAAATCAACACCAAATGCGAGAACACAGTAAGCCAAGGGCGACGTTCAACCATTAGTAAGCCACCTTCTTTTCAACATATTTAAACTGAATCACGGTTAATGCGCCCACGAGGATCATCAACACGACGGATTGCGCGGCGGACGATCCCATATTGAGGCCGACAAAACCGTCTGCATACACTTTATAAACCAGCGTTGTGGTGGATTGACCGGGCCCACCTTGCGTCATGGCATGAATCACCCCAAAGGTTTCGAAAAAGGCGTAGACCAAGTTCACAACCAGCAGGAAAAAAGAGGTCGGAGAGAGCAGTGGAAAAATGATGGTCAAAAAGCGTTTTACTGGGCCTGCGCCGTCAATAGCTGCCGCTTCAACCAATGAACGTGGGATAGATTGCAGCCCGGCGAGGAAGAACAGAAAATTGTAGCTAATCTGCTTCCATGTAGCGGCAATGATCACCATGGTCATGGCATCTCCAGAATGGATAAACGGATTCCAGTCTAAACCAATGGCTTTTAGCGCGTGGGCTAATACACCGACAGTGGGATTGAACATGAATAACCACAACACCCCTGCCACAGCGGGAGCGACCGCGTAGGGCCACACCAAGAGTGTTTTATAGCCTGTCGCCCCTTTAATGACACGGTCAGCCATCACCGCGAGCACAAGCGCCGATAGAAGCGCGATGCCTGCAACAGAAAAACTAAAGAATAAGGTGGTCAAAAAAGAGCGATAATAGCTGGTGTCTCCCAATAACTCGGTGAAGTTTTCGCCACCGACAAACTCGGTACTAAGACCGAAAGGGTCTTCCAACAAGGTGGATTGCCATACAGCCTGCGCCGCTGGCCAGATAAAAAAGATAAAGGTGATCAGCAATTGAGGCGCGAGCAATAAAATGGGAAACGCACAATGATTAAATGTGGGTTTATTGGACATAGGCTTTCTCAAAAAGTGGAGCGGCAGTCTATACCGCTCCGTCATACAACAAGGTTTTTACTGAATGGAACTAAACCGCTTATTGATTGGCTTTAGCAAACTTTGAAAGCAAGCCATTGGCGCGCTCAACTGCTTCATCCAGCGCTTCTTGAGCCGATTGATCGCCGGACCATACGGTCTCAAGCTCTTCGTTAATCACATCACGGATTTGAACGAAATTACCTAAGCGGATCCCTTTAGAGGTAGGCGTTGGCTCGACCTCGGTCATTTGTTTAATCGCGACGTCTGTGCCTGGGTTTTGAGCATAAAAGCCTTGCTTCTTGCTTAGCTCATAGGCTTCGTGGGTAATGGGCAAGTAACCGGTGAACTGGTGCCAGTCCGCTTGGATTTCAGGTTGAGACAAGAAGGAGAAGAACTGGGCGACGCCCTTGTATTCTTCTGACTCGTGGCCTTGTAGAACCCAAAGCGTGGCCCCGCCGATGATGGTATTTCTTGGCTGCTCAACGGCTTTATCCCAGTAAGGCAGCTTGGCAACGCCAAACTCGAAATCTTTTACGCTTTCGCGCACACCAGCGTAAGACGCTGAAGAGTTCATGTACATGGCACATTCACCACTGTAAAACAGCGGCGCACTGTCAGAGCGGCGGCCTCCATATTCAAAAATGCCAGCCTGTTGCCAATCCGCCATTTTGGCAATGTGATCCACAAATGGAGACTGGTTAATTAGCATCTTGTTATCGACACTGCCAAAGCCATTGTCATTGGTGGCAATGGGCGCATTGTGGCGAGCACCGAGGTTTTCAATTTGTACCCAAGACTGCCAGCCAGTCGTGAAGCCGCACTGAGCGCCATTGGCAAGCAGTTTCTCAGACACTTGCTCAACTTCTTCCCAGGTTTTGGGAGGGTTAACGCCAGCTTTAGCAAACAGATCTTTGTTGTAATACAGCACGGGCGTTGAGCTATTAAATGGCATCGACAGCATATTCCCGTCTTCGTCTGAATAATAACCCGTCACAGAAGAGAGGTAGTCAGATTGGTCAAACGGGACGTTCGCGTTTTCCATTAGCTCATAAACCGGGTATACCGCCCCTTTTGCTGACATCATTGTCGCGGTGCCTACTTCAAACACCTGGACGATATGAGGTTGCTTGTTGGCGCGGAATGCCGACACAGCGCCTGTCATGGTTTCGGTGTAGTTACCCTTGTAGACGGGTTTGACGGAATAGTCATCCTGACTGGCATTAAACTTCTCAGCAATTTCATTCACTTTTTCGCCAAGGTTTCCGCCCATTGCGTGCCACCATTCAATTTCGGTTGTCGCGTTGGCAGAAAAAGAGGCAAGCAACAGGGCCGAAGAAAGCGCGGTTAAGCGTTGGGTTTTCATGCGTCACTCCTTTTGAGGATGGGGTAATGTTCATTCGGCAACTTAATGAACAAAAATGAACATAATATGAACCCAAACGAAAAGGGAGATGACAATTGTATGACTTTTGACCGCGGTCGCATGGCATGTGAAAAAATTGTTAATTAGAGCGTGTTTTGATGATGAAAATCCTGCAAGCGCAAAGATTTACTCGTAAACACTCTGTCATATTTACACGAGACAATGCGGCTCGCGCTGTCCTACAATACCCAAATAACTGATTGAGATGAGACTGTTCAAATGAAAATCGCGCCACAGCAATTATGTGGGCATCGAGGTGTCGCTGCTCATGCTCCAGAGAACACGTTAACGTCTATTGCAAAGGTGCGAGAGATGGGGTTAAGTTGGGTCGAGGTCGATGTGCAACTGACCCAAGACGGTGTTCCCGTGGTGTTTCATGACCATAGCTTACAACGGTGCACCAATGGTGTAGGGGCGTTAAAAGACACCGCCTTGGCCGATTTACAGCAGCTCGATGCAGGTGGGCACTTTTCGCCAAAGTTTGGGTATGAAAGGGTACCCACGCTCATGGCCGTTTTAGCCCAAGCGCACCGCGATGCGCTTCATATCAACCTTGAGATCAAAACTTACCCGGATAGCGATATACCTGCCTTGTGCCGCGCGATATTTGCTTGCTTGTCGGCAAGCCCTATCAGCACCGAGAAGGTATTAGTCTCATCTTTTTCTCTTGAGGCACTCGCGATTGTTCGTGATGAAATGCCTGAGTTAGCGCGGGCGATTTTATGGGAAACGATCCCTGATAATTGGCGTGATTTCCGGGACTTAGCCACGTTTAGCATTCACTGCAACTATCGCCACCTCACCCAAGAGAAAGCCAAAGCCGTTAAAGATTCAGGTTTAGCGCTTAAGTGTTATACCCCTAATAAGCCTGTTGAGGTCGAAGCCTTGTGGGGTTGGGGCGTAGACATGATGATCACCGACGACCCAAGTAAATACTTAGCACACCCTTACTGACACGGACTCAACCGAATCGTTAGGTGAGCGGTCGATAATGTCATACAACAAGGAGCTTATGTGTCACAAGAGGCAGAGTTAAATTGGCGCCAGCGCGAAATATTAGCGCAATTAGCAAAAACAGAGCACCTAGAAACGGATGATTTGGCCACGCAGTTTTCGGTCACGACGCAGACTATTCGTCGTGATATTAATCAGCTCTGTGCGCTTGGCTTAGCTCGGCGTCACCATGGCGGCATTAATATGCCCTCTGCGCATGTCAATAGCGATTACCAACGTCGTTTGCAAAGGCACAGTGGCGTTAAAACGGCGATTGCACGCGCGGTGGCCGAGCACATTCCTGAGGGGGCGACCGTGATGCTCGGGATAGGGACCACGGTTTCTGCGATTGCTGAGCAGCTATTAACAAGACGCGACCTTCGCGTAATCACCAATAACGTTCAGATCGCGCATATTCTGGGGGCTAATCCCGACCTCGATATTTGGCTGGCAGGAGGGAAGCTGCGCGCCAATGACCAAGATATGGTTGGACACTCGGTGCTTCAGTTCCTGTCGCGTTTCCAACCGGATATCGCCATTATCGGCTGTGCGGCGGTCAATGAAGAGGGATGGGTGTGTGAGTTTTCCCCCGATGAAGCGGATGTCAGTGACACCATGCTTAGTGCAGCGAGTGCAAGGTGGTTGGTGGCAGATGGGTCAAAGTGGCAGCGCAGTGCGCCGGTGAAAGTGACAACGTTAAGTCAGTTTGATTATGTGTTCACCAACGATGTATTGAGCAACTACTCGACGCTGCCGGCAGATATTGCTTTTATTCCTTGTGACTCGCGCGATCTCGGCCCCACGCAAGCGCCAACTGCCAATTGAGAAGGGCTGGCTAAGTCTGTGTGATGAAAAGGCCTGCATGACGACCGTCAAGCTTGCGCGGATAAAATAGCGCGATACAGTGCCTCGGTGGCTTCACGCGGCGTTTGCTCAGGGTTGTAGAAGAACTCATTAATCACGTCGAACACCGCGCTTTGTACATAACGTGTGGTGGAAAGGCCGTGTGACATGCTGGGGCTTAAGGTGCCATTCTCTTGCGCGTAGGTAAACGCATCACGTGATTGTTGTGCGCACCGGTCTCCCTTAGGGAGGGGCACATCAAATCGAATAGGTAACGAGCCTTTGTAACGGTTAAAGTCACGCTGGAACTGTGGTGTGAGGAGGTACGAGGCCATGTCTGTTTGGCTTTGTCGCTCACTTTGGCTATTGGGCTTGAAAAATACAAAGCTGTCGACATTGTAACTAAAGGCTTTTTTCGTCCCAGGGAAGGCGACACAGGTAAAGGCTTTGCCTTCTTGCTGGTTGGCGGCAAAAAACTCCCCTTTGGCCCAATCACCCATCACTTGCATCCCCGCCTGGTTATCAATGAGTAGACGAGTGGTATCGCTCCAGTTGCGTCCTTGACCCGAGTCATCCACATATTGGCGCATCTTCGCCAGCAGGGTAAAGGCTTTGACCACATCGTCACTAAGGAGTGCTTGGCGATCAAAGTCTAAAAAGGCACGTTGGTAATCTTGTGGCCCCAGTACTGATAGCGCCAGACTGTCGAAAAGCGTCGCGACTTGCCATGGCTCTCCTCCCAACGCGAGTGGGATATAGCCTGCTTGCTGCAATTTATCGGCGGCAGCAAAAAAGCTATCAAAGTCGGTAGGGATGTCGGCATTGGCTGCTTCAAAGGCGCGTAAGTTGACCCACAGCCAATTCACGCGGTGAATATTGATGGGCGCTGCCACATAGTTACCTTGGTACTGCATGACATCACGCAGCGGGGCGGGGATTTTATCTTCCCAGTTTTCCGCTTCAGCAATCTCATTGAGGTTGCGTAAAAAGCCTAAACGGGCCCATTCGGTGATCTCCGGCCCTTTGATTTGTGCCGCAAGGGGCGGGTTACCACTGATGGCACGGATCCTCAAGGTGTTCATCGCGCTTATCCCTGCGCGGCCACCGACCGCGAAGTCTTGCCATTGATGGCCTTGTTGCTCAATGCCTTCTCGCAAGACAGAGGCGGCTTTGGCTTCACCTGCTGATGTCCACCAGTGTAAAACTTCAACATCACTTGCGGACACTGCAAGGCTATAGGTGGCGAGCATGCCACCGATGATCCATTGAGAGAGGTATCTATTTAAGCGTGTTAAACGTGCCATTATTCTTCTACCCGAGGAAAACTGATATCAACTTGCAGGCCGCCTTCACTGCGGTTACTGAGCACCATATCCCCGCCATGCGCGTGGATGATATCGCGCGCAATCCCTAAACCGAGCCCCGAACCGTCGTTATCATCATGTAAGCGTACATAAGGGTCAAACACCGAGTCGAGCTCTTGCTCAGGAATGCCTGGCCCCTCGTCAATCAGGGTAATATCTAACGTGTGTTTTGCGTCCATCACATAAATCGTCACTCTATCGCCGTATTTCACACCATTATCAATTAAATTGGATAAGCAGCGTTTGAAGGCGAGTGGCTTACACGTAAACGGAGGTACTGCGTCGCTTTCAATACTGACTCGAATACGGTTTTGGTTGTGTGGTTCGACAATCATCGCTAAGAAATCAATGACATCAATAGCCGCCATGTTCTCATGGATATCGGTGTCTCTGACCGTTTGTACGGCACCTTTAACCATGATTTCAAGATCATCTAAATCTTTATTGAGCTTCGCGGCTTGCAGGTCGTCATCAATTAATTCGGCCCGTAAACGTAAGCGGGTGATAGGCGTTTTTAAATCATGCGACATGGAGCGGAATAAGGTTTCGCGCTCACGCAGGTGACGTTGTAGGCGACGCTGCATACGGTTAAACGCCCTTGTCACAATGGCGATTTCTGCCGCGCCTTCCTCCTTCAGGGGAGGTTGCTCAATGTCGGTGCTAAACAAGTTCGCTGCTTTGGCCAGACGTTTTAAGGGGCGTGCTTGCTGGCGAATCAAGGTGTAAGTAAAGAACAGTAATAGCGCAGTGATCACCACGATAAAGACCACTTGATCGGCGGTAATCAAGGTATCATCGAGCGTGACATAGGGCGCGGGTAACAATGCAGCGATATAGATCCACTCATCTTTTTTCAGCTCCATTTGTACCACCAAAATGGGGGGATTTAATGGCTCTAAACTTAACGTGTGATGTGCCCAAGATTTGGGCAAGTCTTGCAATAAAATGTCGTTGTTGAGCACGCGTAAGGTTTCAGGGCGCGAAAAGTCAACATCAATGGTATTCAATGACGGGAGCTGCTCGTGGAGAATGCCCGATACGGTACGGGTGGCGACCTTTTTCGCCTGTGTCTCTTCAATAGGCGTGATTTGGATTTTTTCTTTGTTAAAGGAGACAAAAAACCGTGTCCCGCCCATGTTACGTAATTGATTAAGCGCCACATGCCGATAAGCATCGGGCAACGATTGAAAGAAGGTGGTGGTTGAGGCAAACATGTTAGCTAAACTCGCCGACGCCGCCTCTAGCCCCGCAAGCTGGGTTCGTTTTGATTGGGTATACCAAATTGAGGTGGCAATGCCCTGCGCCAATACCACGGATAACAAGGTCAGCAGCAAGGTGCGTGATAGTAAAGAGCGAGGGATCAGCTTTTCTAGCCATTCATGATTCATATTGGATCTCAGCGACAAACATATAACCCGCACCACGCACAGTTTTAATCAAGTTCGCTTTGCCTGTGTCACGTAAGCGCTGGCGTAAGCGGCTGACTTGTACATCGATGCCACGTTCTTGTGCCTGTGCATCGCGGCCGCGCGTCGCTTGGCTAATCGCATTACGATCGAGCAACTGGTGTGGGTGATCGATAAACAGCATCAGCAGGGCATAATCAGACGCCGACAACTCTATCTCCATGCCGGTGACAACCTGGTGCAATTGCTGGGTGGCAGGCTCTAGACGCCACTGGCCAAACCGAATCGCTTTGGGTCGGGACAGCGTGGTCTCCTGCAATTGCTGGGTGCGACGTAATAATGCACGAATACGGGCGATCAACTGGCGCGGACTAAAGGGCTTGGCGATATAATCATCGGCGCCTAGCTCTAGCCCAACAATTTGATCCGTTTCGTCTGATACAGCGGTGAGCATGATGATAGGCACACTCGAATCTTTACGAATACTTTTGCATAGCGTAAAGCCATCATCCCCTGGGAGCATCACGTCGAGTAAAATTAAATCCGGGTATTGGACAGCCAGCTTAGTTTGCATCTCATGACCGTTTTGCGCGGTCATCACTTCGTAACCGGCTTTGGTGAGATAAGCTTGGAGAAGCTCACGGATTTCGACATCGTCGTCGACCACTAAGATGCGTTTGGCTGAAGCCATATCGCCATTGTCCTCGTTGCTAAAGTCAGTTCCTCCATTATCGGTGCTTTATCGTTGAGATGCTACAAACAAAGCCGCACTTTGTGTAATTAATCAGCGACTTGTTGATAACCGTTTTGGTGATGATGTCAGAGCAGACACCCAGGAGGGGGAAAGGTATAAAAAGGCAGATAGTTCATCGCTTGACGACGCGAGATCGTGAAAAAGACAAAGCCCTCCATTAAGAGGGCTTTGGTTGACATCACAGTGTGTTATGAACCGTGACGAGCTATTCGCTATTCGCTATTCGCTATTGCTGTGCATCGCTTTGCGAATACACAAGGCCGCGCCACCCCAAGTGACGGCAAAGCCGATAAGCATCATGATGATTGCGCCTGTTGTCATGCGTCTGTCTCCATATCGCGAGCAGGGGTCGTGGTGCTATTAACGATAATACCAACCACCAGCATGGCAGCGACCAAGCCCCAACCCAGGGTCAGTAATTCGAATTGTGCGTAACCGCCGTAGCCTTCGTTGAAGGTGTAAATCAGGTTTTTCACCAAGATCACCGCCAGCATAATGGGGCTGATAAAGCGGATACAAATTTCCATCCACTGACCCACGCTGAATTCAGAGACACGGTTAACATACTGACGGATGTCTGACAGTTTAACTAGCCAGCCGACCAGCAGCAGCTCAAGCAAACAGCTTGTGAGCAGTGCAACGTTGTTAACAAAGTAATCAACCAAGTCAAGCAGCAATAGACCGCCGTTGGTAGCGAACGCCATTGATACGACAAAGCCCACACCACATACGGCTGTCGCCGCTTTTTGACGAGTCACATTGAGCTTATCCATAATTGACGACGTCACGGCTTCAATGATGGAAATGTGCGAACTCAAGCCAGCAACAACCAATGCGAGGAAGAACAATGGACCAAGAATATAAGGGATAGGGAGCAAATTAATCGCGGCAGGTAGCGTGACGAACGCTAGGCCAACGCCCCCGCTGACGACATCGGTGATCCCCTTGCTTTGTTCCGCCGCCATATAGCCAAGAATCGAGAAGATCAGCACGCCGGCAACAATTGAGAAGCCACAGTTGATCAATACCGTCATCAAAGCATTGTTGTTGACGTCGGACTTTTCTGGCAAGTAGCTAGAATAAGCAAGCATGATGGCGAAGCCTACCGACAGCGTGAAGAAGATCTGCCCATAAGCGGCGGACCACACACTGGCATCGGCCAATTTGCTAAAGTCAGGCGAGAACAGATAGTTCAAACCATCCAGTGCCCCTGGCAACATCACCACACGGCCAATGAGTAACAACACCATGATAAACAGCAAAGGCATCATGATTTTGCTGGCTTTTTCGATGCCGCCTTTTACGCCACGGAAAACCGCCGCATAGGTGATGGCCCAAGCAATGATCATTGGAATCGCGATGTGCCACTGCCAATCACCCAAGCTGGTGGGAGAGTTTTCCCCCAATTTTAGGTAATCGGAGAAGAAGAAGGCGTTGGTGTCTGTGCCCCAATCTTGGCCAAACGAAAAGCCAAAGTATGAAATGGCCCAGCCAATAACGGCGACGTAATAAATCCCGATGGTTGCCGCGATTAAAACTTGAAACCACCCCAGCCATTCAAATTTGGTATTGAGCTTAGAAAACACCACGGGCGATGAGCCGCGCAGTTTTTTCCCTAGCCCAAATTCCATAATCATAAATGGAATACCCGCGGTGAGCATGGCGAAAAGGTATGGAATAAAAAAGGCACCGCCACCGTTCTCATAGGCCATATAAGGGAAGCGCCAAATATTCCCTAGGCCGACTGCTGACCCCACGGCAGCCAGGATAAACCCAGCGCGTGAGCCCCATTGTTCTCTTTYCATATCTACTTACTCCTTTGCGAATCGCCTTTCTTTACGCCCATCCAAATATGCAGTGTTGTGAGGCTGCGTTTTTTGGTCGATATGAAAGAAATAGCACATTCCCGCAATATTGATTTTTAACTTCCTGTTGCCCGAATGTTGAATTTTTTATCTAAAGCGGGCAGTCATTGCACATTAAGCACAGCGTGAGGCTAAATCAATAGCCTTAAAACCAATAAGTTAGCAAAAAAATGGGGGTTAACCTGCTATTGGTAGAGTGAGATAGATATAAATCATGTTTTGTTAACCCTATGTAGTGATAAAAACTATCATAATTATCAATAAGTGGTGATTAATGGTTATTTTTGTTCGCTCGTCAATTGATGAAAAAAACAACGCCAAGACGTGTTGAGCGCGTGCCACAGCGCCAGAAAACATGATCTCATTAGCAGAATTTTAGACAACAAAGACGCACACTAAATGTGGTTTATACTTGTTATAGCAGCGTTATCACCTAGGAGGACATCATGAATACGACACTCACTTATGCACTGGTCACGACAGCCTGCGCACTCGGCCTTATTTTTACGTTTGCCGCCGTGGCGGTAATGGCATAGACAACACTTGGTTCGGTGGCTTCCGGTTTGATGACGATGCCACGGCACGGTAGCGCTAGCACAGTGTCACACGACGCGTTAAACTGTGGGACTTAGCTAATTAAAAATAGTCAATAAAACATAAGCATAACGCTAAATGTGATGGTAAGGGGCGAACGTGGTAGAAACCAATCAAGCCGTGCAGCCCACGGTGTTGACCGACAACGCGCTGACCGCTGGCGCACAGAGCGGGACTCACGCGCGGCCGCAGCGCATAGCCCTTGTGCTTCAAGGGGGCGGACAACGAGGTATTTTTACTGCAGGTGTGCTGGATGCGTTTTTAACCCACCGATTTGACCCCTTTGAGCTTTATTTTGGTACATCGGCGGGGGCGCTCAATATGAGTGCCTATGTCTGCCAACAGTACCAATATGGTTACCGCTTTATTACCCAACTCACCACGCAGGAGCGCTTCTTCCATTTAATGAAGTATGTTCGCCGGCAGCATTACATGGACTTGGATTGGGCGTTAGACACGGCGTTACCCGGTAAAGAAACGGCTCTGGATATGGAAGCGGCGCGGCACCATCTGCAAAACCGTTATGCTTATGCATGCGCGACTGACATAGATACGCTGCAACCAGCCTTCTTCTCACTGACAGAAGACACCTGGCCAGATGCCCTGAAAGCGACCTGTGCGATTCCGCTACTTTATCCGCATCCGGTGAACATCGGTGAGCACCGTTATGTGGACGGTGGGGTAACAGCGGCGATCCCGGCAAAAGAAGCGTTTGCGCGCGGGGCGGATATTATCGTCGTGGTTCGCACTGAGCCAGTGGTTGAACAAGATAAACGTGATGATGAGAACCGGCGCTTTCTTGAAACACTACGCGAACGCTTTGAGGCGAAGAGGCCGCAATTTAAGCTCTCCGATTATTTATCAAACTTTGAGTCCAAATATCGACTTGCACGCTTTGAAACCTTCCAGAAAGAGCTCAGTAAGCAAATCGGTGAACTGTCAGATCGCTATAAGTCCAGCCGCGAGCAATTGGTTAATCGTGTGCGCGACAGTATGAAAGAGAAAGCGATGCAAAATGGTGGTCGTTGGCTTTTTGGTGGCGACACGATTTATCGGCTCCAGTCTTTATCCGGCAAGCCGCTAAACACCGAAATGCTTAAGATGCTGACGACGCATTATCAAAGCTACCAAAGTGAACTGCAGTTTTTGGCGTCACCGCCTGCGCGTGCTCAGATAGTGCAAATTGCGCCGAGCGCTCCGTTGCAAAGTAGTGCCTTACTGAGTAAGCCGGAGGCATTGGAAGCCGATTATCAGCTAGGGGTCTCGCTGGGGAACCAATTCTTACGTGAATACGGTGACTCGCTGGTTTCTATGTCGACTGTAGATAACCCTAGCTTTGAGCCAACGTCAGTAAGAATGCCGCATCAAGGGTAGAGCTGATGACAGAATTTGAAAAAATGCAACGTGGCTTGCCTTATTGTCCCGCGGATGAAGAGCTGACTTTGTTTCGATATGCCGCGCGCCGACTTTGCCAACAGTTTAACCGGCTCGATCCTGAAGATGCGGCCAGTTTAGCGGTGGTAACCACCAAGCTATTCGCCCGTATTGGCGATAACGTTGAAATCGACGCGCCTTTCTTTTGCCATTATGGGATGAATATTCATCTTGGCAACAATGTTAGCGTCGGTCCAAATTGCACCATTTTAGACGGGGCGCATGTCAGTATTGGCGATAACGTGAGTATTGGCCCCAACGTTGGGATCTATACCACGCGTCATCGCGTATTACCGCTAGACATTGCCCGCGGTGAATGTGAGTCCTCTCAGGATGTCATCATCGGTAATAACGTTATCATCGAGGGAAATACCGTGATAAAAGCAGGCACGGCAATCGGTGAAGGGGTAGTGATTGAAGCCGGATCAGTGGTTGATACGGATATCGAACCTTTTTCTATTGTGGCTGGCAATCCGGCTGCGGTGGTACGGCGTTTGCAGTGATGAGGATAGAGACAAGGTGACAGATACCTCCCAATACGATTTTATCGCATCCTCCCKATAAATGTTATAATATAACATTTTTGAATTGGCATACTGATGTGGGTGTAGTAATGTTATCGCCCTCAATCGGGTATCAGCAGTAAGAGATAGACGCAGAATGGTTAAAGTTAGGGCCCGAGTGCCGTTGAAAGTCGGGGTGGGAAGCCAGATCCCAGCAGAGATCCTTTCCTTCCATGGTTTAGAGTCTGAGCAAGAGCACGTCGCGCTAATTTTCCAACAAGCCGATAAGAAAGCCGATCCGCCTTTGGTTCGCATGCATTCCGAGTGTTTAACCGGTGATGTTTTCCATTCCTCTCGATGCGATTGTGGCGAGCAGCTTGAAGAGACCATCCAAAAGATGGGTGAAGATGGCGGTATTATTCTTTATTTGCGCCAAGAAGGGCGCGGGATAGGGCTGTATAACAAGCTGGATGCCTACAAGTTACAAAGCGAAGGGATGACGACATATGAAGCGAACAACCATTTGGGATTTGCGGATGATTTGCGCGATTTTGCCGAAGCGGCGCAGATGCTAAAAGCGTTAGACGCTCACTGTATTCGCTTGATCACCAATAACCCCAAAAAGATTGAAGAGCTGCAAGCGGCAGGGGTTACCCTCAAAGAAGTGATTGGCACCAAAGCCCACCTTAAAGACGGCAACCGTAACTATCTTAAGGCAAAGATTGAGCACGGTAAGCACCGTCTCAATATTGAGCAAGATTAAACATTTGTCGCTAAAAATTGGTTAATTTGCCAGCTAGGCAGTGACAATCACTGTCTATATTCGCTACATTATTGCCATTATATCAGTCATTGCTCAAGGACGAGTCATGCGTGTGCAAACATGGCATTATCTCTTTCCCCCATTGCCTCCCGTGGCGATGCTCATTGCGGTTGCAATTGGCTTATCACTGAGCCATTTCTTTCCTTTTTCGCTGGTGCTGGGTGCCCCGATGTGGGCTGCCTTGCCTCTGGGGTTAGCCGTGGGGTTATTAGCCGCCGCTAAATGGGCGTTTCATCGCCATCACACCACGCTTGATCCGCTGCAAATGCCCTCAGCGCTGGTGACGACTGGGATCTATCGCTATACCCGCAACCCTATGTATCTGGCGTTGGTACTCATTATCGCCGCAGCTGGGCTTTATTTTAATGCGCTATGGTGCTGGGGGATGATTCCCGCTTTTATGGCCTACCTATCCGCCACATTTATTCCTGCTGAAGAAGCCCGTTTATCACGCCAATGGCCAGATGATTTTGACGCTTATGTAGCTCGTGTCCGACGCTGGCTTTAGGATTAGATAAACTAATCTTTAATATAATAAAGAATCGGGATCGTTATTCTCAACTCTGATTGCCACACTCTCTCTTAAAGCCTATCATTCGCCTGTCTATCATTGGGTGGCTAGGTGGGCTAGGCCTTTACCCTCAACCTCGATACCTATTTCTTACTTATTTTCGCATAATTATTTTTAGGAGTGCTGGTATGTCCTCGGCAATGCCTATGGGCAAGCTATTGCTATTGATCGTTCTATTAGCGGCTGTTGGGCAAATGACCCAAACCATGTATGTGCCATCCATCGGTGCAATGGCAGACGACTTCGCTGTATCACCCGCTTGGTTACAAGCGGTGATGGCTTGTTATCTTATTCCTTATGGTTTATCGCAGTTTGTTTATGGCCCTGTCTCCGATCGCATCGGTCGTAAGCCGGTTATTTTGTTTGGGTTGGCATTGTTTTTAGTCGGGACGGCTATCACCTTGTTGGCCACCTCCTTTGCGATATTTTTACTTGGCAGTATGGTTCAAGGCGCGGGCATTGGCTGCGGCGGCGCCATGGCGCGCACCTTAACCCGAGATTGTTTTTCCGGGGCCAAACTGCACCGCGCCAATAGCCTAGTTAGTATGGGACTGATCTTTTCTCCCTTAGTGGCTCCGCTTCTAGGAGGAGGGTTAACCGAGTCCCTACATTGGCGTGCCAGCTACTTCTTTTTATTGTTACTCGGTGTCTTGGTTTATACAGTCATGGCTTGGCGGTTTAGCGAGACTTTGCCTGCCGATTTACGCCAACCTGGTCATTTTGGTGCGCGCTATCGTCATGTTATGCGATCACATCAATTTAAAGGCTATTTGCTGTGCTTGATTACCGTTTTTTCCGGTGTATCTTTATTCGAGGCGGCGGCAGGTGTGATCATGTCAGATGCGTTAGCGTTGTCTCCGAGTGTGATCAGTTTGCTGTTTGTTGTCCCTCTGCCGGCATACTTAGTCGGGTCAGGGTTGTCGAGCCGGCTTTCCGAAAGTATGGGGTATTATCCCACCCTGACATTGGGCAGTGTCTTAGCGTTGTTGGGGGCAGGCATCATAGGATTACCCGGTATGCTCGGTGATGTTTCACTCTATGCGTTAGTGGGTGGCGGCTGTGTCTATTTTGCTGGTGCAGGTATTCTCTTTCCGGCAGCCAGTACAGGAGCGATTAGTCCTTTTCCTTACCATGCTGGCACGGCAGGGGCAATTCTTGGCGGCGCGCAAAATCTATTGGCAGGGCTGGTAACACTCGTCGCCAGTAGTTTCGGTGTGGCTAGCCAATTATCATTAGGGGTAATCATGCTGACATTGGCGACGCTGGCAAGCTTGGGACTGGTCATCAGTTATCGCGCTCACGCCCATGATGACGCGGACTCAGTGACCGTACTGTAATCATTCAACCGGTATTATCCAATGAAGTCAGCGCCAGTTCGCATCCACAACGGCAGCACCTATCGCTGCCGTTATTCTGTGGGGCAGGGCTAGTGGATCTGTGTTGGGCTGCGCTTCCACAATAAATGACAGAATTTATTATCTGGGTCTCGGCTGATGAGCATACGAACAAAGACTTCATCTAGCACCTCAGCGCCAGCTATACCCATTTGCACCTCGGCACACTGAGATAAGTCAACATCCGCTCCCACATGCTCTGGCCAATCATTGTTTACCTCAACCACCACAGCGCCCCCTTCTTCTTCAAAGCGTGACTCATAGAGCATTAAATCGTCGAACTCCAAGTTGTCTGGGGCCGTTTCGGCAAAAATCTCGAACGCGATCTCTAGCACGGTCTCCAAGCTGAGTTGATTCTCTTGCGTCATGGTAAGCTCTCGTTGTCTGTATGTATGCGCATTATACCATGCTGTAAGGGGTATCTCAGCCGCGCCGTATCGGTTGACCTGCACAAAGAGGTATCTAAAGCGTATCCGTGTTTGTCCTCTCAACCGACGGCTCTCATGGTCAAATAGACAACCTCTGGCTAAAATAAAAGCAGACCCACAGTTAGAGCGTTGATTTGTTTATGCAGATGACCAACAATAGCGCGCGTACTCAAACCTGTGTGAAAGTCGTGACTCAGTTGCAATCCAGAAACGCTTATTTACCGGAGCCCGACCGGCGTGCCCCGTTTCAATCTGAATTTATCCCCGTGATGATTAAAGCGGTGAAGCAACTACGTGGCTTGCTCGGCAAGCGGCTTCACAGCGTCTACGTGAGTGGAGATATTGTTTGGCGGCGAGCCGTGGTGAAAGACAGCGTGCTATCGCTGACGGTGGTGTGCCAACACGCCCTGACGCTTGATCAATCGAACGCATTAAACACCTTGCTATGGCGATTAAAAACCAGTCATAGCAAGGTGATCAGTGATTGCCATATCGATATCGTGACCGTGTCACATGTTAGAGATCTCTCACAAGTCTTTCACTGGGGATTCTTTTTTAAACACAGAGCCATTTGCCTCTATGGCCAAGACTTATCGGTTAGTTTTGGTTTGTTTGAAGCCAGCTGGGAGGTGGCGAAGGCGATGAATCCAGATATCTCTGACAAACTCGCGCGTGCCAAACAAAAAATCACCGCCGCTACCACATGGAACACTCAACTCAATACCGCACAAGCGATTGCAGACACCCTGATACGCGGTGCATTTGGTTTGGTACTTCATAAAGAAGCGCAGTGGAGTGAATCACTCAACGAGTGTGCGGATGCTTTTATTAAACACTACCCGGATAAAAAAATGGCGATTGAGCGACTTTTTATCCTGCTAGAGCGCAAACCGGTAAAAAAACGTGCTGTCATGACCCTCCTCAATGACTTTGGCGATTGGTTGATCAAAGAATATGCGCGCATTGACTTTAAAATTGGTTAACTAGCGTTTGGCAACGATGCTGGCGTTGGACGCTTGAACATTAAGCGTATTCTGTGAGCTAACCCGCCTCATTCCCTACAAGTGAGTAACAGAATCTGATCTTGGTCAATAAAACGGTGTAACAAACTTTTCACAAAAGATGGTTTGTTGAACTATAAAACCACCAGTAGGCATGTGTAATCTGCTTTTATGGTGTATTTATTCAGTATTTATGACTAAATAGTTATTTACATCCTGTGTATGATTCGATAATCTGCATGCCAGTTAGTCACAGTGAGTGAATAATTAATCAGCAAAGGCGTTGATGCTCGCGGTGAGATAAATAAAAATTCAGGATTCAGACGTATGCAAAAAACTGACACTCTCTCTACGAAGTCACCTTCGATGAGAAATATTCTGATGTTCGCAATCCCATCATTATTGGGGTTGTTCCTTTTTATGACGCCAGTCAGTTTCGGTGACAGCGTCACCATCCCGATTGCGGTAATGGCGAGCAGTGTCTTGGACTTACTAGGTAACAGTGCAACAGCGGTCGTCACTGCCTTAGTGGTGTTGAGTGCCGTCGTTTCAGTGTTGGTTACGCTGACCAAGCCTGCCGTTATCATGCGAAATGGCTTTCTTAATGGTTTGTTTAATGTCTCTCCGGTGTGGCTTGTCACCCGTGTTTTCGGTGCCGCCTTCATCGTAATGGCGTTTTATGGTTTTGGCTCGCCAGTCATCATGGGTGAAACAACGGGGGCCTTTGTGCTCAATGAGCTATTGCCTACCTTGTTATCCGTGTTTATTTTCGCTGGTCTATTACTGCCGCTACTGACAAGTTTCGGCTTGCTCGAGCTGCTTGGTGCTATTTTCACCAAGGTAATGCGTCCGTTATTCGGTCTGCCGGGGCGCTCTGCGGTCGACTGTGCCGCCTCTTGGTTGGGCGATGGCAGCGTCGGTATCTTGATGACCAGTAAACAATATGAGCAAGGTTTTTATACCCAGCGTGAAGCGGCAGTGGTTGGCACGACGTTCTCTGCGGTTTCAATCAGCTTTAGTTTGGTGGTGATAGCGCAAGTCGACTTGATGCACATGTTTGCTTGGTTCTATCTCACCGTCTGTTTAGCTGGGATTGCGGCGGCGATCATCGTTCCTCGTCTTCCTCCTCTGAGCTGGAAAAAAGATGCGCTTATCGATAACTCTGAGCGTGAAACCAATGATGAAGTCCTACCGGCTGGCCACAATACGCTGAGCTATGGACTGCACTGTGCTCTGACACGTGCCGAGAAAATTCGCTCGGTAAGCAGTGTGCTAAAAGAAGGCGTACAAAACGCCGTCGATATGGTGTTAGGTGTGTTGCCAGTTGTGATGGCAATTGGTACGGCGGCGTTGATGGTCGCTGAGTACACCGATGTGTTTAGCATCCTAGGGGCGCCCTTTGTGCCACTGCTTGAACTATTGCATATCCCTGATGCGGTGAAAGCCTCTGAGACCATGGTGATTGGTTTTGCAGACATGTTTATTCCTGCCATTTTAGCCGCAGAAATCGACAGTGAAATGACCCGTTTTGTGATTGCTACGGTATCGGTGACCCAGTTGATTTATATCTCGGAAGTGGGTGCCTTATTACTGGGAAGCAAAATCCCAGTCAAGCTGTGGGAGCTGTTCGTGATCTTTATTTTACGTACGCTAGTCACTCTGCCTGTTATCGCAGGGATTGCTCACCTGATTTTCTAATTAGGCGCTACGCATAAGCCGCTATGCGCGTCCTCCTTACATCATCAACGCCTCACTTTTTGTGGGGCGTTTTTTTGTTAACGCGTCCTCGTTGTTGTGATGCAAGCCCTCGGTTATATCAACCACCTATGGGCAGAAAGGGACATATATTGGTATGCTGAACGCAGCGGCTAATGGGAGGCGGGATGAAAATAGTCACTCTTCATGGGTTATACATGCACGGTGTTTTTTTGATTCCGCTGTGCGAGCGCTTAGAAAAACATGGGCACCAGGTGCTGAATGTTTCGTATAATACGCTCAATCCGGACCTAGAGGGTATCACCGCCAAAATCGATGCGTTTGTTGGCGACCAGCCAGCGATCTTGATTGGCCATTCGATGGGCGGACTCATTATTCGTCGTTACTTGGAACAGAGCACAAAGCGGTGTGATAGACCGCCTCTCGATGTTCGCGCGGTGATCACTTTGGGCACGCCGCATCAAGGCGCTAAGTTAGCAAGTATTTTTGGCGATCTGGGGTGGGGCGGCTGGTTGTTTCAACGTAGCGAAGACATGCTTATCCCTGACAAGGTCAGGCCTTGGAAGAATCTTCCGCCGTTACATAGCCTTGCCGGCGATTGCCCCTGGGGACCCGCGGCGCTGTTGTTAAAGAACCAAGTCTGCGATGGCACTGTGCTGGTCGAAGAAACCAAAATCGAGGGCATGACCAGTCACGATCTGTACTCGGTGACCCACATTGCATTACTGTTTTCAAGGCGGGTCAGTGAGCGTGTGATTCAGTTAGTCGCTCAATATGAGCCGACGGCTGTGCCAGCCGCCGAGGGCTAAAGTGATGGTTTGATAAGGTCACTTTAGTTCGGATGATTCGTGTGTTCCCACCCAAGTATTAACAAACGTCCCATCGGGGTCATATTGCGCGGCTTGTTTGTCGAGGTTAAACCGGCGGCTGCCGCGCGGATCGGCACCAACGCCTGCTAAGTATTGCCAATTGCCATAATTAGCCGCTACATCAAAATCAATCAGTTGCTGCTCAAAGTATGCTGCGCCATAGCGCCAATCAACACCTAACTCATGGACTAAGCAGCTGGCCACCAATTGACGACTGCGATTCGAGAGCCATCCGGTTTGTTTAAGCTGGCGCATCGCCGCATTGACAATAGGAAAGGACGTCGTGCCTTCACGCCATGCCATAAAGGCTTCGGCATAAAAAGTGGTGAGTGGCCGTTTGTTGGTAATGCCTTTGAACGCAAAAAAGCGGGCACCATAGTGATACAGCATCCATTGGAAATATTCGCGCCACAACAGCTCAAAATATAGCCAATAGGTTGACTCGTTTTTTTCAACATTGCGCTCATATCGATCGAGCTCTGCGGCGACCCAGCGTACGGACAAACTGCCGTTTGCGAGCCAAGCCGATAAGCGTGACGAGAAATCCCAACCATCAAGGCCGTTGCGCGTTTCTTTATAGCGCTGAATACGATGGGTATCCCATAAGTAATGATTCAGTTGCGCACGCCCGGCGATTTCACCGCCTTGATAAGGGGCTATTCGGCGATCAGATAGGGGCGCTGGGTCGGACTTAATCGCTGTGATGGGGGCTGGCAATGACTCAGGTACTGGTAACGGCAAGCGTGGTTTGATCCCGCGCTTTTCCACCGCTTTACGGAATTGAGTAAAGGTCGTCGGGATCTCAGGTAAGTCAAACGGCAGCTGATGCTGGGTAAACAAGGTGTGAGCATCCGAGACAACCACCCGCTGCGGAAAGCGCTCAACCAGCGTATCAACCTGGTGACGCTCACGTGTCCCTGGGTGGTCGGTGACGCCAATAAGGTCAAACTCATGATCCATACACAGATTTGCCACCACCTCTAGCGGCTTGCCGGTGCGAATAATCAATTTTTGCCCCATCGCATCCAGGGCGCGATGCAGTTCGGTTAGGCTTTGCCACAAAAACGCTTCCCGTGGGGCACCGAGGTGCTTACTTTGAAAGTGATCCGCACGATACCAGCTCGGGTCAATCACAAAGACGCAGGTCAGCTGATCGCAGCTCGAGGCTAAATTGGCGAGTGCAGGGTTATCATGTATTCGAAGGTCGTGACGAAACCACATTAATCCGCGTTGCATACCTATCTCCTTTTTCCCTCCAATACGCTCACAGGCTGCGGGCGGATTGCTTGATTGGATCAACTGGGTGACTATTCGCCAACCACGAGCATGAATGCGGGCTCTCACATCCGCCTAAGTGCGCGCTGGGGGTGTGAATGAGTGTTATGGACGAAGACTAGATCTGTCGCTGGCGTTGCGCCCACATTCCAATAAAAACAAAGGTGGCGACCAAACCGGCAAAGAGCCAATGATCTGGCCATCCGCGCATTTGTCGCGCCAGCCACGGAGAGACGGTAATGATAAAAGCGCCGTAACCAAAGGCATTGATCGCCACAAATACCAGAGTGCGAACGATAAAATGATGACCGGTCAATAAACGGCGTAGCGTCCGATTAATATCATTGCCAAATACCACCAACAGTGACGCCACAATGGCCACTGCAATATCACTGAGCCATGGCGTTAACCACGCACCCGCCTGAGAAAACCAAGAGATTAAAATATTCATAACGATTTACACTGTGTAGAATGCGGCTAGAGTACTGATTTCTGCTGGCGACTTCCAGCGCGGACTTAGCCCGCGGGAGCGCACGATGTAAGGAGAAGGCATGAAAATCGCATCGATCGGGTTAGGGGACATTGCGCAAAAAGCCTACTTGCCATTGATGGTCAATTGGCCAGGGCTCGAATGGGTATTGTGCAGTCGTGATGACGCTAAGCTGGCGACGCTCGCCACGCAATACCGAGTGAGTGAGACCGCAAGTGATATCCAACAATGCTTAGCATTAGGGGTGGATGGAGTGATGATCCACAGCGCCACCGACTCGCATGCGGCCTTGATTCGTACCTGCTTGCAAGCAGGTGTGCCGGTGTTTGTCGATAAACCTGTCGCCCCATCAGGCGCGGAGGTTGAAGCCTTATTCAACTTGGCAGAACAACAGCAAACCCCCTTGTTTGCAGGCTTTAACCGGCGTTATTTGCCTTTGCTCAACACCCATCTCAATGGCCAGCGCCCCGAAGACGAACTGGGCACACCCCTTTTATCGCTGCGTTGGGAAAAACATCGTCATGCGCTGCCCGATGCACCGCGTCGTTTTATTTTTGATGATTTCATTCATCCACTCGACAGTATAAACGTTCATGGTGACATCAATATTGATGATTTGGACGTGTTTGCTCAATTTAGCGAAGGCTTGCTAGGCCGCTTAGACGTGCGTTGGCACCGCGACAATAGCTTGTTTGAGGCTAGTATGAACCGCCAGTATGGGGTCACTAAAGAAACCATTGCGGCGGCTTATCGTAACGAGAGCTATTTCTTTGATGGCTTTACCCGTGGTGCGCGCATGCAAGACAACGTCACCACACAGCTTACCTTGCCAGATTGGACGGGTATGCAAGCGAGCAAAGGTTTTGCGGCTATGCTCAGCCATTGGTTTGAGGTGGTCAGCGAAGGGCGGGTTGATGCTGCTCTCACCGCTCGTAATGTGGCGAGCCACTGGGCCGCGGAAGATTTGGTCGCCTATTGTGAAGCGCTGCGCGATAGCCCCTAGTCCCACGCGCAGCACACGGTGGCTGTTTACGCTTCGACCGGATTACCCGTGTGTGAGTGGGTTAAATAAGGCAATAACAACTGGCGGACATTAAAGCTCACGTTTAACTTGGCCGCCAGCAAATACAACCCTGCTATTTTACGATGTAAAAACAGTGCATCCGCCGGCGGTGTGTGCCAATAGCCTTGTTCCATACTCAGCGCCATCCCACGGTTACGTAAACGCGTTGCCAAATCGGCGTCGCCAAAGTTAAATGGCGTATCCGTCGCAATCGGTTCACAAGCCGTGTTCACAAGCTCCAGCACACTGGCTTTTTGCTCTGGCAAGATGTGCTCGGCAAAAAAGCCAATTTGGGTTAGTGCCACCTCAATCCCTGCGTTGTCTTTTTCAATCGCCGCTAAAAATAGCTTGCGATAGCCATCGATAAACGTCGGGGCATACTGACGGGTGGCGCCAAAATCAAGCAACACGACGCGTCCGGTATCGGGCTGATACAAATAGTTGGCAAAGTTAGGATCGGTTTGGACCTCGCCAAACACAAAGACTTCCTCAAACAGCAACTGGAATAAACGACTGATCACGCGGTGACGAATCGTCTCTGAAGCCTTGTTGAGTTGCTCAATCGGCTCTCCTGCCATATAGCTCATGGTGAGAATGCGATCTGAGGTAAGGGCTGAGTGAACCCTTGGCACCACCAAACCGTTGGCATTTTTCAAATGGTCGCCAAACCGAGTCAATGCTTGTGCCTCTTTGCCGTAATCGGCTTCATCATGCAGTTGTTGCTTGGCTTCATCGAGTAAGGCTTGGTAATTCGCTTCTTTGGGGATCAGGCCACTTAAGCGCAGTAGGGTGATCACATTATCCACATCGCTATCAATGCTGTCTTTGATGCGCGGGTATTGCACCTTTACCGCTACTTTTTCACCGGCATCGGTATAGGCCTCGTGCACTTGGCCTATCGACGCTGACGCGATGGGCGAAAAACGAAAATGGGTGAACTCAGCCTGCCAATTGTCGCCCAGCTCTTCATTAAGCACCGCTTTGAGCTGCGCCGGTGGCATGGGAGTGGCATTATTACGCAAACGGGCGAGAAGATCGCTGAGCTCTGGCGGAATCAAATCCCCCGCATCCATAGACAACAATTGACCAACCTTCATCGCCGCTCCACGTAAGTCCGCCAGTTTGTCCGCCACGTGGGCAATATTGGCCGGCGACATCACCAAATCCTTACGACTCGGCCGATTGCCCTGGGCAAACTGTTTGGTACCTTCCCACGCCACATTCGACGCCATACGCCCCGCCAACGAAGCCAGTGCACCAAAGCGAGAAAACTTACCATGCGGCACTTTACGATTTTTCATAGCCACCTCCTGAATACCCACTAAGAATACGCGACGAACAGCGGAATGGTTTGGTGGGACGAGTTGCTCGCGCTCACAAAGACGCGAGTTAACGAGCCAAATCCACACCACGATATGGCAAAGACCTTTCCATTTACATGACATTCCAACCCGGGTCACAGCCTCGGGGGTGAAATCGCGTTTAGATCAAATAAAACAGCAGTTTATATTTTTGACTGTCTAGTTAAGTAGTAGCATTTGCTTACAAAGTTAGTCTGTAGGGTAATTGCCAATGAAGCTGATGTTTAAAACGAAAATACTGCTACTTGCCATCGTGCCACTGATCGCCTCAATGCTGATTATGAGTGCGGTCACGGCCTATAACGAACAGGCGTTAATAGAAGAAAACATTGCCACGTTTCGGGAGAAGTTGGTCAACGAGCGTAAAAAACAACTCAAAGAAGTGACTCAGGTAGCGGAGAACATCGTTAAGCGTCTTAACCCAGGCACCAGTGAGGCTCGCTTGGCTGAGGTGAAAACGGCGCTTACTGATGTGCAGTTTGGCGAGACGGGTTACTTTTTTATTTACAACAAACAGGGGATCAATGTGTTTCACCCTGTTAAACCGGCGCTTGAAGGAAAAAACCTGATTGATTTTACCGATCCTAAAGGCAATAAGGTGATTCAAGGGTTACTCGAGGCGGCACAACGTGGCGATGGCTACTTTAATTTTATGTTTGATAAGCCGGGTACCGATGCGCTGATTGATAAAATCGGCTATGCGGTAATGGTGAATAATGGTCAATGGCTATTAGGTACTGGCGCCTACACCGATGACATTGAGCAAGAGGTTGCTGCCTATCGCACCGACGCAGAGCAAACCCTGGATGCACAAATTTTCCGTTTAACCCTGTTGGGGATAAGCACAGTGATTATCACGGTGTTGCTGGTGAGCTGGTTTGCGCAGCGTATTGGTGAGCCGGTGAAAAACATGCTTGATAAGCTTAATGATATTGCTAGCGGTGAGGGCGATCTCACTCAGCGTTTGCACGTACATGGCTATGATGAAATCGCCCAACTCGGTCATGCCTTTAATCGCTTTGTAGAGAAGCTGCAGCACACCATTCAGCGCGTCGCGCAAGTCACGGCGCAAGTAAACAGCACCGCCTGTGATATGGCTCAGCAAACATCCGCAGTGGCTGAAAAACTACAAACCCATGATAACGAGACCGAGCAAGTGGTCACCGCGGTGACAGAGATGAGCTCTGCTGCGCAAGAAGTGGCACAAAACACGACACAGGTGGCTGATGCCGCCACCTCTGCCACCCAAGATGCGCAAAATGCTCAGGCGCAAGTGCGTGAATCAGAGGCATCGGTCGAGAAGTTGGTAGCGAAAATGAGCGAGTCGAGCGGGCAGGTGGATCAACTTAAAGCTCAGTCGGATAAAATTACCTCGGTACTGTCCGTGATTGGTGAGATTGCTGAGCAAACCAATCTATTGGCGCTGAACGCGGCGATTGAAGCCGCTCGCGCGGGTGAGCAGGGGAGAGGCTTTGCGGTGGTGGCCGATGAAGTGCGCACCTTGGCCAGTCGCACTCAAACCAGTACCCATGAGATCCGTGACATGCTTGATGGTCTACACGTGCATGTGGATAGTGCCGTGAAAACCATTGCCGACAGCGATCAAGAGTGCCAAAGCATGGCAACGATTTCAGCGCAAATTGGCGAGCGAATCACCTCGGTGAGTGCGGCGTTTTCGCAAGTGAACGATATGACCTCGCAAATTGCCAGTGCGGCGTCAGAGCAAACCACGGTCACGGAAGATATTCATCGTAATCTGGTATCGATTCGTGACATTGTCGCTAGCTTATTGAACTCGAGTGAGGCATCGTCACACGCGGCGGAAGAGCTGAGCTCACTGGGTCAAGATCTCGATACCTTGGTGGGGCAATTTAAAGTCGCCTAAGCCAATAGCATGATCACTATTCTCGGCACATGGGATAAAAAGTCATAAAGGACGCTTACCGCAAGCGTCCTTTCGCTTTACAATAGCAATTTTAGCGGTATTATGCTGACGCAAACGTTTGCCTAGAACATATTGTGCGCTATTGAGAGGGTTTCATGCTGCCTGATGTCGAGATCTGTCGTAACACCACACTCGCCCCCATTTCCACCATAGCCAAGCAAGTTGGCCTCCTTGACTCAGAGTTTAAAACGCAAGGTAGCCATAAAGCCAAAATCTCTCTCGATTGCTTAAAGCGTCTTGCGCCCAACCCAACCGGAAAGTTAGTACTGGTCACCGCCATTACTCCCACGCCCTTGGGTGAAGGCAAAACCGTCACCACCATTGGTCTGGCGCAAGGCTTGGCCAAGCTGAATCATTCTGTAACGGCGTGTATTCGTCAGCCTTCGATGGGGCCCGTATTTGGTGTAAAAGGTGGCGCAGCTGGCGGTGGTTATTCGCAAGTGGCTCCGATGGAGGAGCTCAACCTCCATCTGACGGGAGATATTCATGCGGTGACCGCGGCGCATAACTTGGCTGCTGCGGCCATTGATGCGCGAATTTATCACGAGCAACGTCTAGGCTATGACGATTTTGAGGCGCGCAGTGGCTTAAAAGCGTTAAAAATTGACCCAAGTCGCGTGGTGTGGAAGCGGGTGATGGATCATAACGATCGCGCCTTGCGTATGGTGACTGTGGGTAAAAACGAGCCGGGTAAAACCATCAACGGCTACGAGCGTGAGGGCGGGTTTGATATCTCGGCTGCCTCTGAGCTAATGGCTATTCTGGCGTTGGCGAGCGATCTTCGTGATCTGCGTCAGCGCATCGGCCGCATAGTATTGGCTTATAGCCATACCGGTGAGCCGATCACCACCGAAGATTTGCAAGTGGCCGGCGCGATGGCGGTCAGTATGAAAGAAGCGATTGAACCCACCTTGATGCAAACCCTAGAAGGCGTGCCGACACTGATTCACGCCGGCCCGTTTGCCAATATTGCTCATGGCAATTCGTCGATTATCGCCGATAACATTGCCCTTAAACTGGGTGATTATACTGTCACCGAGGGCGGTTTTGGCTCAGACATGGGGTTTGAAAAAGCTTGTAACATCAAAGCGCAAGCATCAGGTAAAGCGCCTGATTGTGCGGTGATTGTGGCGACATTACGTGGCTTAAAAGCTAACTCTGGTCACTACAATTTGCAGCCTGGTCAGCCCATGCCTGACGCACTCTTCGCAGATGATAATGAGGCATTGATAGCAGGGTTTGAAAATCTCAAATGGCATATCAATAACGTGACCCAATATGGTGTGTCGGCGGTGGTGGCGATTAACCGCTTTCCACAAGACAGTGATGCTGAGCTAGCGACACTCAAGGCGATGATTGAAGCGCTGCCCAACAAAGTAAGAGTAGCGATCAGTGAAGGCTTTGCCCAAGGTGGCGAGGGTACGCGTAAACTGGCGGAACAAGTGGTCGCGCAATGTGAAACCAACGCATCATTCTCGCCCTTGTATCATGCCCAGCAAAGCTTGGAAGAAAAACTGATGGCGGTTACGGAAGTTGGTTATGGCGCGGGAAGTGTGACGTTAAGTGAAACCGCGAAACAGCAGCTACAACAATTTAAAGCGCAAGGGTATGACGGTTTGGCGGTCTGTTTGGCGAAAACGCCGCTGTCTATTTCAACCGATGGTGCGATAAAAGGTGCTCCCAAAGGCTTTGATGTACCGATCCGCGAGTTGAAATTATGCGCGGGTGCCGGATTTGTCTATGCTTTATGCGGCAACGTGATGACTATGCCCGGCCTACCGGAAAAACCGGCGTTTATGAATCTCGACCTCGATGGTGAGGGCAATATTGTTGGATTGAGTTGATGACTTAGTGCCCGACTAAAGTGCTAGGATTAGATGACTTTGCTCGTTTAAAGGCGAATTCAATGGATGATCAACAAATTACAGGTAAAGCTATAAAGCAAGCGAAAGCAATGAAAAAAATGATTGCCAGAAAGCTTGTTGATCATTTGCCCGAGGAGGAGGAAGCGGCTTCTGTATTTATGGCAGGGTCGCCAGGCGCAGGTAAAACGGAAACGGCTAGAGCGATGGTTCGTGCTTTTAAGAATGAGCACGACCTGACATTAGTGCACATAGAGAACGACGAGTTAAGAAAGGCATTTGAAGATTATCAAGGTTATAACTCGCCCTTGTTTCAGCGCCCAGCTACAATCTTGGTAGAAGCTATTCATGATCGCGCTTTGAAGCGAAGAGTCAGCTTTATTCTTGATTCAACGCTTTCCAGTTTCGATAAAGCGAAAGATAACATCGAGCGATCTTTGAAAAAAGGCCGCTTTGTTATGATTGTTTTTGTATATCAGGAGCCAGTGCAAGCTTGGCGTTTAGTGAAAGCGAGAGAAAGTGTTGAAGGTCGTCGTGTCCCCAGTGAAGTCTTCATTAATCAGTTCCTAGAATCGCAACGTGTGGTGAGTGAATTAAAGAAACTGTTTAGGGATAAGATTGATATCACTTTTATTGAGAAAAACGTCGATGGTGCCAACAAGAGACCACACTTTAACGTCGGTGACATTGACGCACTATTGCGCAAAAAGTACAATAGAGAGTCGCTTGAACGTATCGTCGGTATCACGAAAGGAGGGAGCCATGCAGAATAAGCGTAATAAGGTAAAATCTACCGCTTTCTCTGACTTCGTGCGTCACTCGTCGTCGAGAGAAAAGCGAAAGTTTTTCGATAAAATAGTGAGAGAAACGATTAAAGAGCAGCAAGACATGCTCACAAAGGCAGAGCAAACAGCTAAGTGTCAGTAATCGTTTATATTTCTCGTGAGAGCCGCTGTTGTCAGTGGCTTTTTTGTTTGTGCTAGATGCGGCCACGCTCGTCATTGTCTTCACGGTCGCGTGATGTGGTATCCTCTTTGGCTTCAACTCTCCCACCGACTGTGAGCCTGACTTGAAAAAAATCGCGGTTTTTGTCGACGTTCAAAATATCTACTACACCACACGCCAAGCTTACGGGCGTCAGTTTAACTATCGCCAGTTGTGGCAAACCCTCAATGATATGGGTGAGGTGGTAACCGCGTATGCCTATGCCATTCGCCGAGATGACGATCAGCAAATCAAATTTCAAGATGCCCTGCGCCACATTGGCTTTACCGTCAAGCTAAAACCCTATATTCAACGCGCTGATGGCAGCACCAAAGGCGATTGGGATGTGGGGATTGCCATTGATGTGATGGAAACAGCCCCCGAGGTTGATACCGTGGTGCTGTTATCTGGAGACGGAGATTTTGATTTGTTGATGAACAAAATCCGCGCGCGCTATCACAACGAAGCGGTGGTGCTTGGCGTGCCATCCTTAACGGCTAATTCCTTGGTGAACAGTGTCGATCGCTTTATTGCGATTGAAGACGATATGTTGTTGTAGGCACGGCGTTTAGTTTGCAGTTCTGGGACAGTTTCTGATTTTATTTTGATGTTGAAGTGAGTAAACGATGTACAAATTAATCGCCCTAGATATGGACGGCACCTTGTTAAACAGCGAGAAAGCAATATCTGCTGAGAATAAACAAGCCATTACCCGCGCGCGTGAGAAAGGCGTGACTGTGGTATTGGCGTCTGGTCGGCCGCTTGAGGGCATGCAGCCTAAGCTAGACGAACTGGGAATCGGCTCGGATAAAGACTTTGTGCTGTATTACAACGGCTCAATGGTAAAAAACCTAGGTACTGATGAAGTTATCTTGCAAAAAGGGCTTGACGGCAAAGCCGCCAAAGCGCTGGCTCAGCATGCCGAGGCACTGGGTGCATTTGTGCATGCATTTAGTACTGAGCACGGTTTGATTACACCAGCACAGAATCCGTATACCGAGATTGAAGGCAAGATCAACGGGCTGGATATTACCGTGATGGATTTCGAGACCCTAAGCGATGATCATCCGATTATCAAAGTGTTGATGGTGGCAGAGCCAAGCAAGTTAAACGAAGTGATCAGTGCGTTACCATCCGCGCTACGCGAGGAATTTACGGTAGTGCAAAGTGCGCCTTTCTTCCTCGAGTTTTTAAACCCTGCTAGTAATAAAGGGGCGGGGGTAGCTGCCATTGCAGCGCATCTAGGCATTCAACCTGATGAAGTGATTTGCATGGGCGATGCTGAAAACGATCACGCAATGTTGGAATACGCAGGCCTTGGCATTGCGATGGCGAATGCGATGGAAGCAACCAAGCAAACCGCAGATTACATTACCGAGAGCAATGATGAGCACGGTGTGTCCAAAGCGATTGAAAAGTTTGTGTTAGCAGCGGATAGCGCCGTAGCCTAAAACGAACAAGCATGAACAAATGGGGTGGGTGTTTATGCCTGCCTCGTTTTATTTCATGATACTGATAGCATCGTTTACTGACGTGGCGTGAGCCTATCTTGCTTTAAAGAACAGATAGCGGCCTTTGCGTAAAACAAAAAAGCCTGCTTTTAAGCAGGCTCTCTGGAAATGGTGCGTCCGGGCAGACTCGAACTGCCGACCCCCGCCATGTCAAGGCGGTACTCTAACCAACTGAGCTACGGACGCGAATTTCAAAATGTGGTGCGTCTGAGTGGACTCGAACCACCGACTTCCACCATGTCAAGGTGACACTCTAACCAACTGAGTTACAGACGCATAATTTAGTGTTTCAAGCAAAGTGGTGCGTCCGAGTGGACTCGAACCACCGACCCCCGCCATGTCAAGGCGATACTCTAACCAGCTGAGCTACGGACGCACAGTGCTTGAAAGCGGGATGAATAGTAGCGAGTTCATCTTTGTCACGCAAGCGCTTAAGCGCATATTTTTGCGCAGAAACGACTGTTTGGCGATTTGATCGTCAATATGGCGGTATTTTCAGTATTCATCTTGCTTATATCGCTAAGCGATTGCACTGACTTACTGATTTTTGGTGCTTTATTGCCCAAGCTTAACCTCACAGCGCTGGAACAATTGCTGCCAGACATCAGCATGATGCTTAATCGCCGCTTTATACGCCTGATATGCTTCTCCCTCCCAGTAGGCTTTTTTATAATCGTTAAATATATCTGGGGTGTTTAAGCTCGCGAGGCGCGAAAGCGCGGGGGCGAGATCACGATAAAGTCCGTCTACCCGAGCAAGGTATGGCTGCACATCACCCACATAAAACTTGTAAAAGACAGTCTGCAGGCGCTTTAAACGTGTAGTATCGAAATTACCGCCGCAACGCACTGTCTGTTGATGATTAGCGATCAGTTCACTGGTTTGGTTAAGCCACGCGGTGTGATAGCTCAAGCTCACAAACAAATCGCCTAAGATGGGTTGTTTCTCGATACTTTCTTGCCAAGTCGTAACAGGCTCTGTGGGCGCTTGGGTTGAGGGTATCAATTGGCTAAACTGCTCAATAGTGTTAACCGCATTACTGTGTGCCGGCAGTTCGATGGGAAGTGTAAAGGCGGGTAAGCTGAGTTGTTTGCGCCAGGCGTCACTATCAATCAGCGTATTCCAGATCACTTTCTCCCGTTGCTGGCGTTTAAGTGTTAGTGCCTGTTTCAACTCAGCTTGAATGCTCGGATCCTTCACTTGCGGCAAACACTGCGCCGCGGTATCGATGAATTTGAGCTCGTAGTCAAGTTGGCGAAAGCGATCCGCGACTTTACCCAAGGATGAATTGCGCTCCGCGATAAGGTTGAATAAGCCACACTGGCGAAGCTCATAGGCATCGAGCACCCCCATTCGCAGTTCATCAAGCGGCTGAACCAGATCGCGTTTACGCGGCAACGCTGGCAGTTCGGGGGAAGTGAAATCGGGGGTGGGTGCATCCAATACATTGCCAAGTCGCTGGTAATAGTCGGCCATCATATCCTTGGCCGGATCATCTGATTGGCAACCTGTTAATGTAATAAAAGTAGCGAGCAATAAGATAGGTTTGAATCCACGCATGGTATTATCTCTTGGCTAAGAGCTTGACATATCGATGTTAACACGTACGCAGGCGATCGGATTAACGATCGCCTAGTTGATCTCTACTTACGCGCGCTAGCATTTTTCTCCGTATCGATCATTATTTTTGGGTTTGAGTGAGGGATAAAATGGTAGAGAGCTCCTCATCAATCGCTGCCATGTCTTGTTGTACTTGTTCAATATTAGTAATACTCGATTGAATACTCCCAGTTGCTTGTTCAGATAGCGCTAGCAACCGTGCCACTTCGTCATTCAAGCCGTCAGCCGAACACTGGACTTTTTCCATCACTTCTAGGGTCAAGCTGATCACATTGCTGATTTGCCCAATGGCACCGTTAACGTTTCTGACTGTTTCTCCGGTGGTACTGAGGCTGTTTTGGGTATTCTGCGATAAGTTACGGACTTCATCAGCGACAACGGCAAAACCTCGTCCTTGTTCACCTGCACGAGCTGCTTCAATAGCGGCGTTCAGTGCCAGCAAATTAGTTTGTTCGGCAATGCTATCAATCACTTTTAAAATTTCTTCGATACGGCTTGCATTCACACTCAGTGCGTCGGTATGGATTTGTAGATCCTGGCTTTGCCCGTGCTGTTGCTTGACCTCGTGAGCAAGCGTTGAAAACTGTTTTTGAACGGCTTGTAAAATATCTGCACTTTCGGTGGCATAGTCTGCCACACCACTGAAGCTGTTTAGTAGTGACTGAAGCAACGATTTGTACCGAGAAAGGCGATCGATACTGTGCGATTGGAGTGCCGAAAGTTTTTGTAAGCTATTAATTTGTTTTTGCGCGTTGTAGCCACGGTAATCGGCATAGTGAATGGCAAATTGATCGGCAAAATTATCAGCAAAAGGTTCGTCGGGAGCGACGCGGTATAGCATGAGTGCGGTCAAGGTCTGGTTTTGGTGTACACCTAATAGTTCACCAAATGTTGAAAAGCCGGCAATGCTGGGAATGTTATCAAAGCAAGTGACCCGTGATAATGACTGTGTATTGTTGACACGGCGCAAGATACAATCGTTAGCGAGCATGGCAAAAGGTCGGCGAGGTTTTTCTTTTAAATGTTGTTGATAGTCACGTGCAGTCACTTCAGCTAAGTCATCCGCTTTCATCAGATAAAGGCTATCACCAAAATCGAGATCGCAAAAGAAATGTAGAATGCCTTGCTCATGATCAATCGCGGCGATTGAACGGATATATATTTGTTCGCCAATCTTTATTCCAAATGTATAACCATCCAAATATGATTCGAGCTGATGAGACTGACAAGAAAAGTAATCACATAACGCTTGTACGGGTGAAGTCAGGGCGGTGCTATTGGGCGCAAACACACCGGTAACAACCCGAGTCGCCGGATCGCCTTTGGCTATGTCTAGATGAAAGTCTGTTGGTTTGAAGTTATGGCTATTCATGATGCCATAGCGAACACCTGGTGCAAACTTGATAAATGCGAGTGCGGCATGGTTGTCGAGTAGTTTCCCGTTGAGGGCTAACCTAGCTGCGCTGAAATCCAGAGTGCCTCCCGCTGAACCGCCGACGAAGTAGCAGGGAAAGCGACGGGTTGCATAAAGTGCCTGCATAAAAAAGTTTTCTGAGCCACTTAATCCATCAAAAAAAGTGAGTGCTACTGTATCTTGCGCGTCGACAGTAAAAGGCACTTTGAGCTGTTGCAACGATCGCGTGATTTTTTCAATGCGTGCCACTGGTGATAATGTCGGCGTACCGCTTTTAATATCTTCGCAATGTAAAGGTACGGTCGCTGCGCTGACAGATTCAATGACATTGTCGCCATAACTTTGTAAAACAATGTTATCCCATTGGCCATCTGTGGTGTGATACAGAGAGGTATGCCCGCCACCAAGTTCGCCCGCTGTCATTATGGTGATCAGGTTTTGGCAAAAGGGCATCGCGGCCTGGAGTTTGTAGGTTGTTGCTTCAAAAGGTAAATGGGGTGAGATAAAAGCCAGCACCAGAGGTGTTTTCCCTTCTGAGAAAGATAAAGCCGACAGCGTGGCTTGATTGACGTCGTGGCTACGAATACACAGTGAATGAACAAAAGGTGGATGGTACGGAGATTGATGTAAGGTTCTACCTGACAACGAGTGAGACTTTAAGAATTTAAACATAAACAACTCTACGACAAAGTGAACGGGTCGTCACATGATTTGTATGGGCTTTTTAACAAACTATACGTGGTTTAGCCGTAGTAACGTAGCTGTGAGTTATGATCTATCGCTCTGTTTTATAAACTTTTAATTCTATTTTTGTGAACCTGTGATGGCTATCACCCTGTCAGCTTAGTCCGACAGGGTGAAGGTGCACTTACCGCTCTGCCATAGCCAGTTGGAACTCAGGAGATTGCTGGCGCATCCAGCGCAAGCGTAGGCCCAACAATACCGCGGCACTGGATAGACCGATAATAATGCCAACCCAAAAACCGTGCGCGCCCATGGCCGGTACCAGCCAGTCTGTCATGCCAAGCACATAGCCGAGCGGCAAGCCCAGCCCCCAGTAGGCGATCAGGGTGCGTTGGAAAATGGCGCGCATGTCTTTGTAGCCACGCAGAGCACCGGCAGCAACCACTTGAATCGCATCGGTGATCTGATAGACAGCTGCTAATAACATCAATGATGATGCCAGCGTGGCGACATCGGGATTATCAGAATACAGGGCGATAATTGGGTCACGTAGCCACACGGTGAGTAAGGCGGTTACCACGGCGGTGCTGACACCCAGCCAAATACCGATTTGGGCGGAATTAGCCGCTCCTTCGGTGGTGCGTTTGCCCAATAGGTGGCCGACACGAATGCTGACCGCTACGCCAAGGCTCATCGGCAACATAAAGATCATGGTGGAGAAGTTGATCGCCACTTGGTGCGCGGCCACGGTGATCGGCCCAAGTGGGGCGATTAAAATAGCAATGGCCGCAAACAGCGTTACCTCGAAGAACAGTGAGGCCGCCACGGGGAAGCCGAGTTTAAACAAGCGGATTTGCTCTTTAATCATCGGCGTGTAGAGCGTTGCAAATAGGTGTAGGCCACTGAGCTTTTTGCTGATCATGACATACACGCCCATCAGTCCCGCCATAAGCCAGTAAACCAGCGCGGTGGCAACGCCACATCCCACGCCGCCAAGTTCTGGCGCCCCTAGCTTACCGTAGACAAACATCCAGTTAAGCGGCACATTGGCGGCTAGGCCGATAAAGCCAATCACCATCGCTGGGACGGTCAACGACATCCCCTCGCACAGGTTGCGAATCGCCTGAAAAAGCAAGAAGGCCGGGACGGCCCAAATCACCGCATGCAAGTAACCAATGGTTTTAAGTGTGAGCGCCGCTTCGACATCCATCAAGTCAATAATAAAGCCGGCTTTATACAAGATGAGCCCAATCGGCACGCTTAATAGCAGTGCCATGTATACACCTTGCTGAAATTGAAAGGGGATCTGATTTTCTTTGCCTGCCCCGTTGAGCTGGGCAATCACCGGGACCATCGCCATTAACAAGCCGATGCCAAATAAAATGGCGGGCATCCATATGCTTGAGGCAACCGCCACGGCAGCCATATCAGTGGCACTGTAGCCACCTGCCATTACGGTATCGACAAACCCCATTGAGGTTTGAGCTATTTGGGCAATAAAAACAGGCACACTGAGCCGAATAATGGCTCTTGCTTCATCATGGTATTGCTGCACGTCGGCCTCAATAATTTGTGATTGAACGGAAGGGGAATGGAATCGCGCACAATTATACGTGCTAGGGGAAGAGAAAGGAAAGCGAAAGCACTATCAATTTCGCACCCACGGCGATGCAAAGTCTTTAGGACAGGCGCGTTGCGGCGGCATCGCGCTTAACGGTTAGAAAATTTGCTCATCATCCGCATCAATAAACAAATGAATGGTTCGATGAGATTCATCAATCTGCATATCGTAATGAATGGCATTGCAACAGTTTGGGCAGTCTTCATAAAACTCCTGGTTGCCACCACTTAGATCCAATGTGATATCAAAGCGATGACCACAGTGCGGGCAATTTACGATCCGGTCAGTCATATCATCCATGGTTACACACCTTTTTTTGATTCTCTGTACTCAAAATCAGTATAGATGAGGATGCTAAGGGGATAAACGTAGGGGATAATATGATCGATAAACTGGGCTATGCGTCGCGACAAATGGCATATCACCTTGATGCCGGTGAATGCCATTTATATTGCTATCATGATGTCGACGGCTAGAGCGATTCGAGATTATCTGCGCTAAATGCACGAAGGCTCGCAAGCTTTTGGTCGGCTATCACAAAGCGAGGATCCTCCCACTCATGGGCTGCAGGCACGACAATGGTTTTCATCGAGGCCGCTTTGGCAGCAAGTAGGCCAGTAAATGAATCTTCAAAAGCTACACAGTGATCGGGCTCCACACCCAAGGCATTGGCGGCGTTAAGATAGACCTCTGGGTGAGGTTTGCCGTGTTTAAGTGCACCGGCTGACTCTACGATGGCAAATTGATCACTGAGTCCTAATGCATCCAAAGTAGGATGGATAAGCGTGAGCGGCGATGACGATGCTAAGCCCACTCTTAGTCCTGCTTGATGGCAAATTGCTAGCGCGTCTTTAACGCCTGGCATCATCGGCTTTTCGTCTTTCACTAACTCAACCACGCGGTCGACGATTCGCGCCTGCACATCCGCATTGGAGGGACCTTGCCAGGGCTGAGTGCGTGCGTAGTATTTGACTATCTCGTCAATTCGAACGCCTGTGGTGTCACGCGTATCTTGTAAACTGATGGAAACACCCAGCTCGCTTAAGACGTCAATTTGTGCACGTTGCCAAAACGGCTCTGAGTCAACCAACAGGCCGTCCATATCAAATATTGCGGCAGATAACATCGCCAACCTCATTCTCAGTTTGTGTGCACCGCATCCTACACCGTGAGTGTGAGTTTTGTCAGCAATTGTTCTGCTTGTGTGAGGTAGGGCCCGCCGAATAAGTTGACATGGTTAAGCACGTGATAAAGGTTGTAAATGTCTTTTCGATTTTGATAACCCTCATCTAACGGCCACTCGGCTTGATAGCCGTTGTAAAAGCTTGATGGAAAACCGCCAAATAGCTCTGTCATCGCAATATCTGCCTCACGGTCGCCCCAATAACATGCAGGGTCAAACACCACCGGACCATTGACCGACAGGCCCATATTGCCAGACCAAAGATCCCCGTGCAGTAACGAAGGTTTGGGCGTGTGGCCGACAAGTTGGGCTTTAACATTCTCGATAATGGTATCGATGTCGCCAAAATGCAGCGAGCGCTCAGCCGCCAATTGCAATTGCCAACCAATACGTTGTTCGGCAAAAAAACGACACCATTTGCGGTGCCAACAGTTTCTCTGCTCCGTGGTGCCGATGAAATTATCGTCATCGAAGCCGTACTCTGCTTGCTCTCCCCAGCGATGATGACGCGCTAAGTGTTGCCCCAACAAATAAGCCTGCGTGTCATCTATCGGTTTGATGGGCAGGTAGTTGAGCACCAAGACAGCACTGTCTTTCACGGGGCCAATAAAATACACCCGAGGAACATGAATATGGCCGCTCATCGCGAGTTGACGCAACCCTTCCGCCTCGGCTTCAAAGGCGGGGAGTAGTGCACGCTCGTTTACCTTGACGAAAAAGCGCTGATCACCGCCATCGCTAATGCAATAGGCTTCATGGATATCGCCACCACTGATAGCGTGTTTTTCGGTGATCTCGAAATCAATCCCGAGTTGTTCGGATAGGTGTACAGACAGGGCATGCCACATAAGCGACTCCGTTACATCGAGGTAAAGAGGGAAGTAACAGCAACTGGTTATATATTAGCCTATGATGTCGCCCAATATCTGTGGATATGACGACAGTTTAGATAAAAAACGGCTCATAAAGAGCCGTTTAACTGTCAAGTTTGGAACGCGTTACCGATGTTAGGAGACGGATGTCAAACTTGGCAAGATACCGTTTGGCATTAAGCGGTTATAGGTCCCGGTTTTGAGTAGTGCGTTGGCCTTTTCAATATCAGGGGCAAAGTAGCGGTCTTTATCATAAAACGGCACCACGCCACGCAATTCTGCTTTGGCTTGCTCCAGTCGTTCCGAGGTTTTATCGGGCGCGCGAAAGTCAATGCCTTGACTGGCCGACAGCAGTTCGACGGCTAGGATGCCGCGTGTATTGCTGCTCATATCATGCAAGCGACGAGCGGCAAAGGTGGCCATGGAGACATGATCCTCTTGGTTTGCTGAGGTGGGTAGGCTGTCAATTGACGCTGGGTGAGCCAGGGTTTTGTTTTCACTTGCCAACGCGGCAGCAGTGACCTGTGCGATCATAAACCCAGAGTTAACGCCACCGTTGTTAACCAAAAACGCCGGGAGTTTGCTGAGGTTGCTATCGATGAGCAGTGCCATGCGGCGTTCCGATAAGCTGCCAATTTCTGCAATCGCCAATGCCAGGTTATCCGCGGCCATGGCAACGGGCTCAGCGTGGAAATTCCCCCCAGATATGATGTCGCCATCTTCTGGGAACACCAAGGGGTTATCCGACACTGCATTGGCTTCAGTCGTAAGCACGTCGGCTGCTTGGCGAATTTGCTGTAAGCAGGCGCCCATCACCTGTGGCTGGCAGCGCAGTGAGTAAGGGTCTTGCACTTTTTCACAGTTTTGGTGGCTGTCACCAATTTCACTGGTTTCACCCAGTAGATGCCGATAAGCGGCAGCGGCATCCATTTGGGTTTGGTGGCCGCGCACTGCGTGAATGCGTGGATCGAAGGGGCGGCGACTGCCGAGTGCCGCTTCCACTGATAATGCACCACAAACCGTGGCGGCGGCATACAAGTCTTCGGCCTCAAATAAGCCTTCGAGGGCAAAGGCCGTTGACGCCTGGGTGCCGTTAAGAAGCGCAAGCCCTTCTTTTGGCCCCAGCGTGATAGGAGACAGCCCCGCGATTTTTAACGCGGCTTCACCGGAGATCACTTCGCCTTTATAACGCGCTTGGCCTTCTCCCAGTAAAACCGTGCTCATATGAGCCAGCGGGGCAAGATCGCCTGAAGCGCCAACGGAGCCTTTTTTAGGAATACAGGGATACACCTCGCGGTTGACCAATTCTGCCAGTGCTTTGACAACCTCAAAGCGGATCCCTGAATAGCCGCGCGCCAAGCTCGCAATTTTGAGCACCATCATCAAGCGCACGGTGGCATCGTCCATAAATTCACCAATGCCCGCCGCGTGAGACAGTACAATCGAGCGCTGGAGCGTTTCGAGATCGTCAAGCTCAATGCGGGTATTGGCTAATAAGCCAAAGCCAGTATTGATTCCATAAACCACCCGTCCTTGTTCAAGGATATCGGTGACGGTGTCGGTACTGATTTTCATGGTGGCTTCAATGCCGTCAGCAAACGCCAGTTGAACGTGCTCTCGGCTAACTTGTCGCAGTTGATCCAGGGTGAGCTCACCAGGTTGTAGCGTTAATGTGTACATCTTGCTCTCCTTAGCGCAGCGGTTGGTTAGGTAAGTCCAACAGCGGCAGATCGAGTTGTTCTTCTTTGGCACAATCAATGGCAATGTCATAGCCGGCATCGGCGTGGCGCATGACGCCGGTCGCGGGATCGTTACGCAGCACGCGTGCCACACGTTGGTGTGCATCGTCGGTACCGTCACACACTATGACAACGCCAGAGTGTTGTGAAAAGCCCATACCAACACCGCCACCATGGTGCAAAGATACCCAGGTGGCCCCTGATGCTGTGTTTAGCATCGCGTTGAGCAATGGCCAATCTGACACCGCATCTGAGCCATCAAGCATGCCTTCGGTTTCACGGTTCGGGCTCGCCACTGAGCCTGAGTCTAAGTGGTCACGGCCAATCACAACGGGCGCTTTGAGTTCGCCATTTTTCACCATTTCGTTAAAGGCAAGGGCCAAGCGGGCACGGTCTTTGACACCCACCCAACAAATACGTGCCGGTAAGCCTTGGAATTGAATGCGCTCTTTGGCCATATCAAGCCAGTTGTGCAGGTGTGGGTCGTCCGGGATCAGCTCTTTGACTTTTTGGTCGGTTTTATAGATATCTTCCGGATCGCCCGACAGGGCCGCCCAGCGGAACGGACCAATTCCTTGGCAGAATAACGGACGAATGTAGGCAGGGACAAATCCTGGGAAATCAAAGGCATTGTTAACCCCCACTTCGAGTGCCATTTGGCGAATGTTATTGCCGTAATCCAAGGTCGCCGCGCCACGCGTTTGCAAATCAAGCATCGCTTTTACTTGTACGGCCATTGACGCTTTCGCCGCTTTCACGACCTCTGCTTCGTTTTCTTTGCGCTGAGCAGCGGCTTGTTCCATGGTCCAGCCCTGCGGTAGGTAACCGTTAAGGGGATCGTGGGCTGAGGTTTGGTCGGTGACCACATCAGGGGTGATATTGCGCTTCACCAGCTCTGGGAAAATATCAGCCGCATTGGCCAGTAACCCAATGGAAACGGGCTTACCAGCTTGATTGGCTTGCTCAATCATCTCCAGGGCTTCGTCAAGCGAGGTGGCTTTACGATCGACATAGCCGGTGCGCAAGCGATAATCGATGCGGCTTTCATCACACTCAACCGCAATCATTGAAAAGCCAGCCATGGTGGCTGCTAGCGGCTGTGCGCCACCCATGCCACCCAGACCACCGGTCAAGATCCAACGTCCCTTGGCTTCACCATCGAAATGCTTCTTAGCGACGGCAACAAAGGTTTCGTAAGTGCCTTGAACAATGCCCTGTGAGCCGATATAAATCCAGCTCCCCGCGGTCATTTGGCCATACATCATTAACCCTTGCTTATCGAGCTCATTGAAATGTTCCCAGTTTGCCCAGTGCGGCACCAAGTTTGAGTTGGCAATAAGCACACGGGGCGCATCTTTGTGGGTCGGGAATACCCCGACAGGCTTACCGGATTGCACCAACAAGGTTTGGTCGTCATCAAGACGTTTAAGCACCTCGACAATTTTATCGAAACATTGCCAATTACGGGCGGCCCGACCGATACCTCCGTAAACAACTAAGCCATTAGGGTGTTCGGCCACGTCTGGATGTAGGTTATTCATTAGCATGCGAAGGGGGGCTTCGGTTAGCCAGCTTTTTGTATTTAGCTCTGGCCCGGTTGGGGCTTTAACCGTGCGTGAATCAAAACGTGGATCCGTCATGGTTACTCTCCTTGTTGGTGAATATGGTGCGATGCCGCGTGTAGCATGGTCCAAGCCATGCGAGCCGCTAATCGACTGGTTTGCTGGTCGCGATCGTAGTGAGGATTAACTTCAGTGATGTCGCACACGGGAACACGAACGCGCTGCCGGTCGGCTTCACTAAAAATGGATTGAATCAGTGGTTCAATGACTTGCACTGGGACGCCGATTGCCGCTGGTGCGCTCACACCTGGCGCGGCACTGGCGGGAAAAACATCCATATCGAGCGTGAGGTATAAGTAATCACATCCTTGGATGAATTCGCTTAATTTCGCTTTGAGTGCCGGTAGCGCAGCCACCTGCATGTCGATATCTTCTTCTACCCAGCACCCAAGTTGTGCGGCTTTATCAAAGAGTGCCTGGGTGTTGCTGGTTCGGCTTACGCCTAGGCAGGCATAGTGAAATGGCCAGCCTTTTTGCTGACAAAGCTGGGCGATCTGCGCAAAGGGTGTCCCTGAGCTACCGGCTTCGCTGATCCCTTGTGGCGTGCGCAAGTCAAAGTGCGCATCAAAATTAATGATACCGATTGTTGGTGCGTGTGTTGGTGACGTGTGGCGAGAAACATAACTGGATAAGCCTTGAAAGCTTGCCCACGCCGTTTCGTGCCCGCCCCCCAGCACCAAGACATTATGCTGTGATAGTGTTTGGTGAATGTGTTGACTTAGCCCTTGCTGTGCAAGGACGAGGTCGGTGTCATCACAGACAATGTTGCCGCCATCATAGAGGGCAGGGGCGTTGTGCCAAGCTAAATTCGCCAATGCCTGCCGGATTGTATTCGGTGCCAGAGCTGCCCCCTGACGACCTTTGTTACGAGCGACACCTTCATCACAAGCAAAGCCGTAGATCACCACGCCGCCTTGTTCACACGATGGCGTGTACGAGGTAACCGTTTGGTGCAAGCGCAGTCCGCGCTCGCCGTCCTCTGGGTCAACGCGCCCTTGCCACACACTCATGTCTGCAGGTAGATGTTTCATCCTCGTACCCCTTGATTGTCGTACCATGTTCCGCCAACGATGCGCCCGGCAAGTGGTGCGGTGCCCACCATATAGCTAAGCTCAGCCGGTGAGTCGCAGTGCCAAACAGCAAAGTCCGCGTCAAAGCCAGGTGCTATTTGGCCTTTTTGGGTCAACCCCATCGCTTGCGCGGCATGGCGGGTTACGCCGTAAAGGTTCTCTTTGGGCGTCAAGCTAAAAAAGGTGGAGGCCATATTCATCATCAGGGTTAAAGACGCAAACGGTGATGTGCCCGGATTAAAATCGGTGGCGATCGCCATTGGCACATGATGATCACGAAGTGCTTGAATAGGTGGTTTCTGGGTTTCACGCAAAAAGTAAAACGCGCCAGGCAGCAAGGTCGCAACCGTGCTGAACGCGGCCAAAAGCTGAGCATCAGCTTCTGACAAGTATTCAATATGATCAACGGACAAGGCGCCTGCCTTTGCGGCTGCCACACTGCCGCCAAGGTCACTGAGCTGCTCGGTATGGGCTTTAATGTTTAAGCCATAGGCATTGGCCGCGGCATATACCTTTTCTGCTTGGTCGACGCTAAAAGCTATTTTTTCACAAAAGACGTCTACGGCGTCAGCCAGTTGCTGTTCTGCCGCGGCGGGGATCACCGAGTGACAAACATAATCAATATAATGGTCGGCATCGTTTTGATACTCAGGCGGTAATGCATGCGCCGCTAACAAAGTCGTTGAGATATTGATAGGCAAGTGCTGTTCAATGGCTCTTGCTACACGCAACATTTTGAGCTCGTCTTCGAGGGTAAGCCCATAGCCTGATTTGATTTCGATTGTTGTGACACCGTCACGCATTAACGCCTCTGCCCGAGGGAGAGCAAGCGCCAGTAATGTCTCTTCGCTGGCCGCACGGGTAGCATTCACGGTCGATAAAATCCCCCCACCTTGTTTTGCAATGGTTTGATAGGGCACACCGTTGAGGCGCTGCTCGAATTCACCGGCGCGGTTACCTGCAAACACGAGGTGGGTATGACTGTCGATCAGTCCCGGGGTGACGAGACACCCTTTTAACGACTGCGTAGGCCAATCGAGCTGCTTGGCTTGCTGTCCTACCGCAACAATTTTGCTGTTCTCGACGGCAATCGCTGTATTGGGTTGGCATTGGTAGCCAGTACTCTCACGAATATCGCTCGCCATACTGACCACATTTGCGTCGGTAAATACCTTCTTCATGGCGAATCCCTTGCTGCTTCATAAATGTCTATACAAATGTATAGACAAATAAGGGCGCGAGCACAAGAGGGGTTGTAAAGGTTTTGTGATCGGCTCGATCGTTTTGGCGAGATTAGAGAGATTAATGGCGCGGAAAGCGAACCGTTAGTCGTAAGCGCCGTTTTCAAAATCCGTGATCAGTTCATCGTAGCGTCCGGATTGATGCAAGCGCTCTAGCCCTTGATTGAACGCGGAGATGTACTCATCCGTCTGTTCGATTTCTCGACTGATCAGTACATGCAATGAGGTGACACGAAAAGGGCGTGAATGACGAACGATGTTACCACGCGCTTGTTCGTCGAAATGCTTTCTGAGTATTCGCTCGGCAATGAGGCGGTTACTGATGACAATATCGACCCGGCCTCCAATGAGGGCACGAAAGTTTTGTAGTTCGGTGGTCGTGGCTTGATAGTTAATTTGCAATCCGCGTTTTTGCATTTGCTGCAGCATGTATTCGTCAAGGTAACCACGGTTAACACCAAGCTTTATACCTTCCAGATCCGCTTCTTCTTGCCAGTCAAATGCATAGTGCTTTCGGTGATAAAGGTAAACATGCTCAGGAAAGATGGGCGCCGAGTAGGCAAAGTATTTCTCACGTTCCTCTGTGTAGCCCCAAGCCACAGAGCCATCCCAGTAGCCACTTTTTGCCATCACATAGGCGCGTTTCCACGGGAAAAAACCATAGTGAACGCGATAACCACTTAGCGCCGCCGCTTCTTCAACAATATGACTGATAAGGCCTCTGTGTTTGATTTTCACTGACATTAGCGGGGCGAATTCACCGCTAGTAAGGCGGATGATTTTGTCTGTGGCGCCAGCGGTGGGAGTGATCAGCGTCAAAACGATCACGATGAATAGACAATGGCGGCTGAATAGCGTTAACACACGCGCAAACATCTCTTTACCCCGATACACGACCTTTCAACAAGCATAGCCTACCGACGCAGGTCGGCTATCTGTCTGTACGTGATGTTAGCTTATAACGTGAACCAGGATGGTAGAGTAATGCGGCGCTGACCAGCGTTTGCTGACTCCAGGTGCGGCGGTGGAGTAAAAGGCAGGGCTCATCAGACTTCATCGCCAATGCCTCTTTGACTGCTGCTGATGGATTAATCGCTTCGACACTATGCTCAATGGTGTTAACTGGGCACACTGAAGACAAGTACTCATTGGGGGTGGTCTGGTTGAAGTCTTGTTCCAGATAGGCAGGCGCAAGCGCCGGGTTCACCCAGCGCTGCTCGAGCTGGAGCGGTATCTCATCACCGTAGTGGACAATTTCGCTGTAGTAGACGTCGGTGCCTAACATCACACCCAAGCGCATTGCCACATCAACGGGCGCAGAGAGGCGTTTCAATGCATGGATGACGCTGTGATAGTGCTGACCGCGTGCAGTGACTTCATCGGCAATATTGCGAATGTCCATCAACGGTGATTCCGCTTTGGGTTCAGTAACAAACGTGCCTAGCCGCGGCGTGCGTTCGAGTAGCCCATCCGTCACCAAGTCACGAACCGCCTTATTGACCGTCATCCGGCTAACGTTGAATAGATCGCACAGCTCGTATTCGGTGGGGATACGCGTACCAACCGGCCAAACCCGTGTCTCAATTTTTTCTTCAATGTAGGCTTTGATTTGTTGATAACGAGGCGCGTTGGCCATACGGTTTCCTTGTCAAAATTGTGTATACAAATCAGGATTGATGAAGTCTCGCGTAAAATCAAGTGAATGATAGAAAACTTGATTGTTTATCACGCTGATTCTCGCGCAGAAATTATTGTTGGGATGACTTGCATCACAAATGCGGGATCTTCATAATCGTCATTCTACTCGCACTGTGCGGTTACTTACTAATCGCCAAAATACACTTCATGTGCCACTTGGTGTGTGGCACCACTGAGAAGGATTGTTATCAATGCCTCTAATTACTCTCCCTGACGGCAGTCAGCGTGCTTTTGACCATCCGGTTTCTACTTACGATGTCGCCAACGATATTGGTCCAGGCCTTGCTAAAGCTTGCATTGCCGGCCGTGTAAATGGTGAACGTGTTGACGCGTGTGATCTTATCGAGCAAGACGCCCAACTGGAAATCATCACTGCGAAAGACGAAGACGGGTTAGAAATCATTCGCCACTCATGTGCGCATCTTTTAGGTCATGCGATTAAGCAGCTTTTCCCTGACACTAAGATGGCAATTGGCCCAACCATCGACAACGGTTTCTATTACGACATAGACATGGATCGCTCGCTCACCCAGGATGACCTGGACGCCATTGAAAAGCGTATGAAAGAGTTGGCGAAAACTAAATATCAAGTCGTGAAGAAAAACGTGAGCTGGCAAGAGGCGCGCGACACGTTTGAAGCGCGTGGTGAGTCATACAAGATAGAAATCTTGGATGAGAATGTATCACGTGACGACCGTCCGGGCTTGTACCACCACGAAGAATACATTGATATGTGTCGTGGCCCACACGTGCCAAACATGAGCTTTTGTCAGAACTTCAAAGTCCTGAATGTGGCTGGCGCGTACTGGCGTGGGAATAGTGACAACAAAATGCTACAGCGTATCTACGGCACAGCATTTGCGGATAAAAAACAACTTAAAGCACACTTGGTGCGCTTGGAAGAGGCTGCCAAACGTGACCATCGTAAACTGGGTAAGCAACTTGACCTGTATCATATGCAGCAAGAAGCGCCGGGTATGGTCTTCTGGCATCACAACGGCTGGACGATTTTCCGTGAGCTAGAGCAGTTTATTCGTGACAAACTGGCTGAGTATGATTACCAGGAAGTCAAAGGGCCGCTCATTATGGATCGCGTGCTTTGGGAGCGCTCAGGCCATTGGGACAAGTATGCGGATTACATGTTCACGACGAATTCTGAGAACCGTGAATACGCACTCAAGCCAATGAACTGCCCCGGTCATGTCCAGATCTTTAACCAAGGCCTTAAGTCGTACCGTGACCTGCCGTTACGTATGGCTGAGTTCGGCAGTTGTCACCGTAACGAACCATCAGGCGCATTGCATGGTCTGATGCGTGTTCGTGGCTTTACCCAAGATGACGCGCACATTTTCTGTACCCCAGAACAGGTGCAGCAAGAAGTCAGTGCGTGTATCGAGATGGTCTATGAGACCTATCAGACCTTTGGCTTTAACAACATTGAAGTCAAGCTGTCGACACGCCCTGAAACACGTGTTGGCTCCGATGAAATGTGGGACAAAGCCGAGCAAGCCTTGAATGAAGCGTTAACGGCAATGGACATTCCGTTTGAAATTCAAGAAGGTGAGGGCGCATTCTACGGACCTAAGATTGAATTTACCTTGCATGATTGTCTCGATCGTGCATGGCAATGTGGTACAGTGCAGCTTGACTTTGCGTTGCCCGAGCGCCTAAGCGCGACCTATGTAGGGGAAGATAATGAGCGGCACACACCGGTCATGATCCACCGTGCTATCTTGGGCTCACTAGAACGTTTCATCGGCATTCTTATCGAAGAATACGCGGGACACTTCCCCGCGTGGTTATCACCACAACAAGCCGTTGTGATGAATATCACGGATAAACAAGCAGATTACGCGCAAGAGATTGCGAAAAAACTGCAAAAAGCTGGATTTAGAGCCTCTGCGGACTTGAGAAACGAGAAGATTGGCTTTAAAATCCGCGAACACACTTTGAAGCGTGTTCCGTATATGTTGGTTTGTGGTGACCAGGAAATGGAAGCTGGCGAAGTCGCAATACGAACCCGTAAAGGTAAAGATTTGGGTAAAATGAAGATTGATGACTTCTTAGCGCAGTTGCAGCAAGAAGTGCAAGATCGAACACTCAATATTGTGGAGGAATAAGGTATTAAAGGCGCAAGAAAAGCCCCGGCAAAGAAGAACGCTCATCGTCTAAACAACGAAATTCGTGGTGTTAAGGAAGTACGTCTGACTGACGCCGACGGTGAACAAGTGGGTATTGTCCCATTTGATGAAGCACTCGCCAAAGCAGAAGAGGCGACTCTTGACTTGGTAGAGATCAGTCCGAACGCTGAGCCGCCGGTTTGTCGTATCATGGATTACGGCAAATTCCTTTACGAGAAGAGTAAAGCTGCGAAAGAGCAGAAGAAAAAACAAAAGACTATTCAGGTTAAGGAAGTCAAATTCCGTCCTGGCACAGATGTAGGCGACTACCAGGTAAAACTACGCAACCTGGTTCGCTTCATTGAAGAGGGCAATAAGGTCAAGGTCACTATCCGATTCCGCGGTCGCGAAATGGCGCACCAAAGCATCGGTGTTGACGTGCTGAACCGCTTGAAAGAAGACACTGCTGAAATTGCTTCAGTAGAAAGCTTCCCTTCACGCATCGAAGGCCGTCAGATGATCATGGTTCTGGCCCCAAAGAAGAAGTAATTCTGGCTTCCAAGTAACATGCGGCTGCGCCCGTTGGGTGCAGCCGCTTTGTTCGCCAAATTGCTATGTTATTAATACAATGCGGAGTTATTCATCATGTCTAAGATGAAATCCAACAAAGGTGCTGCTAAGCGTTTCAAAAAAACAGCTGGTGGCTTCAAGTACAAGCGTGCAACCAAGCGTCATATCCTGACTAAACGTACTACTAAGAACAAGCGTCAGCTTCGTCCAAATGCGGTTCTTCCTGCGTGCGAAAACGCGCAAGTAGCTCGCATGCTGCCATACGCATAAGTTTTTAGTTTTATTATTTAGTTTAGGAGAGAGACAATGGCTCGCGTAAAACGTGGTGTACAAGCTCGTGCACGTCACAAGAGTGTAATGAAGCAAGCGAAAGGTTACTATGGTGCGCGTTCACGCGTATACCGCGTAGCTTTTCAGGCGGTAACGAAAGCTGGTCAATATGCTTACCGTGACCGTCGCAACAAGAAACGCCAATTCCGTCAACTGTGGATCGCACGTATCAACGCTGCGGCTCGCCAAAACGGTATGTCATACAGCCGTCTGATTAACGGTCTTAAAAAGGCATCTATCGAAATCGATCGTAAGATCCTTGCCGATATCGCGGTATATGACAAAGCAGCATTCTCTGTGCTGGTAGAAAAAGCGAAAGCTTCACTGTAATTTTTACAGTAAAGAATTGCTGAGAAAGGAGAGCTTCGGCTCTCCTTTTTTATTATTTACCCCTGCCTAAGTAATTTAACTCTGAGCATGCAAAAGTATTCACTGCTAACGCCTACCCATTACTCGTATCATGATATAGTGTCTGAAAATACCATTAGGGGCATAACGATGAACCAATACGTCTTCTTTTGTCAGCCTAACCACTGTGACCAGTTTACTTACTTGGTCAAGGAAGCCCCCAGCTACCTTGTTGAAAAAGGCACATTGTTAGAGCAGGGAATGATCATTGAAGGGGATGTGATTGTTGCTGATTGTGCGGAGACCGCGATTGAAAAATTTCGCCAGATTAATCTCAATGCGATTGAAGATTACATTCAGCACGATCCTACCGTTGGCTTTACGACCTTTATTATGGAAATGTATTATTCGCTGCGTCGTCGTCTTGGAGCTAAATGATGATTGTCGATATCTATCAAGTTGATGCCTTTAGCGCGTCATTGTTTCAGGGAAATCCGGCAGGGGTGTGTATTTCGGAGTCCATGTTGGATGAAGCAACCATGTTGGCCATTGCCGAGGAAATGGCGCTCTCTGAAACCGCATTTCTTGCCTTAGATACCATGTCCTTACGCTGGTTTACACCGAAAGTTGAAGTCGCACTCTGCGGTCATGGCACACTCGCCACAGCTCATATTTTAGCTGAGCGTGGTGACGTCAAAATAGGTGACAATGTCACTTTTTATACGCAGTCTGGGCCTCTTGATGTGACAATTCAACGCGAGGATATAGCCATGGCCTTTCCTGTTCCTGAGCTGACAGAAATAACGCCAAATCCATCGCGGCTAGAAGGTTTAGGTTTACGTGGCTCTGATATCCGCACGAGTTATTCTTTTGGCGAAAAAGAGCTATTGGTGGTTGATTCTGAAGACGATGTAAAAGCGCTGTCTCCTGATTTTGCCGCGTTAAATACGCACCCTGGACGTGGCGTGGTGGTGACTGCGGCAAGCTCTGATAATACGGTCGATATTGTCTCTCGCTACTTCGCCCCTTGGGTGGGGGTGAATGAAGATCCTGTGACGGGTTCGGCGCATTGCGCGTTGGCAGTGTATTGGTCACAAGCGTTGAGTAAAAAGCAGCTTATCGGTTATCAAGCATCCGCACGCGGTGGGTATATCAAGATGACGCTTAGCGAAGACCATGTGTTGCTACAAGGCCAAGCAGTAACCGTATTTAGCGGAAGGCTAGATTTAAGTCAGAAGTAGTCATTTATTTTCCTCGCGGTATATTTTCAAGGCGCAGAATAAATTCCTCTGGCCCAATACTTTCATCATTAAAATACCGATAGATTTCACTGGTCGTTGCTTTTTGAACGATAGGGCTTACAGCCATTGAATCAACCGTACTAGGGAGCAAGCGGCCGTTTTGTTCTGCTTGCTCCATATCATGATGAGCTTGGCGAGAGCACGGGTTGAACTGGTTTAGGTCGATATCTTTACGAGCAGGCAGTGCTCCTTTTGCTTGATTAAAAGCAGTAAGAAATGTTTTGGATGATAAGACGCGAGCGAGCGTATTGGCCGTTTTTCTACTACTGCGTGCGCTATTAAAGAGCGCGAAACTGTCCATATTGTAAATAAACCCCGTGTGCTTGGCGGGGGCTTGATAGCAGCCGATTGCTTCTGGAGCTGTTACATGTTTGGCCAATAGCTCTCCCAGTACCCAATCGCCAGAAAACTGAAATGCGTGTTTTCCTTCAATCAGCAACTGAGTCGCTTCATCCCAGCGTATGTGAGACATCGTTGGCTGGATGAGGCGGCTAATCTCTCGAAATAAACTTAAAATCTCAAATGTGGTTTCGCTCCGCAGTGTACGTTCATCCATATCCATAAATGCACGGCGATAATAATCCGCACCACCGTAGCCAAAAGCAAGGTTTTCAAACAGTAAGGCGATTTGCCATTGATCATTGCCGATAGCAAGAGGAGCGACATTGTGGCGCTTTAAGGTTCTAAATGTATCGATTAGTGCTTCCCAGTTGTCAGGTGGCGATAGGTTGTATTGACGAAGCACGTCATGATTCACCCACATCCAATTCAATCGATGAATAGTCACTGGCGTTGCCACAAATGTCCCTTCAAATTGATTGACCGCTCGCGCAATAGGATAGAGCTGCGAGCGCCAATGCTCTTGATTGGCTAACTGTTCTAGGTCGTAAAGAAAACCCAGCGCTGCCCATGACTGGATTGCAGGCCCTTCGAGCTGAGCTATGGTTGGCGGCGTGCCCGCAATTGCGCGAGCTTGCAAAATAGACATTGCCGTATCCCCGCCGCCACCTTGAATTGCCTGCTGTTCGACGTGAACGTTAGCCTCCTCAAGCGCCTGTTTAGCGATGTTGGCAGCGCGGACTTCACCTGCTGATGTCCACCAATGCAGAAATTCAACAGGTGGTGGCGTGGACTGCTCCGCGTCAATGGGGAAAGTGATTGCGAGTAATAGGGTGAAAAAGAGTCTTTTCATAGTTCACATGCCAACTGAATGGTGATAATGAGTCCTTGTGTCGAGTGATTTTCTACATAAAGGTCGCCGCCATGGCTGCGAGCAATACTGCGTGAAATGGTTAGACCGAGCCCTGAACCAGGGTGTGTCGTTGCATCAACGCGAAAATACGGCTCAAAGACTTTTTCTTGCCACTTTTTATCTAATCCTGGACCAAAGTCGCGAACCTGAATAACGATCTTTTCATTGTCTTCATGAAGACAAACCTCAGCGGTATCACCATATTTAGTCGCGTTGTCGATAACGTTATAAAGGCATCGTTTAATCGCAAGGGGCTTCCCTAGGAATCGGCTTTCAACCGGTAGAGAAAGATGAACCTTATGTTTACTTCGGTTGTAGTACGCCGCGCATTGTTCAAGCGTGTCGACCAAATCAATCCATTCAACGTCCTCATGGATGTCAGTTTCACGAATACACTGCAAAGCACCTTTTAACAGCACATCAAATTCAGTCAACACGGTCTCAAATTTTTGCCGCTCTGCATCATCTTCTAACATTTCCGTGCGTAATTTCAGGCATGCTAATGGCGTCTTTAAATCGTGTGATATGGCCCCGAATAGCATTTCACGGTCGCGGATATAGGCGCGTATACGTCGCTGCATTTTATTAAACGCTCGCACAGCAGCACGTGTTTCTTTACTACCTTCTTCTTTTACTTCTTCGACATATAGCTGTCCGCTCATTAGCGTAGCGGCTTTAGCCAGTCGTCGAATTGGACGAATTTCTAATCGCAACAACCAGACCGTACAAAAGACAAGGAGTAACGAAGATATCCCCAAAAAGACCAGCTGTTTTTGGTCAATAAACTGTGGAGATAAGGTAGAGAAGGGGACAGGTAGTGTCGCCGCGAGATAAAACCATTCGCTTTGTGACATTTGAATCTGTACCACAACAATAGGTAAATCCAGATCGCCTAAGGCTAAACTGTAGTCGGCCCAGATAGCAGGCAATGCCTCAAGCTTAATACCTGAGTTAAACACTTTGAGATCTTGGCGTCGGCTTAAGGCAACATCAATGTCTTGCGCGTGACGCACTGATTTAGACAATCGCGTTGATGCCTGCTCTAAAATCATGGCGGTACGCGCAGTTTGTGTGGGTAAGCCAACATCTAATTTGCGTTGGTTGATGGAAATAAAGAATCGTGTACCGCCCATCTCTCTAATTTGGTTCAAGATGAGATAGCGATAACTGACGGGAAGCGCCTCAAAATAATTGTAAGTATCGGCAACGTTACTGGTTAGGCTTTGTACCGTTTTCTGTAGACTCTCTTGCTCCTTTTGCGCACTGGTTTGGTACCAAATTAACCCTGCGATCAATTGGGCGATAACAATCACGATCAATAAGGTCGCGCCAATACGAAAGCGAATGGAGGTGAACAACGATAGCGCAAGCGTACGCATCAATGCACCTCTGTCGCGATGACATCAGTGGCGAGCATGTAACCTTTATTTCTTACCGTTAGAATCAGCGAACGCTCGTCGTCGTGAAGGTGTTTACGTAATCGGCTGATTTGTACATCAATCCCGCGTTCAAATGGCTCTGCATCTCGCCCCCAAATGCAGCGGGCAATATCATCTCGACTCAAAAGCTGATTGGGTTTTTCTAGCATTAAGCTGATCAGGTTAAAATCGGCGCCAGACAATTGTTTGCACTCACCGTGAGGGCTAACTAATTGACGCTTCAGCAGGTCACACGTCCATCCGGCGAAAGTGACTTTATGGCCGACACCGGATGATTGGGTCATACGTGTGCGCCTCAATAAGGCTTTAATGCGTGCCAGTAGCTCACGTGGACTAAAGGTTTTTGTCATGTAATCATCGGCGCCCACTTCAAGCCCTGCAACACGATCAGCTTCATCTGTCACGGCTGTGAGCATGATGATGGGGACGTTAGAGTGTTTGCGAATTTGGCTACATAGCGTTAGCCCATCATCGCCCGGCAGCATAATATCGAGAATGATGAGGTCCGGTGCGTGCGTTTGATAGTGCGCCCACATTTGCTCACCGTCACTGGCAGTAAGAACATGAAACTCAGCACGCCCTAGGTAATCGGTGAGTGCATCTCTAAGCGATTGATTGTCATCCACAACGAGGATGGTTTTCATCTTGCACGTTCCTGTGTTTTTCACCAATGCCTTGTGTATACCTCAATTAAAACGAGATCACTATTGGTGCAAGCCGATATTGCCACACCGGTAGGCGTTGGTATGTAACAGCCTGCTTACAAACTCATAGGCTTTTGTAACCTTGAGGGAGACGCTTTTCTTTATCGTGTGTATGTCTCTACATAAAAAAGGAACATCACATGTTTAGTCACGCGTTTGGATTACTACAACGGATAGGGCGCTCTTTGATGCTGCCTGTAGCCGTGTTACCCGTTGCCGGTCTATTACTCGGTATCGGTTCTGCTAACTTCGCATGGATACCGGATAGTGTCTCTGAAATCATGGCCATGTCAGGCGATGCCGTATTCAGCAATCTGGCACTTATCTTTGCGATTGGTGTCGCTCTGGGTTTATCAGACAACGATGGCGCGGCTGCGCTGGCGGCGACGGTTGGCTTTGCCATTATGACCGCGACTTTAGGGGTAATGGCTAACATCCACGGCATTGAGCCTGCGATGATCATCGGGATCCCTAGCCTTAATACTGGGGTGTTCGGCGGGATTATGATCGGGGCTGTGGCAGCCTATTTATTTAATCGCTTTCATAACATCCAACTTCCTGAGTACTTAGGCTTCTTTGCCGGAAAACGCTTCGTCCCTATCGTTACGGGTATTGCTGCAATATTTCTTGGTATTGCGCTCAGCTATATCTGGCCTCCCATTGGCGGCGCAATCAAGAGTTTTTCGCACTGGGCGGCTTATCAAAGCCCAACCACCGCTTTTGGTATTTACGGGTTTGTTGAGCGTTCTTTGATTCCTTTTGGCTTGCACCACATTTGGAACGTACCTTTCTTCTTTGAAGTGGGGGAGTATGTCGATCCTGAAAGCGGCAAAGTGATCAACGGTGAAATTCAGCGCTACCTTGCCGGTGATCCTACTGCCGGCAATCTAGCCGGAGGCTATTTGTACTCAATGTGGGCATTACCAGCGGTGGGGCTAGCTATCTATCACTCAGCTCGTCCAGATAAACGCGCACTGGTTGGTGGGATTATGGCTTCGGCAGCGTTAACATCTTGGCTGACGGGTATTACCGAACCGATGGAGTTTTCTTTCCTATTTGTCGCGCCGGTGTTGTATGCCATGCATTGTGTCTTAACGGGGATCGGTTTTGCACTCGTCACAACGTTAGATATCCACCATAGCGTCACCTTCGCACATGGCGCAATTGATTTCCTTATCTATTACCCACTGTCGACCAATGCTTGGCTTTTCGCACTGATTGGCCCACTCTGGGCGTTAATGTATTACAGCTTATTTAGATTAACGATCAGTAAGCTTAATTTGCTGACACCAGGTCGCGAAACAGCTGAAACCGAGGTGAGTCAACTTTCGGAAATCGGTTCAGAGCTGGCACATCAATTGGTCAGTGCGCTTGGAGGAAAGGAAAACATTAAAAATGTGGATGCTTGTATCACTCGACTGCGAGTCAGCCTGAATGATATCCAGCATGCCGATATCGCCGCAATTAAGCAGCTCGGCGCCAAAGAGGTACTGGTTGTTGGTGACAACCTTCAGGCTATATTTGGTACGCAATCAGACACTATTAAATCTGAAATACAAGCGGTGCTTGTTAGTTAAGAGACCACAAAAAAGAGGCCAAACGGCCTCTTTTTCAGTAGTGAAGTGGGTGTATTACGCCACTTGTACTTGTTGTTGTTCGATTTCTTCACTTGGTGTGGCGCCGGACTCAGCGCCATGCATCCAACGAATCAGCGTGCCGGATAGCGCGAGTAAGATCACACCGGAAATCGCAGCGGTTGCCGCGATACCGCCGAAGATGGCCATAGCGCCATAATCACCCACATGCGAGCCTATGATACCCGCCACATAGTTGGCAATCGCGTTAAAGCCAAACCATGCACCCATCATCAATGAAGCCAAGCGTAGCGGCGCGAGCTTAGTGACCAAGGATAAACCGATAGGCGAGAGACAAAGTTCGCCTAACGTGTGGAAGAAGAACGCGCCCACCAGCCAAAACATTGACGTTTTCACTGTGGTATCGCCACCTTGCTCTAACACCGCGCCAATCATGCACACAAACCCCAGTGCCAACATAAATAGCGCCATGGCGAACTTCACGGGCGAACTGGGCTCTTTAGGGCCTAGGCGTACCCACAGTGAGGCTGCGATGGGTGCACAGACAATGATGAAGAAAGGATTAAGTGATTGGAACCAAGCCGCCGGTATCTCAAACCCACCAACCATACGGTCCGTATACTCTTGGGTATAAATATTCATCAAGCCACCGGCTTGTTCAAAGCCAGCCCAGAAAATAATGACAAACAAACCCATTAATAAGATGACTTTAAGGCGATCGATTTCTTGCTTCGTCAATGGAGCGTTGGTCTTGGAGTGATTGGCGTCTCGCGCTTGCTGTGCGGCTGGGACTCGACCTATTTCACCTAACCAAGAGTTGGCCATGGTTAGCTGGATCAGCAGGCTGATCACCATACCTACACCGGCGGCAAAGAAGCCATATTGCCAGCCGTAAGCGCTGGTCACAGAGCCCGAGACGAAGCCTGCTAACAATGAGCCAATGTTGATGCCCATATAAAAGATGGTAAACGCACCATCACGACGATGATCGCCTTCATCATAAAGGTCACCAACCATCGTCGAAATGTTGGGTTTTAGCAGGCCACAACCGGTGATGAGCAACGCGAGACCGGCGTATAACGTATGAACAATGTCCAAACCGTATTGTTGAGCAGGAAAAGCTAAGGTGAATTGTCCAATCGCCATCAGTGCACCACCAACGACGACAGCGCGACGTTGGCCAATAAAGTTATCGGCAATCCACCCACCAATCAGCGGCGTGATATAGACGAGGCCAGTGTAGTAGCCATAAAGTTCGAGTGCGTCTTTGGTTGACCAGCCTAAACCACCGTTGATGGTTTGATCGGTCAAATAAAGGACGAGGATGGCACGCATTGCGTAGTAGGAAAAGCGCTCCCAAAGCTCAGTGCCAAAAAGTAAGAACAGTCCCCGAGGGTGACCAAGTATTGTTTTTTGGTTTTCCATAACTATCTAATTATTCGTTGAATGATTGTTGGGTCTGCATGGGGCTAGCCGGGTGCAGGGTGTTGGCGTTAACGCCTTGGTAAAATGGCCTCCTGTATTTTGTAACAAAATATGTAAAACTAGCGTAATGGTTTTTTACCAAAATTAAAAACTATTATTCAAGCCAAATTATCGTGGATAATAACAGTCTGTCTATTACATGTGGGATATATGACCAGAACATGCCTGTCACTTATAGTGACGTGACAGGCGTTTGCGTCTTTGCGTGGGATCAAAGGAGAGGGGATTATGTGATAGGGGTCACTCTAGCCGTGTTCAGCGATCAGGCGATGGCTTGACGTAACCACAGGGCAATATCTTCGTACATCACTTGATGACTTTGGTCTGCGTCGGCCCAGCTCATCACAAAGTGGTAAAGTTTTTCAGGGTGGTAGGCTTGTCCGACCAATTGATTAGCCAGGGTTTCTAGCGGGCCTGGCGTTAAACTATCAGTGAATAACTGGCAATCGATGATTTCTCCATGTTTCACATCCAAGTGCAGCTCAACGCCTCCCCATTCAAAACGCTCATCAAAGGTATGCATGAACTGCGGGCTGTTACCGAAATTCCACGCCCAACTGCACTGTTTTTCATAAATCGCGTCAAACCCCTCGACATCGGGCTTGGCGTCGGGAGAAATATACTCAATCTCAGTGGTATGGCCATAATGGCGGAAAAAGGCGGTTTTAATCGCGTCACATACGCGTTGGTGATCAACGTCTGGGACAAAGTCAGCGATATTGGCCACGCGGGCACGTACAGATGAAATCCCCTTGGCTTGTAGCTTTTTAGGATCAGGGTTGAGGTAGTCACCCAGTCGCGACAAGTTGGCATTAATCAAGAGCGTACCATGGTGAAAGCCGCGATCTTTGGCCTCTTTGTAGGCTGAGCCCGATACTTTTCTTGGGCCGTCGGGTGTATCCATGGTGAGGTCATTTCGGCCACTGGCTGAGGCACTGATCCCGAGCGTTTTCAGGGCATCGAGTACAATTTGCGTTGATACTGACTTATCATAACCTGGTTTACCCGCCATAAAGGTAAAATTGGTGTTGCCCAAATCGTGAAACACCGCGCCACCGCCGCTTTGTCTCCTCGCCAATACCACGGCATCTTGTTCCATTTTTCGCGTATTACACTCGCGCCATGGGTTCTGTCCGCGTCCAATGACCACCGTATTGTCATTACGCCAGAGGAACAGGACGTTCTGCTGCGAGGACATGGTTCGAAATATGGTGTCCTCCACGGCGAGGTTGAACCAAGGGTGGGTCGACGTCGAAACAAACACACGTAAGGGACGACTGGTGTCTTGCATACTGGCTCCAAGTGTTAGGAAAACAAGTTATTAGGGATACGCGGTCGGAGGCCAAGTAGAGAGTGGCCACACAAGCTTGTTTGGCAATATAGGCGCTAGAATACCAAACAATGCTTAGCGAGTTACTCGATCAGTGCCCATATGTTCGATTTTTACTGGATTGAAGCGCTGAATGACCAATCTACCACCAAAATGACGCCCCTTGTGACCGGATGGCAAGGAAAAATCGCGTAAATGCTGTTTAGCGTTTGGCATTAGTCGTGGCATTAATTAGTATGTAAGGTCAATTTATTACCTGTTCTCTCAGTCAATTGGCATTGAGGCGTGTTATTGAGGCGACTCTGTCAGTTTGCTTAGACAATGGGTGAAACCATGATGTCAGCAGGTATTGTCACGCACCTACCTGATTTGGACTGCCCAACGGGTCGACGAGGAAACAATGCAACAATTAGAAGAAATTCTTGCGAATGCAACCAGTGCGGTGGCCGATGCCGCCTCTGTGGCTGCATTGGATGAAGTCCGGGTTAAATTCCTAGGAAAGAAAGGCGAGCTAACTGCACAATTACAGGCGTTGGGCAAACTGCCACCGGAAGAGCGCCGCGAAGCGGGTCAAAAGATTAACCAAGCGAAGCAAACCGTACAACAAGCGATTGCTGAGCGTAAAAATGCGCTTGAGCGCGCCGAGTTGGAAGCGAAGCTTGCCGCAGAAACCATTGATGTAAGCTTGCCGGGCCGTCGTATTGAAAACGGTGGTATTCACCCCGTGACGCGTACCATTGAACGTATTGAGCAATTTTTCGGTGAATTGGGCTTCTCTGTCGCCTCTGGGCCAGAGGTTGAAGACGGTTTTCATAACTTTGATGCGCTGAATATCGCCCCAGATCATCCTGCACGTACCGATCACGATACTTTCTTCTTTAACCCTGATTTGATGTTGCGTACGCATACCTCTGGCGTACAAATTCGTACCATGGAAGCGGGTAAACCCCCATTCCGTATTATTGCCCCCGGTCGCGTTTATCGTAATGACTACGACCAAACGCATACCCCGATGTTCCACCAAGTGGAAGGGCTATTGGTCGATAAAGACATCACCTTCGCTGATCTCAAAGGGATCCTCAATGACTTCTTACGTAACTTTTTCGAGGAAGATCTGGAAGTGCGTTTCCGCCCCTCTTACTTCCCGTTCACAGAGCCCTCTGCTGAAGTTGATGTACGCCGCAAAGGCGGAAAATGGCTCGAGATCTTAGGCTGCGGCATGGTTCACCCGAATGTACTACGTGCGGTGAATATCGATCCAGAGGAATATCAAGGCTTTGCCTTTGGTATTGGCGTAGAGCGCCTAACCATGCTGCGTTATGGAGTGAATGATCTCCGTGCGTTCTTTGAGAACGATTTGCGCTTTTTGAAACAATTTAAGTAATCAGTGGGGCAAGGTAATAATGAAATTCAGTGAATCTTGGTTGAGAGAGTGGGTAAACCCAGCAAACGACACCGACGCGCTTGCCCATCAGATCACCATGGCCGGCCTCGAAGTCGATGAAATTGCACCCGTTGCTGGCGACTTTAGCGGTGTGGTTGTGGGCGAAGTGGTTGAGTGTGGCCAGCATCCAGATGCAGACAAGCTGCGTGTCACCAAAATCAATGTCGGCGAAGATGAATTGCTTGATATCGTTTGTGGTGCACCAAACTGTCGTCAAGGCCTAAAAGTCGCGGTCGCAATGGTTGGTGCGGTATTGCCAGGTGACTTCAAAATCAAAAAAGCGAAGCTGCGTGGTCAACCGTCTTTCGGCATGCTGTGCTCATTTACTGAGCTAGGGATTGATGTCGAATCTGACGGCATTATCGAGCTACCTGCCGATGCACCGATTGGTGCTGATATTCGTGACTACCTCGCGCTAAACGATGTAACCATCGATGTCGACTTAACCCCGAACCGTGCTGATTGCTTGAGCCTGCGTGGTTTGGCGCGTGAAGTCGGCGTATTGAACCGCGCTGATGTCACCGAGCCGACCATCACTCCGGTCGCTGCCAGCATTGAAGATAAGGTATCCGTACGTATTGATGCGCCACAAGCATGTCCACGTTATTTAGGGCGTGTGGTAAAAAATGTGGATCTTAATGCCCAGACCCCGTTGTGGATGCAAGAGAAATTGCGCCGCAGTGGCATTCGCGCTATCGACCCTGTGGTGGATGTCACTAACTATGTAATGCTTGAGCAAGGTCAGCCGATGCATGCCTTTGATCTTAGCAAGCTTGAGGGTGGCATTGTGGTGCGTATGGCAAAAGAGGGCGAAACGCTCACATTGCTCGATGGCAACGAAGCAACACTCAATGCGCAAACCTTGGTCATTGCCGATGAGAACAAAGCCTTGGCGATGGCCGGAATTTTTGGCGGGCAAGACTCTGGCGTCACCACAGACACGCAAGATATCTTACTCGAATCGGCGTTTTTTGCCCCTGATGTGATCCGCGGCCGTGCACGTAGCTATGGGCTACATACAGATTCCTCTCACCGTTTTGAGCGTGGCGTCGACCCAGCTTTACAAGCAGCGGCGATGGAGCGGGCGACTGAACTGCTATTAGCGATTTGTGGTGGTGAAGCGGGAGAGATTGTTACCGCTGAGTCGGCAGAAACACTGCCAACTCGTGACACTGTCACCCTCCGTCGTGAGAAGTTAGATGGCCTATTGGGTCATTCTATCGATAACAGTGATGTACAAGCCATTTTGTCTCGCCTTGGCTGTGCGGTAACGGAAACCGAGAAAGGGTGGCAAGCCACGGCACCTAGCTGGCGTTTTGATATTGCCATTGAGCAGGATTTGATTGAGGAAGTCGGGCGTATTTACGGCTACGACAACATTCCAACCCGTGCGCCTAAAGCGGCACTGACGATGCGCGAATACAAAGAAGCAGCGATGCCACTGAAACGTGTCCGCGATTTGTTGGTTGACCGTGGCTTCCACGAGGCGATTACCTACAGCTTTGTTGAACCGAAACAGCAAGCGCTGATTGTTCCCGATGTTGAGCCGCTGATCCTGCCAAGCCCAATCTCTGCGGACATGTCAGCCATGCGCCTGAGCTTGCTTCCTGGGCTTTTAAACACGGTGGCCTATAACCAAAAACGTCAGCAACCTCGTGTGCGCTTGTTTGAATTTGGCTTACGCTTTACCCCGGAAGGTGACACCGGTGGTGCCGTTCGTCAATCGAGCATTCGCCAAGAAAGCATGCTTGCGGGGGTGATTGCAGGTCCTGGCAGTGAAGAGCATTGGGATCTGGCGAGCGCGACCGTTGACTTTTTTGATTTGAAAGGCGACCTAGAAGCGGTACTGGAACTCACAGGCAAGTTGAAAGACTTCCGTTTCGTGTCAGCCTCTCATCCTGCCATGCACCCAGGTCAAACCGCCGCGATAGCGTTTGACGGCAAAGTGGTGGGTCACATTGGTACCCTGCACCCTGAACTTGAGCGTGAGTTTGGCTTAAATGGCCGAACGGTGGTGTTTGAGCTAGAGTGGCAGGCCATTGACGAACGCTTTATTCCCGAAGCGGCAGGACTGTCTAAATTCCCTGCTAACCGCCGGGATATCGCGGTGATTGCTGATCAATCGCTTGCTTCTGGCGATGTGGTGCACGCATGTTTGCAAAGCGGCAACCCCTTGCTTAAGGACGCACAGCTTTTCGACCTTTACACCGGCAAAGGTGTGGAAGAGGGCAAGAAGAGCTTGGCGATCGCACTGACCTTGCAATCTGATGCGCGCACGCTTGAGGAAGCCGATATCAGTGAAGCCGTGTCTGGTGTTGTCAGCTATTTATCAGAGAAATTAGGCGTTACCTTGCGTGACTAACCTAAAGTCATCCCAAAAAGCAGCGGAAACGCTGCTTTTTTTATGCCTAAATGGCCTAACATCTATCCATTTGAAAAACTAAATAAATTCACTATATTTGAGGAGAAAGTGTTCAGATATTGATAAAAAAGCCTAATATTAAGCAGCTTAGCCGTCTATTGACTATGCTGGTTGAGAAAACCCTTGTAACATCTTGGTTTGAAAGGTCAATTTTTTGGACATTGTTCTTGCTTTTTTAATGTAAAAAAGTTGGCGCAAATCAGCCAGTTGGCATACACTTGTTTTGAGCTGGCCTTCAAATATCCCTAAAATACAAGGGCTAAAGGCGTATGGGCCAAGTGTAGAATGGTGGTGTCGATACTGCGGTATTGCATATGTGTTCAACAATTCTTGAGGGAAAAACCTATGGCGCTCACTAAGGCCGATTTGGCTGAGAACCTGTTTGAAAATATCGGGATTAGCAAACGGGACGCCAAGGAGACAGTCGAAGCGTTTTTCGAAGAGGTTCGGAAGGCGCTCGAAAGTGGCGAACAGGTCAAGTTATCAGGGTTTGGTAACTTCGACTTGCGAGACAAGAATGAACGTCCCGGTCGAAATCCTAAAACAGGGGAAGATATTCCGATCACGGCGCGCCGCGTAGTGACATTTAGACCGGGCCAAAAACTCAAAGCGCGAGTTGAAAACGCAGACGTTGAAGAATAACGCTGTGTGACCCCGACAGTGGTGACGACACCACACTAGAAAGCCGTGTGCCGATGCGCCACGGCTTTTTAATTTGTCTATACATGATCACATTGTGAGGGGAAAATCCTGGGTTTATTGGTTATCTCGCTGTAACGTTTTGTTGTCTAGTTGTAATAAAAGGAAGCATTATGCTGACAGCACGCCCAGGTGCCTTTATTGATGCCGCATTGACTGCACCTCATGCTTTTACCCCAGACTCATGGCGAGTAGGCTCGCTTACCTTCAATCACAGTGCCCCCGGTATTATTTCGATACAGCCCGATGTTGCCAAGGTTTCGCGTTGCGTCGTATTGTCTTCAGGTATTCACGGTGACGAAACCGCGCCCATTGAGCTCATTGACAGTCTTCTTGCCGATATAATGTCAGAGACATTTACCCCCAATGTGCCGCTATTACTGATTATTGGCCATGCCGAAGCGATTAAAGCGCACACTCGTTTTATTGAAGATAACCTCAACCGCTTATTCGGAGGCTGGAATGAGGAAAAAAACGAAGAGCACTACCTAGCCAATCAGTTGCAACAAGCGGTAAGCGATTTCTTTTCTGCTCAACCGGACAGTATGACTCGTTGGCATCTTGACTTACACAGTGCCATTCGCGAGTCCTATCATTATATGTTTGGCGTGATCCCAACGACACCATCCCAAAAGGATGTACGTCCATTGGCGGCATTACTCAATGACGCCAAAATGGATGCCACTATTCTGTCTCAATCACCATCACCGACTTTTAGTTGGTATAGTGCCAACCACCATGATGCACTGGCTGCAACCTTAGAAATGGGCCGTGTCGCGCCTTTGTTTGAAAATGATTTGCGTGAATACGAGCCGCTTGAACGCACCTTACGAGGCTTACTCAAAGCCGACACATTACCGACTGAATTGGCGCCGATGCGCTTTTATCGTGTGACGCGAACCTTGACCAAGTACACGGAGCAATTTGCCCTCACGTTCCCTTCATCAGCTAAAAACTTCACACCGTTCGAGAAGGGGGTATTATTGGCCACCGACAAGGGACAAGAAATCTATGCCGAGCATGAGGGGGAAGTGGTGATCTTTCCCAATGCCAATGTCCACGTCGGTCATCGGGCTGGATTACTCGCCACGCCCTTTGAGCCTAATGTCAATCAGCCACTCTTTGTGCACGCACCACAAAAAGCCTCGGCGTAGCGCTTTTCAAGCTGGCAATCAGTCGGTAAAGTGCGTCACAGTATTGGTTTAATGGATGACGCATGCGAGTGTCAGAACTCACCGCCCGCCAACAGAGCCGTTGGCGGCGCGCGTTACTTACTTTCTCGGCTTTACTGCTGTTGCTGTGTGGGCTTGCGCTGAGTGTGGGCGATATATGGATCAATCCGTTCGCGCCTGACTCAATATTAGAGCAGCAGTTACTCTTACAGCTTCGTCTCCCTCGTGTGCTGGTCAGTGTGATGATAGGGGCCTCACTGGCAATGGCCGGGGCAAGCCTACAAGTGCTATTGGGTAACCCACTCGCGGAGCCCGGTGTCTTAGGCATTTCCGGTGGCGCAAGCATTGCTGTGGTCTTACTGTTATTACTCGCACCCGCTTGGGCGTCGAGTGGCAGTATGGCGGTCACTGCCATGCTGGGCGCGAGCTTGTTTACCTTTATATTAGTGATATTAGCCCGTCGCGCTCTAGCGACGGCACGCATTTTATTGGTCGGTGTTGCTCTGAGCATTTTGGCGGGGGCAGGCGTTACCTTGGCCTTTTATTTCAGTACTGACTTTAATTTGCGCCAGTTAATGGTCTGGTTAATGGGATCACTGTCCGGCATGCGATTGGAGCATGTGGGTATACTGACAATGACCTTACCTTGCATTGCGGTATTGTGGCGATACGGACATAAGCTTGACCAGCTTATGCTAGGAGAGTCTCAGGCGCAGCAGTTAGGGCTAGATACACATCAACTACGTTGGCAATTGATTGCCTTAATTAGCGTTTTGGTCGGGGTATCTGTGGCTGTTGCGGGTGTTATTGGCTTTATTGGCCTCATTGTTCCTCATTACTTACGCCTGTGGCTTGGTAGCCGGAACCGTACCTTGTTGCCCATGTCTGCGTTGGCAGGGGCGCTATTATTGGTCAGCGCCGACACCGTTGGTCGACTTATCCTTCCCTCAGCGGAACTTCCGGTGGGGGTGGTCACCAGTGTGCTTGGTGCCCCATTATTTATTTGGATGTTGGTGAGGGCGGGATGATCGTTCACGCTAAAGATTTGAGCTTATCGCCACGTTTACTACCGATGTCCTTATCGGTTGATGCCGGGCAAGTGGTACACCTTATCGGTCCCAACGGAAGTGGCAAAAGCACCTTACTGGAACTCTTGTCGGGCTTGGAAGTGCCGCAATCGGGGAGTGTTTGGCTGCAAGGCCAACCCGTATCAGGACAAACCCGATACGATTTGGCGCAAGTGCGGGGATACCTAATGCAACAACAGCGCCCTGCGTTTGTCATGGGGGTATTTGAATACCTCAATCTCGTGCTCGATAGTGTGCAATTGGCAACCGGTGAGATTCGAGACAAGACGGTCGCGGACGTGGTGTCTCGTTTGGCCATCAGCGACAAGCTCCACCGAAGAATAGACAGCTTATCGGGCGGAGAGTGGCAACGGGTGCGATTGGCGGGCGTCATGTTGCAAGTTTCAAAGGCGTTAAATCCACATGCGCGTTTGCTTTTGCTTGACGAGCCGTCAACCGGACTTGATGTCGCGCAACAGGAAGTGATTTACCAAGAAATGACCGCCTTGGCGCGAGAGCAGGAAATCGCAGTTATCATGGCGAATCACGACTTAAACCGCACCCTAGAGCACGCGGATACGGTTGTGGTGCTTAAACAAGGTCGTGTTGTGTCACTAGGCCCACCGAAAGCGGTATTGACGGATCAGCTGCTCTCAGATGTTTTTGCCACGCCACTGGAACAGGTATCAACCGCCAATGGCCCAGTGATCATGCGCGCGTCCTCGGCATGAGTTTGAACGTTTTGACCTAACTTTCGCTGTCGTCGTTCTCAATCACGTTAAGCTTGGCGCGAATAAACTCGGCATGATCGACATAAAGCAGCTCGGCGGTTTTACGGATCACCGCTTCCTCGAGCGGATCAATGTTCTCATCGGCATACGCGACTGACCACATCGCCTCGATTAACGCTATCCGGGCTTGTGGGTCAAGGTCGCGTAATTTATCCGTATATTCATACAACGAGGTCGCATGCTCGCTGTGTTGTCTCGCCTCCTCAAGTAATTGCTCGGCTTGTGTCACGTCGAGTGATAGCAACTGGCAAATACGGTTGCGTTTGGTTGTTCTCTCTCGCTCATCAATATCGTGATCGGCCATCGCCACTTCACTTAATAGCCCCGCCATCGCTTGGTGAAGGGATAGCCCGGATTGCTTACCGTGTTGGCCGGTTTCAGCGGCGAGGGCGGATTCGAGTTTTTTAAAAAGCTGTTTTAGCATGGCTGCTCTCCCAAACTGCGGGGTTTGTTGGCCGTCATTATGCGTTTATACGCGACGAACGGCCAATGCGTTTACTTTACGCTGCCACGTTGGTGGTGAGCGCGTGGCTGGCGCGACTTTGATTCTTTTTACTTTGTGATAGGATGCGACACCAATCAACCTTATTTATCGGCTGTGACACTGATAAACGCCTTAAAAGATTAAGCAGTAAGCAGGAATCGCCTTGAGTTCACGTCATCACAACACGCCAGAGACACTGTTTGCAGCACTAAACGATTGTATGCTGCAAGACCGTTTTCGTTTTAAAAAGCGCATCCATGGCGCGCAAAAAATCAAAAAAGACGACGCCAAACAGGCGGTGTACGATCAAATCGCCGCGGAAATGGCGCAGAGTATGCAGCGCCTGCTCGCCCGTCGAGCCAATACGCCAACCGTTCGCTATCCGGAAGAATTGCCAGTCAGTCAGAAGAAAGATGACATTGCCGAGGCGATCGCGAACAATCAAGTCGTAATCATTGCGGGGGAAACGGGCTCAGGTAAAACCACTCAGCTGCCCAAAATTTGTATGGAACTTGGGCTAGGTGTCGCCGGTACCATAGGTCACACTCAGCCACGTCGCTTGGCTGCGCGCTCGGTCGCCTCACGGATTGCTGAAGAGCTTGACGTCGAGTTAGGCAGCAGCGTGGGCTATAAAGTGCGCTTTAACGACAAAGTCTCAGAGTCGACGCAAGTCAAACTGATGACGGACGGGATCTTGCTAGCCGAAATTCAGCACGATCGGTATCTGAATCAGTACGACTGCATCATTATCGATGAAGCTCACGAGCGCAGCCTAAACATCGATTTTATTCTCGGCTATTTGCGCGAGTTATTGCCCAAGCGCCCTGATCTCAAAGTCATCATTACCTCGGCAACCATCGATCCTGAGCGCTTTTCCAAGCACTTTAATAACGCGCCTATGATAGAGGTGTCTGGCCGTACTTATCCGGTGGAAGTGCGCTACCGCCCATTGGTGGAAGAGGACGATAGCGATCGTGACCAGCTGGAAGCGATCAGCGATGCGGTCGATGAGCTGTGTCAGGAAGGGCCGGGTGATATCCTGATTTTTATGAACGGTGAGCGTGAAATTCGCGACACCGCCGATCATCTTCAGCGTCGTCAACTGCGCGATACCGAGATTTTGCCCTTGTACGCAAGGCTTTCTGCTGGCGAGCAAAATCGTGTATTCCAATCTCACTCGGGGCGCCGGATTGTATTGGCCACCAACGTCGCCGAGACCTCGCTAACCGTGCCGGGCATTAAGTATGTGATTGATCCCGGCACGGCACGGATTTCTCGCTATAGCTACCGGACTAAGGTGCAGCGACTGCCGATTGAGCCGATTTCACAGGCCAGTGCTAACCAGCGTAAAGGGCGCTGTGGCCGTGTGTCGGAAGGCATTTGTGTGCGTTTATATAGCGAAGAGGACTTTTTAGGCCGTCCTGAATTTACCGATCCAGAAATTCTGCGGACAAATCTGGCCTCAGTGATCCTGCAAATGACGGCAATAGGGCTCGGTGATATTCAAGCCTTCCCGTTCGTTCAGCCGCCTGATAGCCGTCATATTAAAGATGGTGTCCGTTTGCTCGAAGAGCTGGGGGCGATTAAGCCCGGCCAAGCCACCGATAAACGTAAGCTGACCGCGATTGGTAAAACCTTGGCCAAACTGCCGATTGACCCGCGTTTGGCACGCATGGTGATTGAGGCGCCCAAGCATAGTGCCTTAAATGAGGTGATGGTGATTGCCGCGGCCTTGGCTATTCAAGACCCACGTGAGCGTCCGGCTGATAAGCAGCAACAAGCGGATGAAAAGCATCGTCGTTTTGCCGATAAAGAATCGGACTTTTTAGCCTATGTAAACCTTTGGGATTACGTTAAAGACCAGCAAAAAGCGCTGTCGAATAACCAGTTCCGTAAACAGTGCAAAAAAGACTATCTCAATTACCTGCGCGTGCGAGAGTGGCAAGACGTTCACTATCAGATCACCCAAGTGATGAAAGAGCAAAATGCGCAATTCAACCAAGAGCCCGCCAGTTCTCAGGCCATTCACATGGCACTGCTGGCCGGGCTATTAAGCCACATAGGCCTAAAAGACCAAGAAAAGAATGAATACCAAGGCGCGCGGAATGCACGATTCCATATTTTCCCAGGCTCTGGGCTTTTCAAAAAGCAGCCTAAATGGGTGATGGTTGCCGAGCTGGTTGAAACCTCGAAACTCTGGGGGCGAATTGTCGCGCGAATCCAACCCGAATGGGTAGAGCCACTGGCGCAGCATTTGATTAAGCGCAGCTACAGTGAACCACATTGGTCACGCAAGCAAGCGGCTGTGATGGCCAGTGAGAAGGTCACGCTATACGGGATCCCAATTGTGGCCAGCCGTAAAGTCAATTATGGCGCCATCGATCCGGTGCTTAGTCGTGAGCTGTTTATTCGTTCGGCATTGGTTGAGGGGGATTGGCAAACCAAGCATGCCTTTTTCCGCCAAAATCAAAAGCTGCTGGCGGAAGTGGAAGAGCTTGAGCTCAAATCTCGCCGGCGCGATATTTTGGCAGACGACGATACCTTGTTCGACTTTTACGATCAGCGCCTCGATCATAGTGTGGTCAGCGGGCGTCACTTTGATACCTGGTGGAAAAAGGCACGTCAAGACAATCCCGACCTGCTTAACTTTGAAAAAGCCATGCTACTGCAAGGCGACGCCAGCCATGTCACGGAGCTGGATTACCCCAATTTTTGGCATCAAGGCAACTTGAAACTCAAGTTGAGCTACCAATTTGAACCCGGCCAAGACCATGATGGGGTGACGGTGCATATCCCACTGCCGATCCTCAATCAGGTGTCAGAAGAAGGTTTTGACTGGCACGTTCCCGGGCTACGTCAGGAGCTGATTGTTGCCCTGATTAAATCGCTACCTAAGCCGTTACGTCGTAACTTTGTTCCGGCACCAAACTATGCTGAGGCAATCTTACAGCGCGCGACGCCGATGGAGGCACCTTTGCTCGATAGCATGGAGAAAGCCTTGAAGCAGATGTCCGGTGTCACCATTGAGCGTGACAGCTGGAACTTCAGTCAACTTCCCGAGCATTTGCGTATCCAGTTCCGTGTCGTGTGTTGCCATTCGTCTGTTCGAAACCGAAGATCAACAACATAAAGCCATGCAAGCGGGGCAGCGTCGGCTTATCTTGCTCAATGTGCCATCACCGATTAAATATCTGCATGCACACTTGCCCAACAAGTCCAAATTGGGACTCTATTTCAATCCGTATGGTCGCGTGTTGGATTTGATTGATGATTGCATCGCTTGCGGGATCGATAAGCTTATCGAGCAACACGGTGGCTTAACCTGGGAGGCACAGGCATTCGAAGCCCTTAAAGAGACGGTGCGTGCTGAGCTAGGCGATACCGTGGTGGAGATAGCGCAACAGGTCGAGCAAATATTGACGCACGCGTTCAATATCAACAAAAAGCTCAAAGGCAAAGTGGATCTTTCCATGGCGTTTGCGATGTCGGATATCAAAGCCCAACTAGAAGGGCTTATCTACAAAGGCTTTGCCACCGAATCAGGTTGGCAGCGGCTGCCTGATATTCTTCGCTACATGAAAGCGATCGAGCGACGATTGGAAAAGCTGCCTGTGGATCCAACCCGCGATCGCAACCACATGCTCAAAATTGAATCTGTGATGAATGAGTACAAGGCGTTGCTGAACAAGCTGCCTAAAGGAAAGCCTGTGCCTGATGAGGTGAAAGCGATTCGTTGGATGATTGAAGAGCTACGTGTGAGCTACTTTGCGCAACAACTCGGCACGCCTTACCCTGTTTCGGATAAGCGGATTAAAAACGCCATTGCGGCGGTTTAAATGCGGCAAGCTTATGCCGCTACGGATTAGATGAAGACGGGTAAAACGTCGATGTGAGATAATTTATATAAATATCAATAAATAATCAAAACCGTGTCACATGGCACGGTTTTTGTTTTTGTCAATACGAACGACAGACAGCTCGGTGGTGCGTGTTGCCGTGGCAAGAAAGGAGCAAAAAGTGAAACAAGCAGATGTGGCCCCTTGGTATCGGGTGGTTTTGTATGTATTGGCGCTAAGCATGCCAACCTCGGTTTGGGCCAGTTTTAAAGATGAGGTCAGTGGATTATATCAATCACTCAATCTCGCTGGGGAGGTGTCGTACCAAGCCTTTTCTGATGCGTATCGCCATTTTAAGCACAACCCAAGTAGCAAGCCGGTGATGACACTGATTGATTACGGAAAACCGTCGTCAGAAAAGCGGTTTTGGGTGATCAATGTGAAAAAACGCCAAATGCTATTTCGCTCTTATGTCTCTCATGGCAAAAATAGCGGCGCTTTATATGCAAAGCAGTTTTCTAACAGAATCAACTCGCTAAAAACATCATTGGGGGTCTATCGCGCGGCTGAAACCTACCATGGCAAACATGGCTATTCATTACGCCTCGATGGTTTGTCAAAGGGGCTAAATGACAATGCACGTGAAAGAGCGATTGTTATTCACGGTGCCGATTATGCCCATCCGAACGTGATCAAACAAAGTGGCCAACTCGGTCGAAGTTGGGGCTGCCCAGCGTTACCTAGCTATTTATCGGCCCGGGTGATTGATGCGATAAAAAACGGCACTTTTATCTATGCGTTTGCCAGCCAAGCTTGATGATCAAAGATGTCATAGCGGACGGGCTTTCACGAGTCATTTCACGGTGGACGATGTAACACCTGCGCATTGTTCACCGTGAACACGCGTTCTCTACCAAGAAAAAATAAAGGCATGTTGATACGCCTTCTATCGCGCTAGCGTATGCTCCTTACCACTAAGGAGGAATGCCATGGCACGCCTAAATCCTTTTACTCTATGCTTACTCTCCGCCTTTACCCTGTTTCCTTCCAGTGATGCTGATGCTGCACCGTCGGCGCCAGCGTTGATGCATGGTATTGACGGACAGATTGCCGAACAAGACTATCGTGGTTATTGGGCCAGTGAAAAACTGGATGGGATCCGCGCCTATTGGACGGGCACGCAATTCTTAACCCGACAAGGGAATCCCATTCACGCACCGGATGCATTGATTCGAACGCTGCCAACGACGCCTTTAGATGGTGAGTTATGGGCAGGAAGGGGAGAGTTTCAAGCCGTATTACGCACTGTGCTTGATGATACGCCGGATGAAGATGCGTGGCAGCGTATTCGCTTTTATGCGTTTGATATGCCCGATCATCCAGGCCAATTCTCAACCCGCTATACAGCGTTAAAACAGATCGTATCTAAGACAGCATCGCCGCACTTAGCGTATGTCCCACAGAAGCCTGTGACGAGCAATGAAGCACTTAAGGAGAGGTTGGCTACCATCGATGAAGCAGGCGGTGAGGGCTTGATGCTGCATCACCCTGATAGTGTGTATGTGGGTCAGCGGGTAGAAAGCGTCGTTAAGTTGAAAACCTACCAAGAAAAAGACGTGACTGTGGTAGGGATGAACCCTGGCAAAGGGCGGTTACAAGGTTTGATGGGCTCTCTGGTGGTACGCCTGGCTGACGGCACCGAGTTTAGCGTGGGATCTGGCTTTAGTGATGCGCAGCGGGCTGATCCGCCACAGGTTGGTAGTACTATCTTGGTGCGCCATAACGGTGTCACCCAAAAAGGCATTCCACGTTTTGCGCGTTTTATTCGCGAGAAGCCGTCCCTGTAATGAAACCTCCGCCAACGGAGAGTGATACTCACCGTTGGCGGTGTTGCCGCTCCTCGTTAACGATTAGCGCTCACGAATGCGCCTGAGTGACGGAAGAGGAGGAAGCACCTGTCTGTTGGCGCAATTGATGGTCCAAGCACTGGCAATCAGCGCTGTATTTTTGTTTCCCCGTTTTACCGATCCCTGGGTTAAAACTATTGGTAGGATCTAACTGGTGATAAAAGTTAGCTAAGTCCGGCTCCGCCGCATAGAGGTGACCTACGTTATGCTCGGCAGGATACTTAGCGCCTCGTTCATTGAGCAGCGCCAGCATTTTCGCCTTAATCGCACTCACATCCGCACCTTTTCTCACCACATAGTCTTGATGGAAGACGTGGCAGAAAAAGTGCCCGTAATAAAGCTTGGCGACCATCTCTTGTTCTATCTCGATGGGCAGGTGCTCTTCCCACTCGGTCTCGTTGCGCTTAAGCGCGATATCTAACGCGAGAATGTCTTCCACATCACGGCTGTGCATGGTGTGGTAGCGAATCGCCGCACCGGCTGCCGCAAAGCGGTGAAGCATGGCTTTTTTCGCTTCATCCTCACTACAGGCAAAGTAATCACTGTCTGCGTGTTCGGTGAAAAAGCGGCTCAGAAACGCCGAGGCTTCTTCTATCCCTTCATCTGAGGCTTTGAATATTAGATGGTGTTCAAACTTATCGCGAAATGCGAGCATTCGTTTGGGCAAGTGCTGTGGAAAAAGCTGACTGGCGTATTGCATCACTTTATCGGGTAATGCTTTAGGCAGTAGGGGAACACTGTCTAGCCAGGCGGTTATTTTTGCTTTCAAGGCAAACATTTTCGGGATTGCATCTGTTCCCAGTCGACCAATCGCTAAAAACACATCTTTTCCGTAACGCTCGGCGATATCAAAGGCGTCACGATGCATATACTCAGCCACCTCTGGCAGGTGAGAGAGTTCGCTCAGAACACGGCGGCGCAGGGTATTAAGCACATCTGGGTTGTTGGTGCCAATGTAAAAAACTTGCTCGCGCTCAGGGATCGGGTAAGTATCAAGACGCACGGCAAATACGGCAAGTTTCCCCGCACAGCCGCTCACTTCATGTAAGCGGTGTTTGTCGGCGTTATAGCGCGCGGGGCTGTCAGCATCGACATCACGCAAGATCTGCTCGTAGTCATCAGCAGACGCCTTGCGCTCGTCATAGGTAATATCATCGGCGGTGTAATCACCATGCTCAACGCGCGAGAGAATAGCTTCTGGGTCATCACCTAGGGCAATGCCCAAATGATTAACCAGTGTCAGTTCACCATGTTGATTCAACTGTGCGAACAAAGAATACTCGGTATAAGCTGGGCCGCGTTTGACCAATGCACCACCGGAATTATTGGCCACACCACCGACAATCGATGCGCCAATGCACGACGAACCGATGACCGAATGCGGCGCGCGCTTAAGAGGCCTGAGCGTCTGCTCTAACTGGTGCAATGTTGTTCCGGGAAAACTCAGTACCTGCTTGCCGTTATCGAGAAGCTGTAATCCGTCTAGGCGTGTAGTGTTGATAATTACCACATCACGGTCGTAGTCGCTGCCTTTGGGGGTTGAGCCTTCGGTTAAGCCCGTATTCGCGGCTTGCATGATCATCACCACATCCGCGTCGACACATGCTTGGAGCACTCGCCATTGCATCACCAAAGAGGTGGGAAAAATAACCGCCAGCGCAGGGCCGCCTCCCGAGCGAAAGCCAGTACGATAATGCTGGGTCTGGCTTGTCTCAGTGAGTACGTTGTTTTCGCCCACGATGTCGGTCAAGGTCGAAATAAATGCTTGTTGCTGTGATGACGACAAACGTGATGGGGTATTCATAAGCGTTCCTTTCCTTTACGTTACGACAAAGGCTGGGGTCAGCCTAGCTGGCCCGCTTGTGGAGAGAAAGGCCGAGAGGTAGCTCGGCCAATAACATGTAAGATTACGCCCCGGAGAGGACATCGGCAAATTGCAATACATTGATTAACACCAAGCCAATAACCGCCGCGGCAATCAGATAATAAATGGTGGGTAAGACGGTTTTCCGCAGGGTCACGCCCTCACGGCCGAGTAAGCCGACCGTCGCGGATGCTGCGACCACATTATGGATGGCGATCATGTTGCCAGCTGCGGCACCAACGGCTTGCAGGGCAATTACCACCACGGTCGATGCGCCTAACGTTTGTGCCACTTCAAACTGAAACTGGCTAAACATCATATTGGACACCGTATTGGAGCCAGCAATAAAAGCGCCCAACGCCCCAATGGTGGCGCTTAACGCTGGGAAGCCATTCCCCACTAAATCGGCCGCAAAGCGTGCGGTCATGACTGGCATACTCACCAAATCAGCACCATTAACGCCTGAGTTAATAAAAATCCGTACCATGGGAATGGTAAACACCAAGACAAATCCTGCGCCAATCAGTGTTTTACTCGATTCACGCGCAGCCGTTACCAGCGGTGACAATTGACGCGTTTGCAGCAACACGGCTAATAAAGCCACGAACGCAAGGATACCGCCCGGTAGATAAAGTGGCTGAATGGCGGCGTTGACCCCTGTTTCACCAAACAAAGAGGAGAAACCGAGGCTGACATCGGTCAGTGCCGTCTTGACCGTCGGGCTAACGCGGCTGATCACCAAGAAAACCGCCAACAAAATATAAGGGGTCCAGGCCATGGCCATGCTCATCGGCTTTTCTTGAACCTTAAGATCCATCTTCAGCGAGCCCAGCCAATGGGTTGGCCACGTCGACTCGTCATCAAAGTCCCACTGGTTTTTCGGCACTAAAAAGCCTTTACGTGCCGCGGTGGTCACAAGCACAATCCCTGCTAGACCTCCGAGTAATGAAGGGAATTCGGGTCCTAACAACCAGCCGGTGAGGGCATAAGGAACGGTGAATGCTAACCCGGCGAAAATCGCAAACGGCGCCACCTCTAAGCCTTCTTTCCAGCTCTTGTTCTTGCCGAAAAATCGGGTCAACATCATTGCCATTAGCAAAGGCATCAGTGTGCCAATTACCGCGTGAATAAACGACACTTGCGTGGTAATAGACTGCAGGTAGGTTGCCCAATCACTGCCATTGGCGGTGAGTGTTTGCCCAATTGCATGGCTGTCTAACCCTTTGTTTACGCCCACGATAATAGGTGTGCCCACTGCGCCGAAGGAGACAGGCGTAGATTGAATCATCATCCCCACCACAACCGCGGCGAGAGCAGGGAAGCCGATGGCGACCAATAACGGCGCCGCAATGGCAGCGGGAGTGCCGAAGCCTGATGCCCCTTCAATGAACGAGCCAAAGCACCATGCAATGATGATGGCCTGAATACGCCTATCATCGGAGATGGTGGTAAAGCCGTTGCGAATTACGGTAATCGCGCCAGTGTGCTTTAAGGTGTTGAGCAAAAGGATGGCACCAAACACGATCCAAAGTACGGCTGCTGTAATGATTAAACCTTGTGCGATGGAGGCCGATACGCGTGCCGCACTCATCTGCCACTGGAAGAGTGCGATTAAGACTGTCATGATAAAGGCAACGGGCATCGCCTTCTTGGCTGGCCAATTTAAGCCGACCAGTAAGATAGCCGCGACCACGATGGGTGAGAACGCGACGAGGGCGTATAGGGTATCTGTCATAAGGGTTCCTTATTAGGTGTCTCTTCCGTTGAATCACGTTGAATAAACAAGTCACCAATGTGTTGTTATTTTGCTGACAGCTCGGTGACTCGATGTTAACCGTATGTGACATTACGCGTTTGCATTTTTCTGATATATGGAAATAATGAAAATAATTACTTCCATAATTGACATAATATGCCGAAAACAGATGATCTTGTCCTCTTTGCTCAAGTCGCCGAATTAGGCTCTTTTAGCAAGGTAGCGGAAATAAATTCCCTGACAAATTCCGTAGTTAGCAAGCGGATTAAAAAGCTCGAAGAGGGGTTGGGAGTGCAGCTTTTGTATCGCACCACGCGTAAGCTGACACTGACTGATGCCGGACGTACCTTGTATCAAGGTGCAAAAAATGTGAAGCAGGCCGCTGATGAAGCCTTTGATGCGGTCGCAGGGTTTGGGGAGGCGATAACGGGCCAAATAAAAATTTCAGTGCCGACCATTTCTGGGGAACTGTTGTTGGCCGAAGCGGTGGCGGCGTTTTGTGGGCAATACCCTGGTCTCAACATCGATATGTCGTTGGACAATCGCTTTGTTGATTTAATTGATGAGGGGTTTGATCTGGTTATCCGCACCGGCTACCTCGAGGACTCTAGCTTAATTGCTCGCCATATTATCGACTCACAATGGGTGGTATGTGCGGCGCCCAGCTATATTGCGCGTCATGGGCGGCCGCAACATCCTATCGAGTTAAAACAGCATAATTGTCTGCAATATGCCTACCAAACCACGGGAGCCAGTGACTGGGAGTTTAAAGGCGAGCATAAAAACCAAGTGATTAAAGTGGCCGGCAACTTTTCGACCGATAACCCTATCGCCCTACGACAAGGTGCGCTAAGTGGCCATGGCATCGCGTATGTACCGCGTTGTTTGGTGTATGACGATTTGATGCAGGGCGTATTGGTTGATCTTTTTCCTGACCAAGTGGGCAAAAAACTCGGGATTTATGCGGTATACCCATTCACTCGCCAGCCGCCTAAAAAAGTACGTTTGCTGATAGAGCACATCCGCAATAAATACCTTGCGATTCAACACTGCTTTTAGAAAGCACCACGTGGTTAATATACTGCGCCCACGTGGTGATAGAGACGCCATTGTTATTTAAGCATTCTGGCCATTTCACGCCCTGAGCCAATGACATCGTCGATATTAGCGACCACGGTTTTAGGCAAACCGAGAATGTTGTACTCGAGCTGCTGGTCGAGCCAATCAAGCTTAGAGTCGGTGGTAACAAACTCGCCCCAAGCGGCGTCAATTTTGTTGGCTAAGCGAAGTATGCCCGCCAATGGCGAAAACTGCTCATCGTGTACGGGCGAAAACTGATAACGAATTGCATCGCTTAAGCGCTGGGGAAAGTTCCAAGTTTGTGCGAGCTCTCCACCTAACTCGGCGCTGGTGATCCCCAAAATAAGCTGCTGGGCTTCTTGCTTGGGCTTACCCGCCTCCATGTGCAGATTGATACGGTCCAGCTTGTCGTAAGCGGTGGTCATGATCAGCAGCTCACCGAGATTATGGAGCATGCCGGCGGTAAATGCTTCGTTACCGTCCATTCTTAATGCGTTTGCTAAGGCTTTACTCAAGGTTGCAATTTCGAAAGTGTGTTGCCAAAACGCATCCATATCCACTTCGTCATCGACGTCAAAGGCACTCATCAGTGCACTAGACACCACCAGAGTTCTCACAGGTCCTAGACCTAGCCGGATAACGGCCTCGTTGACAGAGCCCACGTTTCGGGCGCGGCCAAAATAGGCTGAATTAGACAAGCGAAGCACTCGCGCGGAAATGATCTGGTCGTAGGCGATTTTTTCAGCGATTTGATTAAGCTCAGCGTCATGGCTGTTGACCAACTCAATCAACTCTTGCACGACTTTGGGGATTTTCGGGAGACGATCGATAAGCTCGACCAAGCTATTGGATTCCATAACAACTTCCTTCAGCGTTGGCTCTGATGTAACTATAGATCAGAGCCAAAGGCTTCAGGGAAGAAAATTACTCCGTGGCGGGCGCAGCGCAGTAGGCCTGTTTTCTGGCATTAAAACGCTCTACTAGGTTTTGAATGGCCTCTTCGCAGTAGGGGCGCAAACCACTGGCAACCATCGTTTTACATCCGTGTCCCACACGCCGCCCATCGACAATAAAATCAAAAGCAAGATCGACTTTTCCGCGTTTGCCGCTCACTTGCATCACCGAATCCGATAAAGCGACATCGGCAGAGTTGATTGAGAGATCATCAAACGCCAAGCTCATTTTCTCGTACATGACGAGTGGACGTTCAGTGTTGATCATCATTTGTTGCTCCCGCATTAGCGGCACCATGATATGCGGGAAGTTCTTACCGGAAAACTGCACGTAGTGCTCGGCGATCTCTGTTGCTAATGCTTTATCGTGACGTGTCTGTCCATGGCGTGTCATGGTGAGATAAAGCTTTTGATTATCGTCGACGACGGTAACGCCATCGTCTGTTTCGATAATCGACAAGGGCGTGTTGGCACTGATCATGCCATTGAACTGAATCTCGATTTGCTCGCTGATCCCTGTTTTGGCCAATAAGATAGAAAGCAGCAAATCCCCGGGCACACAGAACCGTGAAGCGTCTGTGTCATGAATCGGGTTAAAGTCGCCGGCGATACGTTTAGCAAAGTCACTTGCTTGCTGGCGAGTAAAAATCAGTTTGCCATCTTGCTCAGTGTAATAATGTTCTAATTTCATAATGGATAACAGATGCGAGAAATAAGCCGACATTGTAACCCAAGCGAAGCGCGGCATTGGTCTAGCCAGTCGTTGCATTATCTTTTTGTGATTAGAGTCAACGACTAAGGTCTAAACCCTTACTACTTCAATGGTAAGCGTGAGAGTGTTATAAAATAGATAAACAGGTCACTTGCATAGGAACGGCGTATGGCATTCCCTTATCGACACATCGTAGTTTTGACAGGCGCGGGAATATCTGCAGAGTCAGGGATTAGAACCTTTCGAGATCAAGATGGCCTTTGGGAAGAGCATCATATTGAAGACGTTGCAACGCCTGAGGGCTTTGAGAGAAACCCGACCCTTGTTCAACAGTTTTATAATGATCGTCGGCGGCAGTTACAAGGAGAGATCATCCCCAATCCGGCCCATGAGGCACTGGCACGCCTAGAGCAGGAAACCGAGGCCAGTGTGCTCGTTGTGACCCAAAACATTGATAATCTCCACGAGCGCGCCGGCACGCACAATATCATTCATATGCATGGTGAGCTGTTAAAGGCGCGTTGTAGCCACTCGCAGCAAACCATCGATTGGACGGGTGATATCCAGGTGTCCGATCACTGCCATTGTTGCCAGATGCCCGCACCGTTGAGGCCACACGTGGTGTGGTTCGGAGAGATGCCTCTGGGAATGGGGAAAATTCATGATGCACTCAATCAAGCGGATCTGTTTGTTTCTATTGGCACCTCTGGGGCGGTGTATCCAGCGGCGGGGTTTGTGCACGAAGCGGCGATGCATGGTGCGCACACTATTGAAATAAACTTGGAGCCCAGCGCTGTGGAAAGTGAATTTAATGAGCGGCGTTACGGGAAGGCGAGCACGCTCGTGCCGAAGCTGGTGGAGGAAATTCTGGCACTGGAGCAGTAACGCAAGAGGATACAGATAGAAAAAAGGGCTGCTGATGGAATAGCAGCCCTAGCGCAAGGGTTACTTTAACCTGTCTTTCGCGAGCCATTGCGAGCACATGACCAACACTAACGACACCAATAACATGATAGTGGCAAGTGCATTCACTTCGGGTGATACGCCCACTTTAACCATCGAATAAATCTTTAAGGGCAAAATTTCATAGCTTGGCCCGGTCACAAATGAGCTAACGATAACGTCGTCCAGCGAAAGGGTAAAACTCAGTAGCCAACCTGCACCGACCGCAGGAGCCGCCAGTGGCAAAATAATCTTGGTGAGGATCACCCATTCGCTCGCGCCTAAATCACGCGCGGCTTCAAGCATTTTAACGTCAAAGCCATTTAAGCGACTGTATACCGTGACGACCACGAATGGTAGGCAGAAAGTAATATGAGAGAGCAGTAGGGTTAAAAATCCCAGTTGCGCGCCCATCAACACAAATAGCGCCAATAACGAAATAGCCATCACAATGTCCGGGGACATCATCACCACAAAAAGCATGCCATTTACAAACTGTTTACCGCGAAAGCGGTAGCGAAAGAGGGCAACGGCAGTCAAGCTACCAATCATGGCGGCAGCACTAGCAGAAAAGACCGCAATGGTTAATGAGTTACCCGCCGCTTGCATCAGGCTATGATTATTGACCAGCTGCCCATACCACTCCCAAGTAAAGCCTTTCCAACTCATGCCAAATTTGCTGGCATTGAACGAGTTAACGATCAACACCAGAATTGGGATGTAAAGGAAGGCGTAAACCAAGGAGAGAAAACTATTCCTTAGCCACCGGATCATGATAAGGCCTCCTTGCGATTCATCCACTTACCCACACGCCAATATGCAAACAGCAACAGGCCCATTAACACCGTCAGAGAGATACTGGCGGCTGAGCCAAATGGCCAATCACGAACGTTCAAAATCTGGCTCTTAATCACATTGCCGATCAGTAGGTTTTTCGCTCCCCCCAGCAAATCCGAGACGTAGAACATGCCTAGAGCGGGAAGAATGACCAGCAAACTGCCAGCAATAATACCGGGTGTGGTCAATGGCAGGATCACACGCACAAAACACTGGAATTTGTTGGCGCCTAAATCACGCGCCGCTTCAAGGTAGCTGCGATCGAGTTTCTCGATGCTCGAGTACAAAGGCAGGATCATAAATGGCAGCAAAATATAGACAAGGCCAACCATCACCGCATACTCGGTGTACATGATGCGAACGGGGCGTTCTATCAAGCCAAGCCACATCATGCTTTCATTGAGTAGCCCACGGGTACCAAGAAATATTTTTAGCCCGTACGTACGGATCAAGGAATTGGTCCAAAACGGAACAATCACTAAAAACAGCATCAAAGGACGTGTATTTTTAGGCATTTTGGCAATGATAAACGCAAATGGATAGCCAATGAGTAGGCAGATCAGGGTTGCCAAGGCCGCCATGTAGAAAGAGTGCCAGACTACTTTCGCATAAAGAGGATCGAGCAGTTTCGCATAATTGCTCAGCGTGAAGGTCATCTCGACAAGATCGGCGTCATCGCGCGTTAAAAAACTGGTCGCGATAATCATTAGGTTGGGTAAAAAAACAAAGATCAGCAACCAACCTACGACCAAACCCACGATGGCGGTTTGCAGATTAAGCTTTTTCATCGGCCAGCACCACCTCCCAGCTTTCTACCCACGTCAGAGCCACTTTCTGATCGATGGAGTGATCGACGTCTGGGTCATCTTCATTGAAGAACTCACTCACCATCACGGTTTGCCCTGATGGCAACTCGAGGACCGAGTCGAGGGTCATGCCTTTGTAATTTCGCTCGCGGACGTAGCCCACAATACCATTGGGCTTGGCATTACCATGAATTTCTTCCAAGCGGATGTCTTCAGGACGAAGCAATACCTTGATAGCGTCACCCGGATGCACATCGAGCTTGCAATAGACCTCACACTCACGTGATTCGACTCGGGCCCAAATACGTTTGTCATCGATGCGTTTAATCACATTGGCATCAAAGACATTGATTTCACCAATAAAGCGTGCCACGAACAAATTCTTAGGCTCTTCATATATCTCACGCGGTGAGCCGTCTTGCTCGATTTCGCCATCACGCATAACGATAATACGATCTGACATCGACAGGGCTTCTTCTTGGTCGTGGGTAACGAAGATAAACGTAATCCCCAGTTTGCGTTGCAGCTGTTTCAGCTCCATCTGCATTTGTTTACGCAGTTTGTAATCGAGTGCAGAGAGGGATTCATCCAGCAAGAGCACGCTCGGTTTATTCACCACGGCGCGTGCAATCGCGATACGTTGCTGCTGTCCGCCAGACAATTGATGAGGTTTACGAGAGGCATAATGGTCAAGCTGTACCATTCGCAGCGCTTCCATCACCCGAGGTTCAATATGGTGATGATTCACGCCCTGCATGCGCAGGCCAAATGCGACGTTTTCAAACACTGTCATATGTGGGAAAAGCGCATAGCTTTGAAAGACAGTGTTTACATTGCGTTTTTCTGCTGGGAGGGTCGTGACATCTTTGCCATCAATAACGACAGCACCACTGTCGGCATCTTCCAGCCCCGCAATCAAACGCAGTACGGTTGTTTTGCCACAGCCTGAAGGGCCAAGGATCGTTAGGAATTCTCCGTTATTGACCGTTAGGTTGAAACGGGAGATGATTTCTTTGCCGTCGAAACTTTTGGTTAGTGACGCGAGCTCGACAACCGGTTTGTGAGATACATTTGCGTGCTTCAATGGTTCGTTCTCTCTCTACCTGGCAAATTGTCTTGTACATTCGTACCCATAAAACAGACGGCGCATAATAGACGCGTGTCAGTCGAAGTTAAAGCAGTTTTTCGCTCGTTTTGGCACTTTGGTGTCTGTTGTTCGATAAGGTGTCCAGCCTAAACCAGACCATTGTCAACGCAAAGCTGATCTGGTTATTTTTCCTTATTTGTCAGAATGATTTTTGGCTATGGGTTACAGTCAGATATACTGGGTGCATTAGTCATGATAGATAACGATTATGAGTCAACAAGAATACAACAATGCTTTACATATCGGTGGGTCGGTAGAAACAGCGCTAAACGGTCGCTACCGGCTCGATCCTTTTGAGATAATCAAAGAAGCCTTCTCTCAGACCTTCAAGCACTTTTGGTCGTTTTTGCCCGCCACCTTGTGCTTATTCGCGACTCAAATAGGTATCTTAATGCTGATGCTGACGTTGTTGTTGGGGGCGCCGTCGCATTTATTTGAGGCATTGGTCGGTCAACGTGAGCTCACCACAGATATGATTTCATCCGTGTGGTTAGCGAATTTTACTTCCGAGGTTCTGATTGCGCCATTATATGCGGGGGCGAGCTTAATGGGCTTGAGTCACGCTATAGGCTTTCGCTCTAAACCACGCCATCTACTAAAAGGGCTCGTGTTTGCTTTACCCGTGACGGTCGTGATCTGCCTGTCGGCGACATTGCAAAGTGTGGCGAGCATGATTTTTCCATTACTGAGCCTTTATGTTGCGATGGYKTTTTCCATGKCGCCGTTATTGATTTGTGAAAAACGCCTCACGCCGGTTAAAGCTCTCACCGTATCCTTCCGGGCGGTAAACAAGAAATTGTTCCAAATGGCAACCATTTATGCCGTTGTCGGCGTGCTATTTCTCATTTCTTTTGCCACCGCTGGCTTTGCCTTGGTTTGGGCGTTACCCTTTCTCTTCAATGTTAAAGGTGTGATTTACCGAGAAATGTTTGGCGTTGGTGTGGAGGTGACAGTGTCACAAAATGAGAATGAAGAAAGAGCGTCGAATAGTACGACTCCGTCGTCATCTGACCAAGACACCTTTGACGCTTGATTCGCTTTGAGCCTGCAACTGGAGTTCTGATGAAAAAACTAGCCAGTGTACTGGTTTTGCTGGGAATGGTGAGTGTCCCGGCCAGTGCCGATACATACCGTTTTAGCTATAGCAAGCTATTTACTCAGCTTAAACATAACGTGGAAGAAGGGCATCCCGATATTGGTGTGGCGTACTTTATGGTCTCGGCCGAGTCGGGAGAGGTTTGCCCGATTTCTCGCGCATGGATGAGCAAGGAAGAGCATTATGAAGCCTTTGATATTCCAGCCTCTCAAGCGCTGCCGCTTCCTCTCGATAACCAGCTCCGCAAAGTGAACCCGGATGTCTTTGTTGAAACGCCCGCCGATCGTAACTGCGATATTTCGTTCCAGGTATTGGTTGAGCAGCCAGTAGGAAAGAAATTAACCAGCCAGCAGATTCAGGGCTGGTTGCCTCAGATGGATACGATGATGGAAAATTTAGGCGGGATGTTTGCTTCTTGGTTTATGCCGAAGACACAGGGAGTCGTCTTGCATTTTGCGCCCTCGGTGACTGGTGCGGTGACTAGCAGTGAGGGAACAAAATACCCAATCGATGCTCACCAAGCCATTATAGATGTCAATCATCTTGGCGAAAGCGCCACGTTAACGCTGCCAGACGCTCCCATCAAGGTGTCGCCTTGGTTGCCGAAAAACGGATAAACGGGAAAAGACTTCAAGTCTACACTGAGCTTCAAAGACATAATGCGCACGATGTAGAAGGCAGAAACGACAAAAAACGCCCACTGTTTAAAGTGGGCGTTTTTATTAGCAGGCCATTTAGGGCCAACGACAATTCTGTCATGCTTCAAACATTATGTGCCGACATTGACCACGTCGAGTGATAAGTTGGGGTCAACCTCGACAGGGCTTTCTGAAACGGGCGCCGGATCGGTAAAGTTTTCCTTATCGAATGCGGTATCACCATCCCCCTCAAACGTCATACCCGCTGCGACGGATTTAAAATCAAACAGCTCGGTATCGGCCATATGCGAGGGGACGATATTTTGCATTGCTCGGAACATCGTCTCAATGCGGCCTGGGTAGCGCTTGTCCCAATCTCGGAGCATATCTTTGATCACTTGGCGTTGTAGGTTGGGCTGTGAGCCACAAAGGTTACACGGAATGATCGGGAAGGCTTTTTGCTCTGAATAACGCTCAATGTCTTTTTCTCGGCAATAGGCCAGTGGACGGATCACCACATGTTCGCCGTTATCAGAGACGAGCTTCGGTGGCATGCCTTTCATCTTGCCGCCATAGAACATGTTCAAGAACAAGGTCTCTAGTATGTCATCTCGGTGATGGCCCAATGCAATTTTGGTGGCCCCCAGCTCTTTCGCTGTGCGATATAAGATCCCGCGGCGAAGTCGCGAGCATAGTGAACAGGTTGTCTTGCCCTCTGGCACTTTCTCTTTGACGATGGAGTAAGTGTCTTCTTCAACAATTTTGTACTCGACGCCCAAGCCCTCTAAATACTCTGGCAAAATGTGCTCAGGAAACCCAGGTTGCTTTTGATCTAAGTTGACCGCAATGAGTTGGAATGAAACTGGCGCGCTCTTTTGCAGGCTTTGCAACATATCAAGCAAGGTATAGCTATCTTTTCCGCCTGATAAGCAAACCATGATGCGATCGCCATCTTCGATCATATTAAAGTCGGCAATCGCTTGTCCGGTGTTGCGACGAATGCGCTTTTGCAGTTTATTAAATCCGTATTTTTGTGCTTTGCTCAGCTCTTCGGTGCTCATAAGTACTATCGCGTTGTCAGGCAAGGTAAACGCATTACACTGCCAGTGTGCATGAATGGCGGGTATGATACGGATTTTGACCACAAATGCCAGTCACCCGCAGGCAGTGAATGCCACTGCCTGCTGTATGATGGAATGAGAAAGGTTAATCGTTAGCGCGAGGGTCGAGTGGGCTAATGTAACCATCAGGTTTGATGGCAAGTAAGTCACAGTCGAGTTGATCAATCATATGCTCTGCGGTATTCCCAATGAACACCGCGGATAAGCCAGTGCGCCCTGTGGTCCCGAGAATGACAAGCTCTGCATCCAGCTCCCGGGCAATGTTAGGGATAACATCTTCCGGCAATCCTTCTTGGACATGCGTGCGTGTTTCTTCGATGTGATGGCGCTGACGCAAGGCTTTCATTGCGGTGAGATGATGACCTCGTACCGCATCGGTATACGATGTTGGATCAAAGTCAGGCAGCTCGATAGTAATATTCACCGGCGTAGCAGGGTAGGCGTTAGCCAGGTGCAACTCAGCCCCTAGCATGGCACTCATGATATTCCCTTCATCGACCAATTTGTCGTTGAGCTCAGCGTGAGTTTCGGTTTCAGATGCCACATGAACAGAGGCGACTATCTTGCCTTTATCTGGCCAACCATGATCTTTAACTAATAACACTGAACTTGGGCATTTGCGTAACAAGTGCCAATCGGTGGGAGTAAAGATGACAGAGCCTAGTGTGTCGTGCTGGTGTGTCGCTTTAACCACCAAATCGTGGTGGTGGCTCAGCACGCGTTCGACAATCGCTTCGTAAGGGCGGTTATGCCATACCACGACTTTTTCGATCTCACATTCTTGAGCTTGGTGCGTTTGAATAACCTCATTCATCCATTCTTCACGCTGGTGCATCACACCTTGGCGCATTGCTTGCCGCTCATCTGATGAGAGCATAGATGTCATTTCGTATGAAAAGTCATAAATGGCAAGAAAGAGGGTGAGCTTAACCTTTGCATCACTTCGCTGGCTAAGCGTGACCGCACGTGAAAGTGCAGGTTGTTGTTCTTGGGAAGGATCAATGACGACGAGCAGGTTCGTGTACCTAGACATATCTGCCTCCTTTGCACAGATGCATCGGTTAATTTCACTTTAACCTACTTAGTCCGTTCACGCGAAAGAAATTGTTCACCATTGAGCAAAAAAGAGAAATGGCGCATAAAGCGCCATTTATTAACAACTTATTTACTTTTATTCGCTAAACAAAGCACTCTTCATCCGCAAGACGTGCAAGCTCTTCTAAGTTTAGAACCGTAATGTATTTACCTTTGACGGCCAATATTTCTGACTTTTGGAAGCGGCCCAATAAGCGACTGATAGTTTCAACGGTGAGACCTAGGTAGTTACCAATATCACCTCGTGTCATGGTAAGGCGGAACTCTCGCGGAGAGAATCCACGCTGAGCAAAGCGCTTTGAGAGGCTATAAAGGAAAGCGGCCAGACGTTCTTCAGCTGTTTTCTTCGATAACAGCAAAATCATATCCTGATCACCTTTTATCTCATTGCTCATTAGTCGCATGATTTGTTGGCGAAGCTTGGGCATTTTCCCAGAGAGGTCATCAAGTGTGTCGTAGGGGATCTCACAAATCATTGACGTTTCTAGCGCTTGAGCAAAGCTGGGGTGCTCACTATCGTTAATAGCGTCAAAGCCTACCAAATCGCCGGCGAGATGGAAGGCAGTTATCTGCTCATCACCTTGTTCTGTGATTGTGTAGGTCTTAACCGTACCTGAACGAATCGCATACAGCGCTCGTAGATTATCACCGGCTTTGAACAGTTCTTGGCCTTTCTGAATAGGTTTTTTTCGCTCAATGATGCTATCCAGTTGATCCAACTCTTGCTCATTTAACGTAAAGGGAATACACAGTTGGCTAATACTGCAATCTTGACAATGAATTGCGCAGCCGCCTGACTGAACCCGCCGAGTGATGATCTTATTCGACACCATACACCTGCCTAAAATTGATAAACGTCAATATACATATTACACCATGATTGTGTGCCAGGTCGACCTTATATCAGGAGTTTGAGGGCGGAGTAAGCCGTATAAAAACCATAAAGCGCCAACATTGTGGCACATATCAAACGCAGTGCGTGGTTGTTAAGAATGGGCTTTATCCGCTCGGCAAGGGCACCAACGGTTAACATCGCCGGTAGCGTCCCTAATCCAAACCCAAGCATCACAAGGCCGCCCCCGGATGCGCTGCCAGCAACGGCGGCCCAACTCAGCGCGGAGTAAACGAGCCCACAGGGGAGCCAGCCCCACACAAGGCCAAAAGGATAGGCATATAATGGCGAACGCAGTGGCATTAGCTTGGACGTTAGCGGAGAAATAAATCGCCAGAGTTTGCTACCCAGCCGTTCAATATAGCTAAGGCCATTCCATACTTGAGCCATATAGGCTGCCAATAGCAACATCATAATGGCCGCAAACAGCCGCAATACCGCAAGATGCTGTGTTAAATCAGACAAAGCAAGCAATGAAGCCACGGTACCACCGATCATTGCGCCGGCAAGGGTATACGAGCTGATACGCCCCAAGTCATCTTGCGTCGACGCGTGAGGTTCGGTTGGTTGGCTTGATTGTGAGCCGGCGTCTTTCTCCGGTTCTTCTTCATCAAAAAGGATCGAAGAGCCTTGTCGTTCTAGATCCTCGAATTGATCGGATTTGACGGCCCAGATAAACACGACGGCCGCCACGCAAACCAGCATAATGGCGATGGGGATCAAAATATACAAACTAGCCATAACGCTAATCCTCTTTTTTGTTAAGTAGGCGCAGCGAGTTAGACACGACAATGATTGAGCTTGCTGACATACCTACCACCGCTATGTAAGGGGCGACATAGCCCATAACCGCCAAAGGCAGAATGGTGATGTTGTAGCCTAAAGCCCAAATTAAGTTTTCGCGGATAATACGGCGAGTTTGCTGGGCAAGCTGCCTGGCGGTCAGTAGTTTTTCCAAATCGTCACTCAGCAACACCATATCGGCGGACGATTTAGCGATATCAGTGCCTCCTCCCATCGCAACCGACAAGTGGGCACCGGCTAAAACGGGGGCATCATTGACGCCATCACCCACCATTAAGGTCACGGTATCATCATCAAGGCTTTGAAGGTACGCCAATTTTCCTTGAGGAGATACCCCTGAAATCACAGAATCAATGCCGAGCTGGTTAGCGACCTGTTCAACATTTCGCGATTGATCACCGGTTAGCATGGTGGTTTGGATCCCAGCTTGTTTAAATGCGGCTATCAAGCGTGCGCTACTGGGACGAATCGGATCGGTCAGTGAAAATGCGGCCACCACTTGCCCCTCGCAACTGAGCACGACGGGATAGGAATCATAGTGCGTTTTAGGCGAGGATAGAGCAAACGCCGCCTTGCCAATACGCCAATGCTGGCCATGGATCTCGCCGCTTACCCCTTGACCAATATGGTTGTCCGCCGCTTTGACTGTCAGAGACTCAGTCGCTTTTGATTGGAACGCGTTGGCGATAGGATGATTAGCAAACCCTTCTAAGCTGGCCGCAATATTCAAGGCCGATTGTTCGCTAATGTCAGCAGCAAACACGTGGACTGAATCAATTTTCACCTCACCCTCGGTCAGTGTACCTGTTTTATCAACCACCAATCGATTCACCTTGGTTAAGGTTTCTAAGACGTGACCTCGGCGTAACATGATGCCGAGCTGGCCAAAGGTCGATGTTGAGCAAGTCAGGGCCGTGGGGGTGGCGAGTGATAATGCGCAAGGGCAGGTCGCAACAAGCACGGATAGCATGATCCAAAAGGCATCGTCAGGTTGAACAAAATGCCAATAGAGCCAAGTCGATGCGGAAATAATTAAGATGGCGGCGACAAAGTAACGCGCGATATGGTCTGCCAACACTGCCACCTTGGGTTTTGCCATTTGAGCTTCATCTTGCAAACGCACAATATGAGCCACGAGAGATTCTTTGTGATTACTCGTTACACAAATATCGACATTCCCTTCCACATTCATGGTGCCGGCATAAACGGCATCACCCACTCGCTTAGTCTGAGGTAGTGACTCGCCTGTCAACATGGCTTCATCGACAGAGGTTGTGCCAGACAATATTTGTCCATCGGCAGGGAAGGGCTCACCGGGCAATACGCGAATGTTATCGTCTATTTTAAGACTGTTAGCTGGCACGGCTTCACCGTTAAGACGGCGCGCCATTTTGGGAACCAGTTTTAACAAGTTGGCGCTGGCTGCTGCTGCCGTGCGGCGTGCGCGCATTTCCAGAAAACGCCCGAGCAATAAGAAGAAGGTAAACATTGCCACCGATTCAAAAAAGACTTCGCCTTTTCCAGTGACAGTCGCGTACAGGCTTGAAAAGTAGGCAAATAACAGGGCAATAGAAACGGGGACATCCATTCCCAGTGTGCGTGCCTTAAGGTTGCGCCACGCATTGATATAAAAAGGTAACGCGGAATACAGCAAGACAGGCGTCGCGAAGATTAAACTTATCCACCGGAAGTAATTGCGAAAGGTTTCGTCCATATCGCCAAACACTTCGAAGTACATCGCCACGGCTAACATCATGACCTGCATGGTGGCCAAGCCAGCAATCCCCAATCGGTATAAGTACTGCTTCATGTTGCGGTGGTATTGTTGCTCTTGTCTGTCAGCCTCAAAAGGTGCCGCTTTATAACCTAGGTGATGAATGTGTGTGAGTATTGTACTCAGGGAAGTTTCACTCTCATCCCAACGCACCTGAGCGCGGTTAGTAGTGGTGTTGACCTGAATATGTGTGACGCCTGTTGTGCGTTGTAACTGCTTTTCAATCAGCCACGCACACGCAGCGCAGGAGACACCGTCAAGTGACAACGTCACCTCTTTTTGGTCTGCCACATCACGGACAAACTCTTGTTGTACATCTTGATTATCGTATAGCGTCAGTGATTTGAGCTCTTCGGGGACGAGGTCGGCCTTATCGGCGTTCTCTGTACGATACTGATAATAAGAACTCAAACCACTGTCTACGATCGTGGTTGCCACGGCTTGGCAGCCAGGGCAACACATAAGGCGGGGTTTATCGAAAATCACTACTTGGTAGGTGTCTCCTGTTAGTACAGGATCACCACAGTGATAACAAGGCGTGGTCATGGTTACTGCTTACCGGTTAACGTCAGGGGAGTTGAGACAGGGAAATTGATACGACCGTGCACTTTCCATTGTTTATCGAATGAAGTGATTTCGATAAACCAGGGTCCGGATATTGGCTCAGCAAGATCGATATGATAAATCCCCGCTTGGTTTGGGTTTACCATGACGTTCACATCTTTTCGCTCGAGCGTACGGTGCTGAATATGCACCTTGAGCGCAGGAAATGACGCGAGATCGCCCTTATCTAGTGCTATCGCGATTGCCTGGTTGTTTGACGACAATTGCGCTGAAACACCCAGCTGGGCCGCGACTTTCAGTTTGGATAGATCAACATTGATCGCCTTGCCTTTCTTGTAATAGTCCTCTGCCACCAGAGACACAGAATTCATCGAAAAGACGGTCACAGTTAACAAACTCGCGACGACAACAGAAGCGGGAAGGGCAATCAGGAACCAAGGCCAAAACTGCTTGTACCAGGGTGTTACCATCAGAAGCTCCTCGGTTTGAGCATTTACATTTAAGAAGCCCCTGCAAGCAGGGGCTGTATCACACCTAAGTGCTTATTCTACCTCAGGATTACTCAAGCGCCATACATAGGCAGAGAGTATCTGGATTTTTTCTTCGCCAAGGTGAGCTTCCCACGCGGGCATCACGCCTTGACGGCCACCACGAATGGTTTGCTCAACGGCGCGGCGAGAGCCACCATATAGCCAGATATTGTCAGTTAAATCCGGCGCACCAAAGGCAGGGTTACCTTTGCCGTCCGTGCCGTGACATGCGGCACATACAACAAAGCGAGATTTACCCTTAGCAGCCATCTGCGGATCGACTTTACGACCTGACAAGCTCAGTGCATAAGCGGCGACTTCTTTAACGCCTTCTTCACCCATAGTATCTAACCAAGCCGGCATATTGCCTTTTCGGCCATGGAGAAGGGTGGCTTTAATGGTTTCAGGCTCACCACCATACAACCACGCATCGTCCGTAAGGTTCGGGAAACCAGCCTGACCGCGCGCATCCGACCCATGGCAGGCCGCGCAGTTTTGGCTAAACAAACGTTGACCCACTTTCAAGGCTTCTTCATTACGCGCGATTTGGGTAATCGGACGCAATGATTTGCCATCTTCTTGGTACGCCAGTTTGCGGAATGCTTCACCAAACACCTTATCAGCTGCCTCGAGCTCCATCGCATATTGGTTAATATGCTGCGCTTCTTGCGCTTTTGCCATTAACTCACGCGACTCCTCGACACTGCTTACGTCTTGGTACGAACTTTTCCAACCTAATACGCCAGCAAAGTTACCCAGCCCCGGATAAAGGATGAGGTACCCCAAACCAAACACCAAGGTCGCCCAAAACATGTACGACCACCACTTAGGCAGTGGGTTGTTGAGTTCACGAATACCATCATACTCGTGACCCATGTCATCGCCTTCTGCGACGCCCATTTTATCTTTGGTTGTCCAAATGATAAGAGCAGCACAGCCAGCAATCGTGCCGAGTACGATGACTGTTACGAAGATACTCCAAAACGTACTCATTAGCGATTATCTCCTGTCTTGTTATTGGACTTATCCTGATTGTTCTCCTCATCGTCGAAAATCAGGTTAGCCGCTTCATCAAAGTGCTTTTTGCGACGTTTGCTATAAGCCCAAACAACGATCCCAATGAAGCTCACAAATAGGACAACTGTCCAGATACTATGAAAGGTGCCGATATCCATAGGCCCTCCTTATTACTTCATTGCGTGACCTAGTGACTGAAGATAAGCAATCAACGCTTCTATCTCCGTTTTACCTTCAACCGCCGCCTTGGCATTCTCGATGTCCTCATCGGTGTATGGCACACCAAATTGGTCACGGAATACTTTCAGCTTCGCGGCCGTGGTTTCCCCATCCAGCTTGTTCTCTGCTAACCAAGGGAAACCAGGCATGTTCGATTCAGGTACTACGTCACGTGGATTAATTAAGTGAACGCGGTGCCATTCGTCAGAGTAACGATCCCCAACTCGGGCGAGGTCAGGACCGGTACGTTTAGAACCCCATAAGAAAGGATGCTCCCAAACACTTTCCCCTGCGACGGCATAGTGGCCGTAACGCTCAGTTTCAGCACGGAATGGACGAACCATTTGACTGTGACACACGTTGCATCCTTCACGGATGTAGATGTCACGTCCTTCCATTTCTAACGCTGTATACGGACGAAGGTTATCTACCGGTTCAGTGGTTTGCTTTTGGTAAATCAATGGCGTTATCTCCACCAATGCACCAAAGCTGATTGCAACGATGATCAAAATCGCTAGCAAACCTGTGTTTTTTTCTACTATCTCGTGGCGATTTGAACTCATTTAATCGTCCTCCTTACACCGCAGGCTCAAGCGACTTCAAGCTAGCTTCAGGCGCACGAATCGTTTTATATGCGTTGTAAGCCATCAAGAACATGCCTGATAGGAAAATCGCACCGCCGATAAAGCGGACGAAGTAGAACGGATAGGAGGCTTCCAATGACTCCACAAAGCTGTATGTCAACGTACCGTCAGTGTTGACGGCGCGCCACATCAGACCCTGCATCACACCAGAAATCCACATAGCAACGATGTAAAGCACGGTACCAATCGTGGCAAGCCAGAAGTGTACGTTCACCAAAGACACTGAGTACATACGCTCTTGACCAAACAGTTTAGGAATCAAGTGGTAGATAGAGCCGATAGAGACCATTGCGACCCAACCGAGTGCACCAGAATGAACGTGACCAATTGTCCAATCGGTATAATGCGACAAGGCGTTAACTGTTTTGATCGACATCATTGGGCCTTCAAACGTAGACATGCCATAGAATGACAAAGACACGATAAGGAAGCGCAAGATGGGATCATAGCGAAGTTTATGCCACGCACCTGACAACGTCATAATACCGTTAATCATCCCGCCCCACGAAGGTGCAAACAAGATTAACGACATCACCATCCCCAGTGACTGTGTCCAATCGGGCAGAGCCGTGTAATGAAGGTGGTGAGGACCCGCCCAGATATAGAGCGAAATCAATGCCCAGAAGTGGACGATGGAGAGTCGATACGAGTAAACAGGGCGACCCGCTTGTTTGGGAACGAAGTAGTACATCATACCCAAAAAGCCTGCTGTCAGCAGGAAGCCAACCGCGTTGTGTCCGTACCACCACTGCACCATCGCATCAACTGCGCCAGCATAGATGGAGTAAGACTTCATCGGTGAAACAGGGATTGCCATGCTGTTGACGATGTGCAACACCGCGATGGTCAGAATAAAGGCACCGAAGAACCAGTTGGCCACATAAATATGTGACGTTTTACGCTTGATAAGCGTGCCAAAGAACACGATAGCGTATGCGACCCATACCACCGCGATGGCGATATCAATTGGCCACTCTAGTTCAGCGTACTCTTTAGAGGTGGTGTATCCCATTGGCAGCGAGATGGCTGCAGAAAGGATGATGGCTTGCCAACCCCAGAAGGTGAACTCTGCTAACTTCCCTCCGAACAACCGTGTTTGACAAGTTCGCTGCGCAACATAATAAGAGGTTGCAAACAACGCACTGGTACCGAAAGCGAAAATCACTGCGTTGGTATGCAGTGGACGCAGACGGCTATACGTCAAATACGGAATATCAAAGTTCAGTGCAGGCCACACTAATTGAGCGGCAATAAGTACACCTACAGCCATGCCCACGATACCCCACAAAATCGTTGTTAGGGTAAATAAGCGGACAACGCGGTAGTTGTAGTCTTGTTCAAGCTGCTTAACTTGGCTCATATTGCATGCTTCCACTTTTAGTTAACTACACTCACGTTTGATACGGACGAAGCCTCCGCTTCGCCTGTTAACATACCATTTTTAAGAAAACGCCCCGTTGCGTATGGTTTTTAACCACTTTGCACACTCCGTTGCTATTTCTTTGTAAAAATGGCATTTTCGACCAGAATCATACTGTAGATACTGGTTAAAAAACAGGGTCTAACCCACACACTTAGTGCGGCTTACCTACCTTTCTTATAAAACTTTGACCTCTGTAACACGGAGAAAGCGACTCATGGCAGCAGAAAAACTCACTCGAGGACGACTCGCGCAAATCATCGTTATGCTTACACTTTTGGTGGTTGCTTTCTTCTGGAGGACGCTGGTCTATACACCTGGATTGACCATTATAGACTGTGAAGGGGAACGTGGATTTTGTGGCACGTCACAATCTCAGCAGCTCATAGAGTTCGCCTGGAGTAAAGAACAAGATAATGTAATTTTTTCAGTGGTTTCAGACAAAAAGCCACATTCGGCTTATTGGGGAGAAGAAGGAAGTAAGCAGATCGAAATTAGCGATCAGCTAGACCGAAATGGGGAGAAGATCACGCTAACGTGGCAGTGGAAAACCCAAGATTTACCTCGCAATCCGATGAGGTTTAACCTTGTCTTTGATCGATATCAATTTAAATTTAATTACCCCAAAAGCGAGTGATAAACTGCGGTTTAAATCTTATTTATTCTATTTTGCGGTCATTATAAAAGGAAACGCTTATTTATGAGTGTTTCTTTTTGTCACTTGTCATATCTTCATATTAAACTCTTGATTATTAATGCCATTTGACTCATCACTTAAAAGAAAACATACCAATGGAGATAAAACTTCGCTCTTTTTACGCGACGGTAATGTTTCCACATCAGTGTTAATATTGTGATCCGACCAGAAACTTATACTGTTAATCCGTTGCAGGCGATTTGTAGCCAGCTTGTCATTTAGTAGGGGGGCGTTGCTCAGATGGCTGTTCGTATGAATAACGACACAACGAGCCCCCATCTGACAAAATGCATCCAGCCCACCAACCCCTAGTGATTGTATATAGGCATGCCCCTGCTCAGACACGACAACAGCACCGACAAAAGGGGAGAGTTGCGCGGTGCACTGATCAAGCGTGGCTTGGAGGGTACCGGGCGTGAATACAGGTGCTTCTTTAAACCTGACTCTGGGATCATGAGCGACGATATCGAGCGCTGCCGTTTGATTGTGATCAATAATAATTGGCGTATAGCCTTTCGCGGCCAATTGGTAGGCGATAGTGGCACCCAAGGCACAGGCTCCACCGAATAACGCAACGGGTCGACAATCCATGTTGAGCACTCTAGCGATATAAATGGGAAATAGGATACGTGATTTTAACCACTATTTCAGCCGACTAGCGCAATGATTTGATTGCCTGATGCAGGTATCATTAAAATCGTGATAAATCGCGAGCACAATAACGAACATTAAGATGAAAATAGCCACGGCATGCACACAAAGTCCAGACGCAGTAGACGCCGCGCAAACACTGGCGCGCACTTTATTGGGCCGTCTAAAGGCACCTAAGCTTTTAATGCTCTACTGCACGGAACAATACGATGTTGATGCACTTCAGCGAGCAATGGTTGCGCTTTTCCCTGGCGTGCCATTGATAGGGTGCACGACCTGCTGCGGTGTCATGACGCAAGCCGGTTATATCGAAGGGCCGACAGCCGCCGTCTGGGCTTGCAGTGATGAAAAGGGGAGTTACGGCACATCCCTCGTGCCACACCAAGCCCATCGTCCTATACGCGATTCAGCGCGCATTGCGCTTAATCAAGCGATAGAAGAGAGCGGCCGTTGTGGCGAGCTCCCCAAACTCATCGCTTTACACAGTACACCGGGTGATGAGGAAACGACGTTAGCCGCCATTCGAGAAGAGTTGGGCGTATCGGTCCCAGTGATAGGTGGCTCCGCTGCGGCCGACACCGTCGGCGGACGATGGGCCATTTTCGATAATGAGCAAACCGCGCAATCTGGCATCGCAATCAGTGTTTTTTATCCAACCGCACGGGTGAGTTATTCATTCCACTCTGGTTATGCGGCCACCACCAAGAAGGCCGTCGTCACAGAGGTACGTGGTCGCACCTTAGTGAGCTTGGACCATAAACCCGCATCGGCGGTATATAAAGACTGGTACGAAGAAGAAACCGGGCAAACGCTAGATTTAGGCGACTCGCTGTTCGCACGATCAACCTTGTATCCGCTCGGGACACAAACGGGCAAGATACACGGCTTACCTTATTACACCTTGTCACACCCCATGTTTGTTAACCAAGAAGGGCACATGGAACTCTTCTCGCAAATAGCCGTAGGGCAAACCGCGCACTTTATGACAGGCACCAGTGAAGGGTTGATTGCCCGTGCAAGTCGAGTCGTGGAATCGGCAAACGATCATGCGCTGCGAACGCCTCAACCTCTCGGTGGACTGGCGATTTATTGTGCGGGGTGTATGCTTCATGTCAAAGATCGCCTTGACCAAGTCGCCGACAATATCAACACGGCCTTATACACTGCGCCGTTTGTCTGCCCGTTTACCTTTGGTGAACAAGGCTTGTTTAAAGGTGGGGAACTGTCCCATGGTAATTTAATGATCTCGGCTGTGTTATTTCATAAGGATTAATCATGACGTCGAAACGCGTATCGGCCTCTGAACGTTCAGACTCTGAATCTTTACAAGAAACCTTATTTGAACTCAGTCGTGTTGAAGCAAGAGAAAAGCGTTTAAGGGAAGAAAACGACGCGATTTTGTCGGCAATCTCAGCCATGACGGAAGCGACGTCAAAAACCGATATTTTTGCTTCCTTACTTGATGTGATCCGCCGGTATGTCAGCTTTGATAGCGCCGTGGCGCTAAGCCGCAACCGAGAAACAGAAGATGCGTTTCGCTGTCTCGTATCGACTGAACGCTTACTGGAAACAGTCACTTGGCAAACAGGCGATGTGTTCCGCCGCTGTGTAAGTGGTGAAACGGTTGCTATCTATAAACCTGGCATGGTGAAAGAGATGCATTGCTTAACGCATCAATACGCCAGTTATTTACAAGGTACTGCGCTGATTAGCGGGTTAACGGTAAATGACAGCGAAGTCATGCTTATTTTGCTGTCACACCGCCGCGATGCATTTAATAACGAAGCCCAGCAAGTCATCGACCGATTTCGCCCCTTGATTGAACGCACCATTATGGACATCGACTACCGTCACCGTCTACATGCATTAGTGGGGAGTCGCACTCAGGAACTTAATGCTAGCCGGCAACGCTTTCAAGACTTTGCCCAAACAGCCAGTGACTGGTTTTGGGAGCTCGACAACCAATTTCAACTGACTTACCTGTCATCACCCAATACTGATACCGACATCGATGCTGAAGCCCTGCTGGCAAAGCTCAAATCAGACGCCGAATTAAAAACGAAATTAGAAGAGTACATATACACAGAAGAAGCCTTTAGCGATATTGAATGGCATATAGAATCTCGTCACCATGACTACTGGGTAAGCCTCTCAGGCCGTCCTTGCTATAATAAGCGCGGTGAGCTCGCCGGTTATCGAGGGACGGCTAAAGATATCACTGCGACCAAGCGTCGTGTTGTCGAATTGCAACAGGCTCGTCAGCAAGCTGAGTTAGCCAATAATGCCAAATCGCAGTTTCTTGCCGTTATGAGCCACGAAATCCGCACGCCGCTCAATGCTGTTTTAGGATTGATCGATGCATTGCAACACTCTTCATTAACGCAAGAACAAAAGCAGTGGGTAGGGCAAATGGATAAATCTGCTCAGCTATTGCTAACATTGATCAGCGATGTWCTCGATCTATCTAAAATTGAGTCCAACCGTTTTTCGCTATCTCCCTCATTGATGAAGCCCAGCGATAGCGTATCGAATGTCTATCAACAATTGATTGAGCGGGCCGATAAAAAGCGCATTAACCTCTCTGTTAGTGTCTCTTCTTCTGTGCCCAACACCTTGTTTATGGATGAGAACCGCTTTACGCAGATACTCCTTAACTTGGTGGCCAATGCCTTAAAATTCACGGAACGCGGCGGGGTGACAGTGTCACTTGATGCTCATGATGATGTACTCGAGTTATGGGTGAAAGATTCAGGAATCGGCATCGACGAAAAACAGATTGGTCGAATCTTTGAGCCTTTTACTCAAGCGGATGGCAGCATTACTCGCCGCTTTGGCGGTACTGGCCTTGGATTATCCATTTGTAAAAAGCTGGTAGAGATGATGGGAGGCAGTATTCACGTGGAAAGTGAGCCTTACCAGGGAACTGACTTCTGCGTTCGTTTGCCGATTGTCGAAACACCTCAAGATGCACAAAAACACCAAGCACAACCAAACGTCTCGGCCGACGCCGTGCAGGCTATGTCGATATTGGTCGCCGAAGATAGCCGTGCTAATCAAATGGTGGTTAGGTTAATGCTGGAAAAACAGGGTCATACCGTCGTATTAGCATCCAATGGTGAAGAAGCACTGGCACAGGTTAAACAAACAGAATTTGATCTTGTGCTGATGGATATGTCGATGCCTGTCATGGACGGCATCGCTGCCACCAAAGCGCTGCGTGCTTCAGGGTTTAAACGACCGATCATTGCGCTGACTGCCAATGCAATGGATGAGGATAAACAGCGCTGTGTCCGTGCCGGCATGGATGACTTTGTTACCAAGCCGATTAGGGCGGCAAGCCTTAACGCCGTACTGCATGCTCATCAGCCATTAGATCTTTCCACTAATTACCGCTGACTTGAATCGACTTAGGCCAAGCGACTCTTGGGGTAATGACGATTAAAGGAAGTAGTAATTAGCTATTTTATGGTAAATAGCTAATTACGTTTAATGACAAAAAAGGAAGAGTGCTGAACGAGCAGAAGCAGTATCCAACGTCAGACCTTAAACCTTAATTTAACATAATCTATATAATGCGCACTGATGGGTATGCGTCAATATAGGAGCGATATGGCGTTTCTCGCTTATCATATCGCTCCTTGTCCAGCATGGCTTGTAATCTGATGTGCTATTTGAATGACTGATGTGGGAATACGTTTTTGATGCGTTGTTGAGTGCGGTTATCAATGCTACGCGACATCACCACCTTCGCGGGTTTAAAGCGGTTGCTATACACTTTCACTGTGCCCGTGAACGGATGACGCTTCGCAATGTCTTGGCAGTCWTGTAAGAAACCTTTCGGCACTTTTCCTTTGTGACGCACTAGCTGGCCATCTTTAAACGCAATCACGATCAGTGGCCGGTCAATCAACATAAATGCGAGAAAAATGGCAAAAGAGATAAGTAAAAAATAGCCCATACTGCGATGCTCGCTTATCGGTCAAACGGTTCTACATACCCAGCAAGTTACTCAGATCTTGCTTTAAGGTGTCTACCTGCTTATTGGCACTCTCTGAGCGATTAGCCTCAGAAAGTAAATATTCAATGGTATCTGACAAGGTCGCGTCAAGCTCGTGTGCTTTTTGCGAGAGCTTCTCCCACACACGATAATCCAAATCGATCGATTTTTTCCGCGTTTGCTCTTGCTCGGCGTTAAAGTGACGCTTGCGCTTGGCACGAATCGCTTGTTTTAGCTTTTTCTCCAATGAAGGTGACATGTGCTTTTCAATCCATTGATGTACACGCGTTGGTTCATGCTCCAGCGCTAACAAGGCGTCAACGGCCGTCTGAGCCTCATCACTATCAATGTATTTTGTGACAGCGTCACCGTCTTTCCACTTTTTCACTAGGTAGGCCCATTTCCAGCCTGCCTCAAGGTTCTCGAGTTGTTGATATTTCATATGCCAAGCTTCAGTCACGCCAAGTGGTGACAGCGTAACACTAACTCGCTGTCTGTTCAATTATCGCACACCTCAAAGATACCGCGTACGCCAGTGGACGATCCAATGGCCGCACTATCCTATTACCACAGTGTGTTATCCTTTATACTCTGTCCATTCTAATCTTAGTCAGTAATCATAGACATGCATGAAGTTGATTGGCGTGATGCCAAACCACATTATTCTCAGTTTTCTCTCGACATTGCACAATTCGCGCATTTAGAGGCGGCCTCACTGTTATCACTGCAATCGCGCTTAAAAAAGGCACTGACTTGGTTAATGTCACCTTCGTGTCCAACGGCTTGTCTTACCGTGATGTCAGCTGACTTGCCTCAATATCTTAATGCCTATCAAGCAGAATTAGTTGCACAGTACCCAGAGATGCCGGTTGTGATCGGTGACGCATTTACCGAATCAACACTGTTTGGCTTTGCTTATGATGCGAATAAAAATGTGACAGCGTCACAAAGGAAGTACGGTTTACTGCATCAAGCTCACGATGGCGTATTGATTTTAAAAGTGGCGGATGTACTGCAGCAGCCACGCGTCTGGGTGCGCCTCAAGCAGTTTTTATCATCAGGCAAACTCGCCTGGCAAACCGCCCGTGCCGATCAAGTAACGGATTTGCCCGATGAGGCACTGAACGTACGTTTGGTGTTAGTCGGCGACAGACAGTGGCTGGCCGACTTTGAAACCAATGAGCCTGATCTCTACGAAGGTCTGTCAGCTTATGCCGAATATGAGCAAGATATTGCGCTCGACTCGGCCACCATTGTGCCCTACTTTGCTTGGCTTAAAGGCTTGGTCACCGCTCAAACGCATTTACCCATGACAGAATCAGGCTTAGTGCGTTTATTACAAGCAGGGGCACGAGAAAGCGAAGATCAATGGCGGATGCCCTTGTGTCCGGTTTGGTATCAGCAACTACTGGCTGAGTCTGTCATAACGGCGTCGGATGCGCTCGACAAAGCCGCCATTGATGCCGCTATCTCTCAGCGTTACCAACGTGCTGCCTATCTCCCCGAGCGTGCGATTGAAGATATCCACAAAGGACAGGTTTTTATTGATACCCGTGGCGAGCATATCGGCCAAATCAACGGTTTAACTGTGATCGAAGTGCCTGGCCATCCGATGAGTTACGGTGAGCCAGCGAGAATTTCTTGTGTTGTTCACTCCGGTGATGGCGATATTGCTGATGTGGAGCGCAAAGCCGAGCTTGCAGGTAACATTCACGCCAAAGGCATGATGATTATGCAAGCCTTTGTGAGCGTGGCGCTAAATCTTGATGACCCTTTACCCTATTCGGCTTCCATTGTATTCGAACAATCGTATAGTGAAGTGGATGGTGACAGTGCATCCTTGGCCGAGTTGTGTGCCTTTGTGAGCGCGCTATCTCAACAACCGATTAATCAAGCCATTGCCATCACTGGTGCAGTTGACCAATTTGGTCGCGTACAAGCGGTAGGCGGGATTAATGAAAAAATTGAAGGTTATTATCAAGTTTGCGCGCATCGAGGATTAACGGGTCAACAAGGTGTCGTGTTACCTAAAACGAATCTCTCATCCTTGTGTCTACGGAACGACGTTGTTGAAGCGATTAAAGCCGGTCAATTTCATATTTGGGCGGTGGATGATGTCGAACAAGCCTTGCCGCTTGTGACAGGTCTCCCATTCTCCGGAGACGATGAGGAGACATTGCTAAGAAAAATATCTAATCGAATAAATCATTTTCATACTGATGAAAAACAAAGCTGCAACAGTTTGTTTAAACGCTTAAAAAACTGGTTTGGCCAGTACTGATCCGAGTTGTTTGGCGTACACGTGTACGCTAACCTGCTCGCAATTGAATAAGGAGCAGTTTAGATATAATGAAACGCCAAAATTCCTATAACCGCGACGATTTACTCGCATCTAGCCAAGGTGAGCTCTTTGGCCCGGGACGTCCACAGCTTCCGGCACCAAACATGCTGATGATGGACCGTATCACCAACATTACCGATCAAGGTGGTGACTTTGATAAAGGCGTGATTGTCGCTGAGTTGGATATCAACCCAGATTTATGGTTTTTCGACTGCCATTTCCCAGGTGATCCAGTGATGCCAGGTTGCCTTGGCTTAGATGCTATGTGGCAGCTAGTTGGCTTTTTCCTCGGCTGGGTTGGCGGCGAAGGCAAAGGCCGTGCCCTGGGTGTTGGTGAAGTGAAGTTTACCGGACAAGTATTGCCAACGGCTAAGCGTGTTCGTTATGAAATTCACATGAAACGCGTGATTAACCGTAAACTCGTTATGGGTGTCGGTGATGGCCGCGTCTACGTTGATGATAAAGAGATTTACGTCGCTAAAGATCTGAAAGTGGGTCTTTTCCAAGACACATCCGCATTCTAATCCTCTCTGTCGAGCCGGTGAGATGACCATCGCCGGCTTCTATTACCCCTCCCTTCCTACTTATCAAGTACTTCTCCGCTTTTGGATAACTAAGAAGGAAATTTTTAGTGATTGGATAAATTGATTGCTGTATTTATGTTTGTTTAGTGGCAAATATATAAAGTTATAGTGCATTAAGATGTGTTTAAAAAGGCCTTACCAAAACGATAAGGCCGTGAAATATAAAAAGAGGTTACTTCATCATTTCCGATTTACTGGTTCTGCCTTCGCGCCATCCGCCAAGCCAGCTACTTCTCGCATCCGTTTGTTGGTAAGGACATAGTTCAGACGATCGACCGTTTATCCCAGCTTGAAAGCCCTTTGACTGTGCGCGTTCCAAACGATCTCGCTTCTGTCTTTTCATAGGGTCGCCCTCTTTATTCCATTTTGTTCAATGCTGCTTGCCATTTGCAAGGATACTTCCGTCTATGACGTTTTTATGAAGCATCCTCTACAGCTTCGATCATGATTATTTTTTAAGCAAGCACTATCGAGCAACGACTAAACAAAATGTGAGTCATATCCCTCTATATGTGACAACGTCACTAACACAATTATTGCATAGCCTCTAATTCTTCCCAGCGTTCAAAGGCTTGCTCTAAAGCTTGTTCAGCCTCAGCTAATCGGGTCAGTTTAGGTTGAGTAATGTCCTGACTTTTCGAGAAAAAATCAGGATCGTTCATTTCTGATTGTAACGCTTCAATCTCTTCTTCTAACGCCTCAAGCCGCGCCGGCAGGGCTTCTAGCTCACGTTGCAGTTTATAAGATAGCTTGCGTGGCTTACTCTTAGGTTTTGCCGTCTTTTGTTCCGTATCACCCTCACCACTCATTGAATGGTTACGGCTATTGGGTGTGATGGCTTTGAGATACTGCTCACGCTGTTGTTGGGCATCGTGATACCCCCCAACAAATTTATTAATGGTGCCGTCGCCTTCAAATATCCAGCTGTGCGTCACTGTGTTGTCGACAAACTGACGGTCGTGGCTGACCAATAACAGGGTTCCCTGGAACTGTGAAAGTAAGTCTTCCAGCAACTCGAGCGTTTCGATATCAAGATCGTTGGTCGGCTCGTCAAGTACCAGTAAGTTGGCAGGCTTGAGGAAAAGCTTGGCCAGCAATAGGCGGTTTTTCTCTCCTCCTGATAGCGCTTTCACCGGGGTTTGCGCACGGCGTGGATGAAACAAGAAGTCTTGTAGATAACCCATGACATGACGTTTTCGGCCACCTACTTCAACTTCTGTTTTGCCCCCTGCCAGGTTGTCGATCACCGTTTTTTCTGGGTCCAATTTCTCACGATATTGGTCAAAATAGGCCACGTCGAGCTTGGTCCCCACGTGCAAGTGCCCGCTGTCTGGGGTGAGTTTTTCAAGCATAAGCTTCAACAGTGTACTCTTACCGCATCCGTTGGGGCCAATTAGTGCAATGCGATCGCCGCGCATCACCGTAAAGCTAAATGGCTTAATCAGTGGCTGATCTTGATAGGTAAAGGCAACGTTTTCGGCTTCAAACACAATTTTCCCCGAGCGGTTGGCGTCATCGAGCTGCAGATTTGCGTTACCCTGTAACTCAACACGACTCGCACGCTCTTGCCGTAGCGCTTTCAATGCGCGTACACGTCCTTCATTGCGGGTGCGACGCGCTTTGATACCTTGACGAATCCAAGCCTCTTCTTGGGCAAGTTTTTTATCAAACTCGGCATTTTGCTCGGCTTCTACACGCAGAGCTTCTTCTTTACCGTCCAGATAGGTTTGATAATCACCTGGCCATGAGGTCAACTTGCCGCGGTCAAGATCCACGATACGCGTGGCCATTGCCCCGATAAACGAACGGTCATGCGAGATAAAGACGATCGCGCCTTTAAAGTCTTTCAAGAACTGCTCCAACCACAGAATCGTCGAAACATCCAGATGGTTAGTTGGCTCATCAAGAAGCAACACATCCGGCTCGCAGACAAGTGCGCGCGCTAAGGCGGCTTTGCGTTGCCAGCCACCCGATAGGGCTTTAAGCGCGGTGTTACCTTCCAGTCCTAATGCCCCTAATACCACCATTATTTGATTGTCAAAGCGCCAAGCGTCAGCATGGTCCAGTGCTTCTTGCACTTTGGCCAACTCGGCTATGTTGCGATCGCTAGGATCTGCTTCGATCTTCGCGATCAGTTGGTGATACTGCTTTAGCTTGTCCCCTGCCTCAGCGAGACCTTCGGCCACATAGTCAAACACAGTGCCTTGACTATCTCGTGGTGGATCTTGCTCAAGCCGAGAGACTTTAAGTTCAGATTGGCTTTGAATACTGCCATCATCGAGCTGTACCTGACCATCAAGGACTTTCATCAGCGTCGACTTGCCCGCACCATTGCGTCCAACAAGACACACGCGCTCACCTGGCTGAAGAATAAAGTCTGTTTTGTCCAGTAATGGGTTGTCGCCATACGCCAACTGGGCGGAGGTTATTTTAATCAATGCCATGTTGCGTTAACCAAGCTTGTAATTGTGTGTGATCAAACGGCCATCCTAATTCAGCCCTCACCTTTCCAGACTGATCGCGGATTGCAATCACAGGGATTGTGACGCCGTAACGCTCAAAGAGCGCATCGTCAAAGGCAATGTCTTGACTGTTGAGTGGCGTTTGATAACCGAGAGATTGATAGAGTGCCCACGCTTGTTCACAAAGGTGGCACCCTTCCGTGCTAAACAATACGAGTGTCATGCTGATACTGCCTGATGACGGATTATCCAGCAATTATGGATATGTGGGTTGCGGGCAAAATCTTCAGGAATCGAACGCTTGCTAATATTCTCCGCACGTAAGCCGGCCGCGGCTAACCCCTCACTATCCATCTTAAAGTGCCGTTTGTTGTTGGAAAAAATAATTTCCCCATCGGGACGCAAACGGTCCTTCAGTGCTAAAAGCACATCAAGGTGATCACGTTGAACATCGAAAGTGCTCTGCATTCTTTTCGAGTTGGAGAATGTCGGCGGATCGATAAAGATCAAATCAAATTGCTGGTTAGACTGGCGAATCCATTGTAGACAGTCTGCCTGCTCAAAACGGTGCTGACGTCCGACAATGCCATTGAGCGCCATATTGCGTTCAGCCCACGCTATATAGGTTTTTGACATGTCGACAGTCGTTGTAGACCGTGCACCACCTGCCGCAGCATGAACGGACGCGCTGCCCGTGTAGGCAAAGAGGTTAAGGAAATCTTTCCCTTGTGCTTTCTCACCAATTAGACGACGGGTATAGCGATGGTCGAGAAATAATCCTGTATCCAGGTAATCATAGAGATTAACTTCAAGCGCCACGCCATATTCATCGACCGTCATCGTTCTAGATGCGCCGGCGAGTTTTTGATATTGATTATTGCCCTTTTGCTTTTCGCGCGTTTTTAGCACCACTTTATTGGCATCCACACCGGTCACCGCGATGGCTGCGCGCACCATATCCAGCAAGCGACGACGTGCTTTTTCTGGCTCAATGGTTTTCGGTGCCGCATATTCTTGGATGACCAAAAAGTCGCGATACCGATCAATCGCGGCTTTATAGTCTGGTAAGTCAGCATCATAGAGTCGATAACACTCTAGCGCTTGTTTCTTTGCCCATTTATCCAGTTTGGTCATGTTCTTGCGCAAGCGATTAGCAAAATCTGGGGCGACGTCCGCCTTTGCCGCCTCACTCTCCGATTTTTCACCACGCGCGGTGATCGCATAGGTTTTCATCACACAATCTAACGCACCGTTGCGTAGATTAAATTTGTCATCCGCACGCATCCGCAAGCAACTAAGCAACTCTTCCGAACCTGAATACAAAGAAACCGTGTTCCCCGCAAATGCCTCTTTAAGGTGATCACCGAGCTGCGTGTAGAGGGCTATCAAACTAGGCGTGGTTCCCAAGCGCTCCCCATACGGCGGATTAGAAAGAATATGTCCCCCTGAGAATCCCTCAGGCGGCGTCACTTGGGTGGCATCAACCGTTTCAAAGTCAATCAATTCACCAACGCCAGCACGTCGTGCATTCGCACGTGCTGTCTCAATGATACGGGCATCGTTATCAGTGCCATAAAAACGTGTCTGGCACTGACTTACACCTCGTTTCGCCTTGACACTCGCTTCAGCTTTGATCGCTTTAAAGGCTTCATCATCAAAGCCCAACAATGATTCAAAGCCCCAACGCTTGCGCTTTAATCCAGGCGCAATTTTCGCTGCCATCATCGCCGCTTCTATCAGCAAGGTACCCGAGCCACACATGATGTCCATCAAAGGCTGATCGGGCTTCCAGCCACTCCGTGCCACCAAAGCCGCGGCATGGGTTTCTCGTAATGGTGCCGCGCCAGCCTGGGTGCGATAGCCACGCTGATGCAAGCCACTCCCCACCATATCAATCCCAAGCAGGCCTTGATCTTTCGATAACCGCATATGGATACGTAAATCAGGCTGCTCGCGGTCGACGCTTGGACGGGGCAAATTCGACTTTTCAAATTTGTCTACAATCGCATCTTTGACTTTCAACGCCCCGTACTGGCTGTTACGTATCTCGCGATTGGTACCATTAAAGTCCACCGCAATCCGCTGACTGGCGTGAAAATAATCTGGCCAGTTAATGGCCGTTGCACCGAGGTAGAGATCCATATCATCGCGCACCGCAAACTCGCCCAGCACCAAGACGAACCGTGACGCAATCCGACTCCATAAACAGCATTGATACAGTGTTGAATCGTCGGCTTTAAATTTAACCCCTGCATGGACTTGTTTGAGGCTAGATACGCCAAGTTGTTCAAGCTCTTGAGCTAGCATGTGCTCGAGACCTCGAGCGGTTATTGCGAGATAGTGTTTCATTCAGTCTCTACACCCTTTGGGCGTCGTTGTCATCATGGCGGCGATTATACATCAATCTTACGCCTATCGTTGACCCAAGCGGCGACAATCTCATTGAGTGATGAATAAATCGCCGAATTGTTGTTTCCAATAAGAAACAGATATCTAGGCATCTTTGTTTCCAATGGGAATCAATCACCCCAACTTGATGCGCATACCTGTTTCCCTCAGGAAACCACCTTGCTTTGTCACTCATCTCACCTCGCCAAATCCGTTTTGAGCTGAACGCGTGTAAGCATTCACTGTGACTATTACGCACATTATGTCTGATACTATTAAAACGAAAATGGCTTATCTTTCCCTTTGGGAATGAATCGCAAATTGCGTAAGCTGGACTAGACCAGGATGGATTTATTCAAGCATTTTAACGGCTAAAATAGGAAGAAAGGCGTCATTCATTGGCCTTATAAGGGTGAAAACATCCCCAAATCAATGAAAAAATGCGCAGGCATGTGCACACTTTTCGCTCATAAAATGAACTGATATCACATTTTTTATGCACATCTGTTTGGTATAAGAAACGTCAAGATACAGCTATAGCGCTGTAATCTGTACAAGAAACAAGAAAAGTGAGGGAAGAAAGGAGGCGTGGGCTGAGTGAAAACCACTCAGCCCACTAACGCAAAGCGACCTTTTTGGCTATTTGTTTGAAGTATTGGTTGCGATAGCCGGTCGTTCATTACTTTAATCGCACCACAAAACGCCATTGTTTTATTCGCGCTCAGTTCAAAATCAGCCTCACGTGCGAGCATGCAGAGCGAGGCAGAACCGGCGTTCTCTATGATAATAAACGGCGCCCTATCCCCTGTTTGGCTGGTGAGCTCGACTATTTGCCCCCACTCAGGGGTGGCGATAGTGTCTTGTTGTGGCTCGAAAAACCAGCTTTTAGGTAAGACAGGTTTGTGGAAGCGATAGGCTGCCACTGCGTTCAAAGCGAGTTCGGCCTGACGAGGGCCGGWAAGAGAGAGGTTTGACAGGGGATCGGTCAAACGTTGAAAGAGTGATGCATCCTCAACAGAAAATGGGGATGATGAGAACGCATCGGGGATGAGATGTTTGGCGTTGACCGCCACGCGAAAAACCATGTCGTCGCCTAAATCCAGCATTAGTGAATTCGACGTATTATCGAAATACCATCTCCATGCATTATTAGGTTTTAACATACTTCAGCTCCCGCGATGACTCACTAACTGGGTGTCTGGCGATACCAAAACTGCCATTGCCTGAAGTGTAATGGGCTGAAGCGAAAAAAAAAGGGGAAGAAAACGCCCCCTTTTATACCTTAAGACTTTATTTCCTAACTTAAATATGACGCACGATTTGTTTTATGAGCCCAGGGCCTTGGTAAATCAACCCAGAGTAGACTTGCACCAAATCCGCCCCTGCCTCCAACTTTTCACGCGCCGCCGTGACTGAATCAATTCCCCCTACACCGATGATGGGCATCGCCCCATCGAGCGCACGATGTAGTTGACGAATAACCTCGGTGCTTTTTAGTTGAACAGGACGGCCACTTAGCCCACCCGCTTCACGATAATGAGGCATACCATCTACCAATGAGCGCTCAAGCGTGGTGTTGGTCGCAATCACACCATCGATCTGGTGACGAATCAGTGCTTGCGCCACTTGTTGAATTTCTTCTTCACTCAAATCTGGGGCAATCTTAACCGTCAGAGGCACGTATTTATCGTGAGTGTCTGCCAACTGTGCCTGTTCGGCTTTCAGTGTGCTCAGGAGTTCGTCGAACATCTCGCCATATTGCAACGTCCGTAATCCTGGCGTATTGGGCGACGAGATATTAACGGCGATATAGTCGGCATATGGGTACACTTTTCGCATACAGACGACATAGTCATCGGTGCCCTGCTCGATGGGTGTATCTTTGTTCTTGCCAATATTAATACCCAACACACCGTCGAAGTTTTTCGCACGCTTGACGTTTTCTACCAACGCATCAACCCCCAGGTTATTGAACCCCATACGGTTGATGATCCCCTCGGCGGCTTTAATACGAAAAAGTCGAGGTTTGTCGTTTCCCGGTTGTGGCCGGGGTGTCACTGTCCCCACTTCCACAAAACCAAAACCCATCGCACCAAAGGCTTCTATGCACTCGCCGTTTTTGTCCAATCCTGCCGCTAGACCAACGGGATTATTAAAGTTGAGTCCCATTACGGTAACTGGACGAGGAGGAAGCTGTTGGGAATAGAGAAAACGAAGCGGGGTGTGATGGAATCGAGAAAGGGTGTTGATGGTTAGATCATGTGCTTTTTCTGGATCTAACTGAAAGATAGCCGGTCTGGCGAGGCGGTAAAGCATTATCCCTCCTAATAAAAAAGCCCCGTATAAACGGGGCTAGATTATTGCGTTATTGGCGCTTTAATTCAATTTAAATTTAACAGCGACAATTCGCGTAACGCGACGGAGAACTTGGCAAACTCATGCACTGAGCCCACTTTGAACTCATCAACAATGCTCTGCCAACGCCCGAGAATGACTACGTGCTCATCCATCCACTGGGCTAATCCCGTCTCAGCATCTTGATCGGTTGCCATTTCGGACACGATACGGGCGGTGAGTAATCGTTGCTGCCAATCCAGATCTTCGCGGAAAGACGCACGCGCCAACGCTTGCCAGTGGTTATCCACCGGTTGGTTGTTGATTTGTTTCAAGAACCAGTGCAGTGACAAGCTATCCCCTAGCACATAGTACAAGCGTGCCACCAGCTCGAACGGTTTATTCAGCTGCTCTGACACCTGTGCTAAGTCCAATCCAGAGAACACGCTGGTTAGACGACAGACTCTATTCGCCAGTGCATCCGGCACCCCAGCTTGTCGTAGCGTCTCCGCTTGTTGATCATGCTCTTTGATTTCACTCTCAACCAGATAGTCATCCAAGTGCTCGACCAAGTTTTGCAGCGCCGGACGATAAAAGGCCACTTGTGCCTCGATACTTTCCCCTTTGCGTTTGTTACGTAGCATCCATCGGGTTGCTCGGCGTAGCATCCGGCGACAACGGAACAAGATATCGTATTGCACCTTGGCGCTGACCTGATTATCTAGCGCTCGCACATCGTCAAACAGTTGTTCAAAACCAAACACGTCACGGGCAATCGCATACGATTTGGCAATGTCACTGACACTTGCTCCCGTTTCATCTTGCATACGCGTAATGAAATTGAAGCCCATGTCGTTCGACATCTGGTTCGCCAAGGCGGTAGCGATGATCTCGCCTCTCAATGGATGGGATTCCATTTCTTTGCGATAGTGACGCTGTAACTCTTTCGGGAAATAACTGGGGAGTAGCTGGCCAAAGTGTGCATCTTGCGTCACTTCATCAACCACCAGTTGCTCTTTGAGCACCATCTTCCCGTACGCCACCAGCACAGCAATTTCTGGGCGAGTTAGGCCCGTGCCACGTAAGTTACGCTCAGACAAGGTCTCATCATCCGGCAAATATTCAAGTGCACGATCCAGCTTGCCCTCTTTTTCAAGATAATGAATAAAGCGGATCTGCTCTTTTAATAACGCCGCTTGCTGATTGTGGGTTACGGAAATTGACTCGCTCTGACTGTACGCATCTTCAAGCACGATATCAGACACTTCATCTTCCATCCGCTCCAAAAGCTCGTTGCGTTTTTTCATGGTCAAGTCACCGGCAGCGACCAGCCCATTGAGCAAGATCTTGATATTAACTTCGTTATCTGAGCAATCTACCCCGCCGACATTGTCAATGAAGTCGGTATTGACGCGGCCACCTTTGAGCGCATACTCAATACGCCCCAGTTGTGTCATCCCTAAGTTACCGCCTTCACCGATAATGCGCGCACCGACTTCATTGCCGTTAACACGTAACCCATCATTGGCGCGATCGCCAACAGAGGTATGGGTTTCATCGGACGATTTAACATAGGTGCCAATCCCACCATTCCATAGCAGATCGACTTTGGCTTTTAAGATCTGTTTGATCAGATCGTTCGGCGCCATGGATTGCTTGCGTGTACCAAGCAGTTTTTGTATTTCTGGCGTTAAGTTAATCGACTTCGCTCGACGAGAGAATATCCCCCCGCCTTTGGAAATCAACTCGCTGTCATAATCTTCCCAGCTTGAGCGCGGCAGGTTGAAAAGGCGTTGACGCTCTTTCCAGCTTTTCGCGGCATCAGGTTCAGGGTCAATGAAGATATGCATGTGGTTAAAGGCTGCCACTAAGCGAATATGTTTAGAGAGCAACATGCCATTACCAAACACGTCGCCTCCCATATCGCCAATCCCCACACAGGTAAAGTCTGTGGTTTGACAATTGATATCCACTTCGCGGAAATGACGCTTCACCGATTCCCAAGCACCCGCTGCGGTGATCCCCATTTTTTTGTGGTCATAACCGTTGGAGCCACCAGACGCGAAAGCATCGCCCAGCCAGAAGTTATATTGCGCTGAGACACTGTTAGCAAGGTCGGAGAAGGTCGCGGTACCTTTATCTGCAGCCACCACGAGATAGGCATCATCTTCGTCATGACGCACAACGTGTTGCGGCGGTGTCAGGGTGCCTTCCACGATATTATCGGTAATATCGAGCAACCCTTGGATGAAGATCCGATAGCAGCGCTTCCCTTCTGCAAAAATTGCATCTCGGCCCGAGAGCTGGTGCTGTCGCTTGCATACAAACCCACCTTTGGCTCCGACGGGCACAATCACCGTGTTTTTCACTTGCTGCGCTTTAACCAGCCCCAGCACTTCGGTGCGGAAGTCTTCTTGCCGATCGGACCACCGCAAGCCACCACGTGCGACTTTGCCGCCGCGTAAATGCACCCCTTCTACATCCGGTGAATACACGAAGATCTCGAATGCCGGAACAGGTTTAGGCATATCCGGGATCTCAGAGGCCTCGAGTTTTAACGACAAGTAAGGCTTGTCTTGGCCATTGTCCGGATCTTTTTGGAAAAAGTTCGTTCGCGTGGTCGCCAACATGATTTCCATATAGCGGCGAATAATACGGTCATCATCAAGACTCTCGACATTATCGAGGGCTTCTTCGATATCATTGATGATGATGTCTTGTGCCCGCTTCGTTTGTTTACCAACCGGGTCAAAACGCGTATTGAATAGTTTTACCAAGAAACTGGCAAGTTGAGAGTGTGACGCTAGCGTCTCTTCAATATAGGCCTGGCTAAATGGAAAGCCAATTTGACGCATATAACGCGCATACGCACGTAAAATCGTCACTTCACGCCCCGACAAACTGGCATTAAGCACCAGGCGGTTGAAGCCATCGTTATCCAGACGGCCATGCCAGATATCCGCAAAGGCATGCTGAAAACGATCCCGGGCATTACCAAGATCAAACGCCGATCCAGCACTGTGCAACATCGAAAAGTCGAGGATCCAGTATACATCCCCTTGACTGGTTTCTACTTCATAAGGTGATTCACCAATCACGCGTAAGCCAAGGTTTTCTAGCATTGGCATCACATCAGACAAGTGAATAGGTTCGCCTTTTTGGAAGAGTTTCAGGCTGATCGCGTTCGATTGATGGCTTACCTCTTGGGGGCGATAAAGCAGCATATCGAGCTTGTTATCATCACTGAGTCCCTCAAGGCGCTCAATATCCGCCACCGCTGATCCAGGCAGCATGGCCTCTTTGTACGAACGTGGAAACGCCCGCAGGTAACGCTTGGCGATCGGTGTGCCTCGGTTTTCACCAAAGTTTGCGATCACAGCCTCTTGCAGACGATCGTCCCAAGACGAAGCCGCTTCTGTTAGATTGTGTTCGATCTTCTTCACATCAATATCGAAATTGTTGTTTTCTACTCGGACGATATAGTGCGTCCGCGCCAAGGGGCTTTCCGAGAAGAAAGTGGTAAATTCTACCGTCTGATCAGAGCCAAAGTACTGCTGAAGAATACGTTGGGTTTGACGACGGAACTCGGTGTTATAGCGCTCACGGGTGATATACACCATGCACGAGAAAAACCGCCCGAATGGATCGCGACGAACAAACACGCGCAGCATGTCACGATCTTGCATTTGCACCACGCCCATCCCAACGTCGCGCATTTCTTCTTCGGTCGCCTGAAAAAGCTCATCACGGGGATAGTTTTCCAAAATATTCGCCAGTGCTTTCCACGAGTGTGATTCACGATAAAAGCCACTGTTATCAAGAATGCGACGCACTTTGTTACGCAAGACGGGAATACTGGCGGTGGATTGGTTATACGCTGAAGATGCATAAAGACCGGTGAAACGGTGCTCACCAATCACATTGCCATCTTGATCAAATTTTTTGATCCCGATGTAATCCACATAAGCCGGACGATGGACACGAGATTTAGCATTGCTTTTCGTCAACACCAGTAATTCTTTTTTCAGCGCCTCGGCGCGCGCTGACTCTGGCATGTCTGATAGGCTGAGGACAGCGGGCGATTTATGCTTTTTGGCTAAGCCGAGTGCATTGCAATCTGCGCTAGCACGAAGCTCGTAATCCCCTTCCACCGCGACTAAGTCAAAACACTTATACCCCATAAAGGTAAAGTTGTTGTCGGTAATCCAGCTCAAAAACTCGATCGCTTCTTGGCGACGTTCATCATCAATGGGTAACGGTGTATCTTTCAGCTCCGATACCAGCGCAAGCATTTGCTCACGCATCGGCTTCCAGTCGTTTACCACCATCACCACATCCATCAAGGTTTCAGACAATTCCGCCTCTAATGCCGCCATCTCTGACTCATCGGACATTTTGTCGATTTCGATGTGGAACGTACTTTGGAACTGCCCGTTGTCACCGCCAATCCCAATCACGTTACCCTGATCATTTTTTTGTGATTTTATCGGGGTATTAAGCATTAGGTGGGTCGTGATCCCCAAACGGTTGAGGGCCATGCGCACCGAGTCGACCAGGAAGGGGGCATCTGGTGCTAAGATCTCGACAATGGTGTGGGTGGACTGCCAGCCATTACCACTGAGGCTCGGGTTAAAGACTTTTACAAACACTTTGTCTTGTTCGAAGGTGTTTAGATGGTGCCACAAACTCATCACAGCACCATAGAGATCTGACTCATTGCGTTCCTGCAAGTCATCATCAGAGATTTGACCCAATATCCTTTTGGCTAATGCATCGACAAGTGGTTGTTGAGTATCATCCAGTTTATCGGCAATCAGCTGATAAACCTTCTCAAGTAACACAGGTACTATAGGGTCACGCGAGGTCATTCTGGAGCTCCGTTGTCCTTTTTAGAACATTATCGTTGTGAGTATTCAGAGGTAAACATTGCGTTAACAAACGCACTGTCTAGTGTAAGGCTTGGCAGGTAAAAACGTTATAGGTAAACGGCTGGATTTACGCGAATTTCGCCAGAATGTGACTGGTGTGGCTATTTAAACAGAAGAATTGGCGAGGCATCACTCGCGCACCACTAAGCAACCCGCATTAACGACTGGAACTTATGGTTGGCGTCGGTCACCAGTTTAAAACGCCCGCGTATACCGAGTTGCGATAGGAAAGGACGAAAACGCGAAGCCGGGATCTGAAGACGCAGACCCTGATCGGTCGTCACCACCACATTGGCCGCGGCACCACTGTAGTAGTGTTGATACTCTGAGTAAGCAATGTAAACGTTAAAATAATACTCCATCTCTTCCGCTCAACCTATCACCGTGACACCGCAAACCAATCAACCACCGAAAACAAAAAGCCGCCCAAGGTGGACGGCTTTTCACACTTGTTAACGCTTGGCTGATTTTATCCCAAATCGTTTCTTACTGCTCAAGTGTTTTTTCTACTTTTTCATAGAGATCCGCAGCTAAGTTATCCATATCTGCCAACTCTTGCAGTACCTGTCGCATTTGCTGCTGGCGATGGTGATCGTAATAGGCCAGTTTGAGCATAGGATCAATCAATCGTGATGCCACCTGTGGATTCGACTGATTCAAGGTCACCAAGATCTCTTTTAAAAAGCGGTAGCCGCTACCATCTTGGGCATGAAAACGCGCCGGATTACGATTACAAAATGCCCCGACCAAACTGCGTACACGGTTGGGGTTTTTGAGCGTAAAGGCAGGGTGCGCCATCTGTGCTTTCACCTGCTCTAAGGCAGTCTCGGAAGGGTTCGCACCTTGGAGCATGAACCATTTGTCCATCACCAGTCCATCATGCTGCCATTTATCACTGAAATCTTTCATCAGTGGTTCACGACACGGTAATTGCGCATTGTTAGCGGCATTCAATGCTGCCATGGTGTCAGTCATATTGTTCGCGGCTTGGTAATGACGCTCTACATGCGTGTTGCCGTTTTCCGTGTGCGCGAGATAGCTCAAACAGGCATTACGTAAAGCGCGTTCACCGATCGCTTTGTGGGTGATCTGATATTCAGGTTGCGCATACTGACGGTATACCGCGTCAAACTCATCAACCATATGATCGGCAAATTGTTGCTTGAACGCCGCCATGACTTGATGAATCGCATCAACGTCGACAATATCAAACCAGCCAGCCACTTCCGTCTCGGTCGGTAAGTTGATCACTTCCGCAATCAATGCCGGATCCGTGTTGTCGCTGAGCAATACGCCACGAAATGCATCAATCACTGACAAGGGCACATCAATAGGCTGTTCGTTTTGTACCCGTGCGACGTTCTCCTTAATATGCTTGGCCAGTAGACTCTGACCCGCATCCCACCGCGCGAAATCATTGCGCGCATGTTGCAGTAAGAATGCCAACTCATCGTCTTGATAGTCATGTTCAAGCTTCACTGGCGCGGAGAACTCCCTGAGCAGGGAAAGCACAGGTTGCTCATCCACCCCATCGAAAATAAAGGTCTGCTCAGCATCTGTCACCGCCAGGACGTTTGAGACCGACTCACCGTGACGTTGTAACTCAATCACACTGCCGTCGCGACGATAGAGTGCAATATCCAGTGGAATATATAGCGGCAACTTCTCTTGCTGATCCGCTGTTGGCGGCGTGTGCTGCGTGACATGTAACGCCAACTGTTTGCTATCGGGGTCATAGGTCGATGATACATTCAACACCGGCGTCCCAGATTGGCTGTACCAACGGCGGAACTGAGTCAGATCGACCCCAGACGCATCTTCCATTGCTTGAACAAAATCATCACAAGTGGCTGCTGTACCGTCATGACGTTCAAAGTAGAGTTTGACCCCTTTTTGAAACCCGGTTTCACCCAAAATAGTATGCATCATACGAATAACTTCACTGCCCTTTTCATACACCGTCAGGGTGTAAAAGTTATTCATTTCGATCACTTTTTCTGGCCGGATCGGATGAGACATAGGGCTGGCATCTTCAGCAAACTGGGGGCCACGCATAATACGCGCATTGCTGATACGGTTGACAGAGCGCGAGCCTAAGTCGGAGGAGAACTCTTGATCACGAAAAACAGTTAACCCTTCTTTCAGGCTAAGTTGGAACCAATCACGGCATGTCACTCGGTTCCCCGTCCAGTTATGGAAGTACTCATGACCAATGACCGCTTCGATGCCGAGATAATCGGTGTCGGTGGCGGTTTCGGCGTTTGCCAATACATACTTGGAGTTAAAGATGTTTAAGCCTTTATTCTCCATGGCACCCATGTTGAAGAAGTCAACGGCGACGATCATGTAAATATCTAGATCATATTCAAGATCAAACCGCTCTTCAWCCCATTTCATTGCGTTCTTCAATGAAGTCATCGCATGATCGGCACGATCTAAATTCCCTTTATCAACAAAGATTTCCAGTGCCACATCACGCCCAGAGCGGGTCACAAACGTATCACGTAACACATCAAAATCGCCGCCGACCAGTGCAAATAGGTAACTGGGTTTCGCGTACGGGTCATGCCATTCTACCCAGTGGCGGCCACCTTCCAAATCACCCGACGCAATCTTATTGCCGTTACTGAGTAAGTATGGGTATGTAGATTTATCCGCAATCACCTTGGTGGTAAAGCGAGCTAACACATCGGGACGGTCGAGATAATAAGTGATCCGGCGAAATCCTTCCGCCTCACACTGAGTACAATAAGCCCCGCCCGAAATATATAACCCCTCGAGAGCGGTATTGTTTTCAGGATCGAGCTGAGTTTGGATGGTTAAAGTAAATGCGGCTGGAACGTCTCGGACAATCAATTTGCCCGCCTCTTCACTATAGGCTGTCCAGGGGTCGCCGTTGATATCTAGGCGCACTAACGTGAGCGCGTCCCCGTCTAACACCAGATCGGTGGCGTGATCATTCAGGCGTTTCACCTGGCTAACCGCCGTGACTAGGGTGTTGTTCGGATCAAGATCAAATTCAAGGTTGATATCCGTAATGGTAAAGTCCGGCGCACGGTAATCATCACGGTATTTGGCGGTGGGTTGTTGAGACATGTCGTTTCCTTTTTATCGAGTGTACCTCAGCCAACGAACTGTATTCATTCGCCCAAGGGCGATTTTGCATGCCATACCATACCGCGGCTCGGCATTAATGACTATAGATTTAACAGTTTGTTATCAAATGTTTGCGTTTACATCCAATAAGCGCAGTATAATGTCAACGCAGCCTGCCAATCCCGACTGAAATATAATGTGACGACGGTTAAATTTTCTAAAAATTGCGGTACTATGACGCTCATTTCGTTTTGTAACCCGTAAGGCGTTCACCACGCATGCACAATCCGATCATTACATCACTCTTGGATACTGATGCTTATAAAATCAATATGCAGCAGGCCGTATTTCATCATTATCCTGATGTCCATGTTACCGCTGACTTTTACTGCCGCAGTGATGAAAACCTCTCCTACCTACGTGAACAGGTGGTGGAGCATGTCAATCATCTCGCGACGTTGCGGTTTCATGCAGACGAGCTCAGCTATCTGGACTCGCTAGGTCTATATCAAGCAGACTTTCTCGCCTTTTTGTCAGGTTTTCAATTCGATCCTGACCAAGTCACTGTCGGTGTCGAAGACGGTCAATTAGCAATTCATATCGCCGGCCCTTGGCAAGAGGTGATTCTATGGGAAGTGCCACTACTGGCGATTATTTGTGAGCTGAGAAACCGCGCTTGTTACGCTCAACTAAGTGTCGATGACGCGATTGCACGTCTTGACGATAAGTTAGCCCATCTCCCTAAAGAGGGATTTGCCCATGGGTTCCAGCTCGTTGACTTTGGCACGCGGCGTCGTTTTTCTCGTGAGGTCCATCAGGCGATAGTGACACGTCTGCACGCGGTCTATCCGCCTTTAAAAGGCACTTCTAACGTATGGCTAGCCAAACAGTTAGGGCTTGTGCCTGTCGGCACCCAAGCGCATGAGTGGTTTCAAGCCCATCAGCAGCTTGCAGGTCAGCTTGCTGACTCCCAGCAGCTTGCGTTACAAATGTGGTTGCAAGAGTATCCCGATAGCCTAGGGATAGCGCTAACCGACTGTATCAACATGGATGCCTTTTTACAGGACTTTGATCGTTCGCTCTGTCACGCCTTTAGCGGATTGCGTCATGACAGTGGTGACCCGATTGCATGGGGTGAGAAGGCGATCGCGCATTATCGGTATCATGGTATTGACCCCAAAGATAAGACACTTGTCTTTTCCGATAGCCTCACGCTGGCGAAAGCCGTGCACATCTATCAATACTTTGCCGACAAAGCCACGACCTCATTCGGTATTGGCACGCAGCTAACCTGTGATCTCCCTAATGTGAAAACCCTCAATGTGGTGATCAAATTAACCAGCTGCCAAGGGAAACCTGTTGCCAAAATTTCTGATGAGCCTAACAAAGCCATTTGTAAAGATGAAGCGCACCTCTCTGCACTAAAAGCCGCGTTCAAGTTGTCAGACTAAACGCTTCCCCAATAGAAAAGGGCCAGTTTATTTATCACCGGTCCTTTTCATCAATGTTTTATTGATGAGTTTTTATGATAACACGCTCTGTCATTGCTCACCGTTGCCGTTGTAACACCGCCTCCATACCAAACACCTCATTGGTCAAGCGCAAGGTATCTGAGGCAAGTTGGTACTGGGATGAATGGCGTCCTTCTTCATAAATAAGCATCAGGTTGTCACCTTCCACCAAGTAAACGCCTCGGTGAGTAATTGAACGGCCGTTGTTGCCGCGAACTTGCATCGCAAAAAGAAAATCTGGGCGAAGTTTCAGCGAGACACCATCCACCTCTTCACTCACATCTTCCCCTTCTATGCTGTTTGAACGCCACACCCCGGAGAGATCGTCAGGTAGCAGTTTAGTAAACACGGCTCCCTGAAGCTGCAATTGATTATGATTTAACTGGTAGGCATGCACTTGATCCGCCCCCTGCCCATCGTACAACCGCAATGCTTGATGATTCACCGCATAACTGCCTGCAGCCGTCTCGAGCTGCCCATCACGACGTAGCATATCAATACGGAACTCATAATGAGAGTTAAACGAAAGATTAATCGCTTTATACGGATGGCTCGCCTCTGACTCTTCCTCAGCACTAAACCAATACCATTGACCAAGCAGTAACGGGACATCAAATCGTGCTAAATCGTCACCGCGCACTGGCAAGGCCATCACTAAGGCCAGAAAAACACCCAATAAGCAACGCATACCTTCCCCCTCATTGGCAGTGATGCCTTAACGATAAGGTTAGACTGACTTATCAGTTTTATGCAGTTTTTTGAGCAAGATCTCGTTTCATGTAGGTTGAATCCGCCTAGTCGTCACCATAACGTCATAAAAAAAGCCTAGGCGAATTGCCTAGGCTTGGGGGTGCGCTAACGTGCTAAAAGACCGTATGCCGACCTGACATTTAACGGTTGGCTGAAAGAAGGTTAGCCAAATCTTTTGTGATGCTCGCGGCTTCATCTAAGTATGCATCTGGCTCTTCATAGTCTTTAGGCACATCATCGAGCGTTTTGAAGGGCGGTTCACCCAACGCCTTCTGACGTACATTTAATCTCGCCAAGCGTTCTTGATCTTCTCGCTCCATTTCCTTGCGCCGTGCGTCTTCATTCAAGGAGATTGTGTTTTTATCTTTCTCTTCTTGATAGCGCGCAATGTCTTGGCGGATGAAATCAAACTCTCGATCATCTTTGATCCGCGCTTTGTGCTTTTCACTTATCGTATTAAGCACCGAATCAGGCAAGGATCTAGGCTGATAATCCGCTTTCTCAATTCGATCCCATGGCAAGGCATTTTCTTCCACACTCTCACCTGTTTCATCCGGTGAAACGGGAGAAGGGAAGACAATATCTGGCACCACACCCTTATTTTGGGTACTGCCACCGCTAATCCGATAAAACTTTTGGATCGTGTACTGCACATAACCTAACGGCTTATCAAATAAATCGTAGATATGATTCAAAGAGCGGTGCTGCTGTACGGTCCCTTTACCAAAAGATTGTTCGCCAATCACCACCGCACGCTCATAATCTTGCATGGCGGCCGCGAAAATCTCCGAAGCGGAGGCACTGTAGCGATTAATCAACACCGTCATCGGGCCATCATAGAAACGTTTACCGTCCGTATCACTGTTGACTTTCACTCGCCCATAGCTGTCTCTGACTTGTACAATGGGGCCTTGGTCAATAAACAACCCACTGAGCGCGGTCGCTTCACTCAGTGCCCCCCCTCCGTTATTTCGCAAGTCCACGACGATACCGCTAATGCCCTTTTCTTTCAGACTCGCGATCTCTTTTTTGGTGTCATCGGCCAGCCCAACATAGAATCCGGGGACCGTCAGTACGCCAACTTTTTCGTCACCGCGCTCAATCACTTCAGATTTTACTGCGCGATCTTCCAAGCGAATCTTGTCACGGGTTAGCGTGACATTGTAACTTTTAGCATTCGCCCCTTCGGGTAAGATTTTCAGTTTAACTTCACTGCCTTTCGGGCCTTTAATCAGCTCGACCACATCGTCCAGTCGCCAGCCAATCACATCGACAATCGCTTCGTCTTCTTGGCCCACACCAATAATTCGATCACCGGGTGACAACTGTTTGGACTTGGATGCAGGGCCACCCGCAACGAGAGAACGAATCACTGTGTATTCATTTTTTATCTGCAATACCGCCCCTATCCCTTCGAGGGATAAATTCATTTCCGACTGGAATTGCTCAGCATTGCGTGGTGATAGGTAGCTAGTATGTGGGTCAACTTCACGCGCGAAGGCGTTCATGTAGACCTGGAACACATCTTCGCTATGGCTTTGCGTTAAACGCTTTAACGCGCTGTTATAACGCTTGCCCAAAGTCTCTCGGATTTCTTCATCCTCTTTCCCCGTTAAGCGCAGGTTTAAGGCATCATTTTTTACCCGCTTATCCCAGATAGCATCCAGTTCGTCCTCGTTAGCCGCCCATGGCAGCTCAGTACGATCCAGCACCATGCTTTCGTCAGCAGAGAAATCAAAGGGTTTATCCAACACGTGCAGCGCGTACTGATAACGCTCAAAGCGTTTTTTCAGCACACGGTTGTAAATCGCATAGGCCGCTTGTGTCTCACCTTCTTTGAGCTGATCATCTAAACGCGTTTTCCAACGAGATAGACGTTCGACATCATCTTGGGTTAAAAACACACGATTATAATCCAGTGTTTCCAAGTAACGATCAAAAATCGCCGCCGAGAAGGCATCGTCGAGCGCGAACTGCTTATAGTGGGATCGAGTGAAACGAGAAGTTACACGCTTGGAAGCGGTTTCGTGCTGGGGTTCAGCGGACAGTGAAGGTAGTTCACTGAGTTGAAAATTGGCTTCTACGGCCTGGGCAGAGGCTGCCAGCATCAAGCTGGCAGCGATAGCCGAAACGCGGCGTCGACAAAACATGCGTCGAGGAGTCTCCTTTAGGCGCTGAGGTGCTCCGCTTTTACTAACATGGTTAACCCGTTAGTCAGGCGAACACGCACCTCATCCTTATTAATTTCAACAATGGTCGCTGGCAGATTACCGTTGCCCATGTTCACATTCACGTCTTTACCTACGACAACATCGTTGGCGTTGAGTTCGCGACGTGGCTCACTCTCTTTCTTAGTCATTTTAGCGGGCTTTGGTTTACTCGTACGGTCTTTCGCTGATTGCGCGGCCGCCTTCTTGCCTTTAGGTGCAGTCTTACCCGCACTTTTCGCCTGGCCTTCTGACTTTTTCGCTTGTTGCTGCTTACGACGCTCTGCCGCACGCGCTTTGCTTTCTGACAAGGTCTGCGCAGCATGGTCGATATGCTCTTGCTCAAGCTCGCCACACGCATTGCCATCAAGGTCAACGCGTGACGCCCCTGGTTTCACGCTGTGCAGATAACGCCAGGAAGACGTGTACTGACGAAGCGCGGCGCGCAATTGGGTCTTGCTTACCTTGGGATCGCCTTCAAGACGTGTCGCAAGATCTTGAAAAATACCAATTTTTAATGGCTTGGCTTCGCCTTCAACAGTAAAACATTTAGGGAAACGTTCAGCAATGTAGGCAATGACTTCTTTGCTGTTCGCGAGCTTTTCAGTATTTTCCATGTTTTTTCCTGGCCTGCTGCGAGAAACCACAGCAGCGTATCTACGTGTATTTAAGTATGAAAGTGGTGCGTATTATAGATACCTGATATGAAAAAACTACCAAGATTGGCGAAATCACAAGTGTTTTTGCATTTCTTTGACCAAGGTAGCGAGTCCATGTTCATCTTCTTGGTCAAAGCGACCGATACTTGGACTATCAATATCCAGTACTGCCTGCAATTGATTATTGACCCGAACAGGCACCACAATTTCCGAGTTACTCGCCGCATCACACGCAATATGTCCTTCAAAGGCGTGCACATCCTCTACTCGCATTACGGTATCTTGACGATAGGCGGCCCCACATACCCCTTTATCATAGGGGATGCGTACACAGGCTGGTTGACCTTGAAACGGGCCAAGCACTAACTCTTCTCCCTCGTCGAGATAGAAACCCACCCAGTTAATATCTTCAAGCTGGCTATTGAGTAACGCACTTATATTGGCCAGTTTTGCAATAAGGTTGGGTTCCCCTTCGCACAACGCAACCGCCTGTTGGGTTAACAAGCGGTAAAAATCAGCTTTGTTTTCCATAAATCACTGCATCTCAAACAACAAGACCATTACAATAGAAATAATCCAAAGACTTTTCAATTGAGTATCACTATTTATGATCACCTGGCGCTGGCTTCTTGACCAAGCTCGACCCCATCGCACCCGGCTCATTTGGGCTAACGTGGTAGCCATTGCCGCCACCTTGGTCAGTGTGCCTATCCCATTACTCATGCCGTTATTGGTCGATGAGGTGCTATTGGATAAGCCAGACTGGGGACTTGCGGTACTCAACACCCTCCTGCCTATAAGCTGGCAACAGGCGGGCATTTACATTGCCGCTGTGCTGATCATTGTCGTTATCATGCGTATCGTCAGCCAAGGACTTAACATTCTACAAAGCCGCCAATTTACYCTGGTTGGTAAGGCAATCACCTACAAAATCCGCCAACACTTGATCGCCAAGCTTGGGCGGATCAGCATGCGTGAATACGAATTACGCGGGAGTGGCGGCCTCACCTCTCACCTTGTCACCGATGTCGAAACCATCGATAAGTTTATTGGTACCACACTAAGCAAGTTTATTATTGGTCTGTTGACGGTCACCGGCACCGCGGTCGTCTTACTTTGGATTGATTGGCGACTAGGCTTGTTCATCTTACTGATTAACCCTATTGTCGTGGCGTTAAGCCGCACCCTTGGCCAACGAGTTAAGCACCTTAAAACACAAGAGAACCAATCTTTTGAGCGCTTCCAGCAACGTCTCGTGGATACGTTAGACGGTTTGTATCAACTTCGTGCTGCCAATCGAGAACGTGAGTATTTGCGTCAGCTTGACCACAGTGCCAGTGAGATTAAAGACAGTGCTGACAAGTATGCCTGGCAGTCAGAAGCCGCGGGACGCTTATCATTTTTAATGTTCTTGATCGGCTTCGAGCTCTTTCGCGCTGTAGCAATGGGAATGGTCTTTTTCAGTGATTTATCGATTGGTCTGATGTTCGCGGTGTTTGGTTATTTGTGGTTTATGCTCGGCCCAGTCCAAGAGCTGCTCGGGATTCAATTTGCTTGGTATAGTGCTAAAGCCGCGATGACGCGTATTAATGAGGTTTTACAACTGGCCGAAGAGCCGCGTCGACCCGCGGGCATTGACCCAAGTCGTATCGCCGCCCACACACAGGCCTCGGGCTTAACGGTCGAGATTGATAATCTATGTTTCTCCTACGATGAGGATAAGTCGGTACTCAATGGTTTAAGCATGCGTATCCCTGCCGGCCAGCGTGTGGCATTGGTTGGTGCCAGTGGCGGCGGAAAATCAACCCTTATTCAGTTGCTGTTAGGACTGTATCCGGTAGAACAAGGTGATATACGCTTTAACGGCCACTCGATTAACCATGTCGACATGGATGCTCTCCGTCATCAAATTGCCGTGGTATTGCAACAGCCAGTGCTGTTTAATGATACGTTGAGAAATAACTTATGCTTAGGCCGTCACCTTGCCGACACCGCGCTTTGGCAAGCTATCGAGCACGCCCAATTGGGGGATGTGGTGACACAACTCACCGACGGGCTAGATACACCGCTTGGACGACAAGGGATCCGTTTATCTGGCGGTCAGCGACAACGTGTGGCGATTGCACGAATGCTCCTGAGTGACCCTAAACTGGTTATTTTGGATGAAGCCACGTCCGCCCTAGACACGGCCACTGAGCGCGCGCTACATCAAGCAATGCAAACATTTTTGGCGGGACGGACGACCCTTATCGTGGCTCACCGCCTCTCTGCGGTTAAAGAAGCCGATGTGATTTATGTGTTGGATGAAGGACAAGTGACCCAACAAGGCACGCACACAGAGTTAGTCAATGCGCCGGGGGTATATCAAACCTTGTATGGGCAAATACAACAGGCGGCGGGAAAGTAGACCATGACACAGTCACCAGACAAACCGTTTGCGGCGTCCCCACCTTTAACGAGGTGCTCGGGGTGCGATCTGGTGTTACAACCGTGCCAAACGGACTCCGATCACCTTGCTATCTGCCCACGTTGCGCGACCAAGCTCGCGCACGGACGACGGCTGTCTTTTAATGGAGAGATAGCCTTGGCACTCACGATTTTGGTGCTGTTTCTTCCCGCTCACCTTCTGCCGCTCCTTTCCATCGATTTGTTGGGAAAAACCATCACCACATCCGTGCTTACCGGCGCCAAGATTCTCTGGTCTTCATTCCCGTTTGTCGCTAGCCTCGTCGTATTCTGTGCTTCATTTGCGCCGCTTTTGTTCACCTGTGCGTTATTGGTGATGCACCTGTCTCGACGCCAACAATCCATCCGCTGGTTTCGCCCAGCGGTACGCGTGATTGCGCACAGCCGCCACTGGGTGATGGCGGATGTTTTAATGGTCAGCTTAGCCATCGCCTGTTTTAAAATTCAAGACTACGCCACCTTGCACTTTTCCATGGGGCTTGCCTGCTATGCGACGATACAAATCCTACTATCGGTTTTACTGGTACGGGTAAACACGCAAAGATACTGGGATGCCTTTACTCGCCCAGCACCAGAATCCGAGCCATCCCCTCTTATCCGGTGCAGCCACTGCGGCTTAACACAAGGGCACCAGGAAAGCGCTCACTGTCGTCGATGTCATTTACCGCTTCACCGCCGAATGGTTCGAAGCGAGCAAAAGACTTGGGCCTGTTTAATTACCGCTACCATTTTTCTGTTTCCGGCCAACCTGTTCCCAATCTCCATTTTGTTCTCCAACGGCATTCGACTTGAAGACACCATTTTTTCGGGCGTCGCGAGTCTGATTAATAATGGGATGCCAGGCATCGCTGCGATCATTTTTACTGCCAGCATCGTCGTGCCCGTAGCAAAGATACTAGGGCTAGGTTTGATATTAATAAGCTTACGGTGCACCACCGCCATCACACCACGTCAACATATGTGGCTATACCGAGGGGTGAAATGGATTGGAAAGTGGTCGATGATGGACTTATTTGTGATTGCGTTTATGGTCGCCTTAGTCGATCGTGGTCGCATTATGGACTTTATGCCTGGACCGGGTGCCATTGCATTCGGCTTGGTCGTGGTATTAACCATGCTTGCCACTGAATTTCTTGATACGCGTTTGATATGGGATCATCATGAGCGACAAACAAGACATACCCTCACCGATCGTTAAAAGCAGCTATGGCTTGTCTCCCCTATGGATACTGCCTGTATTGGCCTTGCTGATGGCCGCTTGGCTCCTGTTTCAATCCATCAGTGAAGCGGGGCAACGGATTCAAATTGTGTTTAGCGATGCGCAAGGCTTGGAGGCTGGCCAAACCACGATCCGTTACCAAGGGTTGGAAGTGGGTAAGGTGCGAAATATTACACTCGCGGATGACTTGGACGGCATTTATGTTGACGCCAATATCTATCCAGAGGCGACGCAACTGCTCACAAGTGGCACCGAGTTTTGGCTTGTGAAACCACGCGCCTCGATCACTGGGATCAGCGGCCTCGAAACCTTGGTCTCAGGCAACTATATTGCCTTACAACCGGGTAGCGGCGACCCCAGCCTATCCTTCGTCGCGCGTGACGAACCACCGACAGATATCGCAGAAAAAGCCGGCACAACCGTCAAGCTACACGCACCGACATTAGGCTCACTGAATGTCGGTTCGCCGATTTACTATCGGAAAATTCGTGTCGGCGAAATTTACAGTTACCGGCTTGATCAAGATTCGCAAGGGGTGACGCTCTCCGCGTTAATTGAGCCGCAATTCTCGCATTTACTCAAACAAGACTCACGCTTTTGGTCGATCAGCGGTGTAAAAGCCAATGTTGATGTGTCGGGTGTTGATGTGCAGCTCGAGAGTGTGGCGAGCTTGATTGCCGGTGGCATTGCATTCGACTCCCCGAAAGCAAGCCCAACACTTGAGGACAATCGCCCTTTTCAGCTTTACCAAAGCCTTTCGCAGGCCGCACGCGGTCAATCGATACAAATAGCGCTCCCTGAACAACATGGGCTGCCCGGCGCGGGGACGAAGATCACCTATCAAGGATTAGAAGTCGGTGAAATTACCCACATAGACGTCGCGGCACAGCAACAACGCCCAGTCGCAACCGCACACATTGACCCGAGCATGACCTGGCTGCTCAACCAAGACACCTACTTTCAGATAGAGCAGCCCCAAATTGGTTTTGATGGACTAAAGAATCTGGGTAATTTAGTCCTCGGCAACTACTTGACGATCCAACCTGGTTCGGCAGATGCTGATCCCGCGATGCCTGACGATGTATTTACCGCCCGAACCTGGCACCAACAGCAAAAGCAACTGACCGGTGCCCTCACAGTAACCTTAACCGCAGACGATGCATACGGCTTAACCCCCCACACCAAAGTATTGCATCGCGGCATTCAAGTGGGCTTTATCGACCGTGTCGCGCTCAATGAAAGTGACACTGTCACTTTAAAGCTATTGATTTATCCAGAATACCGCCACTTGGTGAAACAACAATCGCAGTTTTTTATTCTCGGTGGGATCACGGGCGAGCTCAGTGGTGACGGTCTCAATGTGGTCGTGCCAGCGATGGAACAAATCGCCGACCCGGCTTTAAGCTTTACCAGCGAAGGGGCGAAAGGCATCAAGGAGACGTATCCACTGTACACCTCCCCTATTCAAGCGAAGCACGCCAAGCAAGATGCACGCGGTGAAACACGCTTTACCTTAGTGGCGAGTCGTATGCCTAGTGTGAGTGAAGGCAGTCCCGTGATGTACCGCAATTTTGTGGTCGGCCAAGTGGAAGGATATCAGCTTAACGGCAACACTGTGTCCATCGCCATTGCGGTGAGTAATCGCTATAAGCATCTGATTAATCCACAAACCGTATTTTGGAATCAATCTGGGCTGGATATCAAAGCCAACCTCAGCGGCGTCGAAATAAATACAGGCTCGTTGCGCTCACTGGTTAACGGCGGTATCGCGTTCGGCACCATGCCTGGTATTAGTAATAAACGAAACGGAGATTGGAAGCTTTACCCCTCAAAGCAAGAAGCCGCTCAATACGGCGTAGATATTAGGCTAACGGTTGACCAGGCCAACGGGGTAAAAGTGGGCAGCGCGATCCGTTATCAAGGAGTCGATGTTGGCGAAGTGATCACCCTAAGCCCCGACTTCGACCACGAAAACGTGACCATTCAGGCTCGTCTCTACCCTGAATACAAAAATGCGCTTGCACGCACCGGCAGCTATTTCTGGCTCACTCAACCCGTCCTCAGTCTGACCAAAACAGAGAACTTGGACTCACTATTTGGCACCTATATCTCGGTGGTCCCCGGCGAGGGTGACTTCACCCAACAGTTCACTCTCCATGACTCACCCAAATACCCAAAAGGGCTGACACTCATCCTGGAGAGCGACGCTCGCCACTCTATCGCCCCTGGCACACCGGTATTACATCGCGATATCGAAGTGGGTATTGTCTCTAGCGTTAGATTAGGCGAGCTGTCTGACCGAGTCATTTTCGAACTACAAATCGCGCCTCAATATGCGCACCTGGTTCGTGAAAACACGGTCTTTTGGAACGAGTCCGGGGTCGATGTCTCCATTGGGCTAACGGGGGCAGATCTCAAAAGCGGCACGATTGATAGTTTGCTGAAAGGCGGTATTGCTTTCTCAACCCCAGACGATCAACCTTTGCAGCCAGTGGCCAATGATCATCGTCACTTCTTGCTGCACAGTGAGAGTAAAAAAGTATGGCAAGAATGGCGAACGGCTATTCCAACACCCTAAGCTGCTTGTACTAAGCGACCCTCGATACGCTCGCTAAAAAATCAGGGACCTCGACGCGCTCGCTAGGTCCCTGATAATACTTATCCTTTAACAAAATTGTGTCACAAACTGGCATGTCGTTATTGATAGACTACACTTTAGTAATCACAACCTAAATATTGGCATATGGCTCCTTGAGCCTTTTCCCTGAACCCGGAACAGGACGTTCCGGGTCTTTTTTTATCGGGAATTTGTGACACCGTCACTTGTTCAGGTAAATGCCGTCCTGTTCAATACGAATTTTACGTTGCTTATAAAGCCCACCCAGTGTTTTCTTAAAGGTCGCCTTGCTGGTACGAAAGAGAGAAAAAATAGCGTCAGGTGAGCTTTTATCATTAAGTGGTAAAAAGCCCCCTTTGCTCTCTAGCATCTTAATCACTTTGTCACTGAGATCGTCAACCCGCGCTTTACCATGTTTTTGTAATGCCAGATCAACTTTGCCATCCTCACGAACGGTTTTTACATAGGCACTGAGTTTTTTGCCGATAAACAGCTTACCGAACGCTTCAGCGCGATAGATAAGCCCCCAATGCTGGTTATTCACCACGCACTTAAAGCCAAGGTCGGTGATGTCAGTAATGATCACCGAGACCTTATCGCCGACTTTTATCTGAGGCGGCTCCTCACTGATAAACTTATTGAACTTGCGGCTAGCAACAATACGCCCGGATGCCTTGTCGGTATAAACCCGCACCACATAGGGTTTTCCCTCCTCCATGCGCGTACGTTGCTCGCTAAAGGGCACCAACAAATCTTTGCTTAACCCCCAGTCGACAAACGCCCCGACCGTATTGACGCCAACACAGCGCAATGATGCAAACTCACCCACTTGCGCATAGGGCGTTTCAGTCGTGGCAATAATCTCATCTTCGGAGTCAAAGTAGATGAACACATTGAGCGTATCACCAACACGGGTATTCTCAGGGACGTAACGGGTCGGCAGCAAAATATTGCCAAAGTCATCGCCATCAAGGAACACGCCAAAGTCTGCCTGTTTCACCACTGATAGTTTGTTGTATTGCCCTAGTTTAATCATTGTCTCAGCGCTGTAGAAAATAATGCCCGTGAGTATACGCAATTTGTCCTTGAGATGTGGAAGAAATACGGTTCGGGTGAGGAAAAAAACACCACCCCATGTCAACCAATACCCCTACATTCTATCCCTTGTTAGCGGCTGCCAGGCTGTTAGGCTTAAATGATTAACCTAAAGGGGGATGCATGGCAGTATTTGATGGTGAACATATTCGGTTTAGCTTTAGCCAATTAGGGAGCGCATTGGGTAAAGCAGTGACCCCTACGCCTTTGGACAACGGCCGGCTTCTAACATACAACGCCGCGCTAGCTGATGAACTCGGCTTAACGACGGCAGACATTCACAGTGAACGCTTTCGTGCAATTCTGTCTGCGGAGGCGTCGCTTGCGGGCCGCAAACCCTTTGCAATGAAATACACAGGGCACCAATTCGGCCAATACAACCCTGAGCTCGGTGATGGTCGTGGGGTGTTATTGGGAGAGTGGCGTGATGATAATGGCACACTCTGGGACTGGCATTTAAAAGGGGCGGGAAAAACCCCCTATAGCCGCCACGGCGACGGGCGTGCGGTGTTACGTTCCACCCTCCGTGAGTATCTCGCGAGCGCAGCCATGAAGGGACTCAACATCCCTACCACGCAGGCATTAGCCATGGCCACCAGCGATACCCCGGTGATGCGCGAGCGCATCGAGACGGCCGCAACCTTACTTCGGGTCTCGGAAAGCCACGTGCGTTTCGGCCATTTTGAGTACTTGTTTTACAGCCAACAGCACGATGCACTGGGTACGCTGGCCGACTATGTCATTGCACGCCATTTTCCTGAGCTTGCCGAGGCCGAGAAACCTTATGCCGCCTTGCTACAAGAAATTGTCGAGCGCACGGCAGAAATGATTGCCAAGTGGCAAGCGGTTGGTTTTAACCATGGTGTCATGAATACCGACAATCTGTCGATTTTAGGCCAGACCTTCGATTATGGCCCCTATGCTTTTTTGGATGATTTCAACCCGAGCAATATTTGTAATCACACTGATTACACGGGGCGATATGCCTTTAATCAGCAGCCTGCTATCGCGCTATGGAACCTCTCTGCGCTTGGCTACGCCTTTACCCCACTGCTTGAAAGTGACGTGATTAACGACATTCTCGGCGGTTATGAACACCATCTCCAGGTAGCTTACAGCAAAGCCATGCGCGACAAACTAGGGTTGTCCGATGCACAGCAAGGGGACAGTGATTTGTTCAACGCGCTTTTTTCATTGCTCGAATCTCAACAAGTCGACTACACCCTTTTCTTTCGCAGGCTCAGTGACATCAAGCAAGAGGCGCTATTAAGTGCAAAGACACTCAGCCAGTTTAACGACCTCGTATCAGATGCCGATGCCTTAACGGCTTGGTTAAGCGAATACCACCAACGGGTGGCAGATCATGACGACAACACTCGCCTCGCTGGCATGCAGGCAACCAATCCTAAGTTTATTTTACGTAATTATTTGGCCCAGCAGGCGATAGAGGCGGCAGAACAAGGTGACATGCAGCCAACTCACAATTTGATGACAGTACTGGCTTCCCCGTTTGCGTCACATTCCGCGCTTGACTCCCTTGCTCGACGTCCCGCCGATGAAGAGAAAGATATGACCCTTAGCTGCTCCTCGTAGCCTAAACGTGCGCCTGAGTCATTTGCCACTGAGGCGCTCATATCAATCCACTAAAATACGCCTCGGTGATCACCGCTCTGACAAGAAAAATCCAACAGATGTCACATTGATGCTTTCATAGGCGGCGTTTTTTGCTATCTTACTGGCTTCGCAACAGAATAAGATGTGAGGAAGGCTGTCCTCTATGCCACTGAAAACCGATGAGCTTCGAACACGTGTGGTTGATACCATGCCTACGCCTGCAGAGGTGGAAGCTGCCCACCCCATCAACGACAATGTTGCTCACCATATTACCGCCGCACGACAGGCGATCAGTCGTATTCTCAATGGCGACGATACGAGGCTGCTAGCGATTGTTGGTCCCTGCTCTGTTCATGATCCCGACGCGGCCCGTGATTACGCAGCCAAGCTTAAACCGCTCGCCGATAAGTACAGCGACCAATTATTGGTGGTGATGCGCACATATTTTGAAAAGCCACGTACGGTTGTCGGTTGGAAAGGCCTTATCAATGACCCGCACCTTGACGGAAGCGGTGATATTCGTGCAGGCCTGTTTACGGCGCGTGAGCTCCTGCTCGATATCAACAAAATGGGACTGCCAACTGCTACCGAGTTTCTCGACATGATCACGGGTCAGTATATCGCTGACTTGATCAGCTGGGGAGCGATTGGCGCCCGCACGACAGAATCACAAATTCATCGTGAAATGGCCTCTGCACTCTCCAGCCCTGTCGGCTTTAAAAATGGCACAGACGGCAATATCCGTATTGCCGTCGATGCCATTCGCGCCAGCAGAGAGTCTCACCTTTTCTGCTCACCCGACAAAAATGGCAGCATGACCATTTATCGAACCGCAGGCAACCCAGATGGGCATGTCATTTTACGCGGCGGTCATCAGCCGAACTATTACCCCAACGATGTGAAAGCCGCCGCGCAAACGCTAAGCGATTTCAAATTGCCTGGTAAGCTTGTGGTAGACTTCAGCCACGGTAATTGCCAAAAGCAGCATCGCCGCCAGCTTGATGTATGCGCGAATATTGCTGATCAGATCCGCCATGGCGAGCAAGCGATTGCCGGTATCATGGCTGAGAGCTTCTTACAAGAAGGCAATCAAACCATGGGTGACGAGCAATCACGCGTTTATGGCCAGTCGATCACTGACCCCTGTCTGGGATGGGCCGATACCGAGCGCTTGCTCGAGCAACTGGCTGATGCCGTCGCGGCGCGCAACACCCCATAATGACTGACGATTTATCGGCGTGACTGGCTCACGCCCCAATTAGGAAAAGACTATGCCTTCATTTGATATTGTCTCTGAAATTGACAACGTTGAGCTAAAAAACGCAGTGGACAACGCCAACCGAGAGCTTGCAACTCGCTTTGATTTTCGTGGTGTTGAGGCCAGCTTCGAACTCGATAAAGAAACCGTGAAAGTAACGGCTGAAGCGGATTTTCAGGTTAACCAAATGATGGACATGTTGCGCAGTAATCTCGCCAAGCGTGGTGTTGATGCACGCGCCATGGATATCCAAGACATGGTTCACTCTGGCAAAACCTTTTATCAACAGGTGAAATTTAAAAACGGTATTGAAACGCCTGTCGCGAAGAAGATCACCAAAGCGATTAAAGATGCCAAGATGAAAGTGCAAACCCAGATTCAGGGCGAGCAAGTACGTGTCACCGGAAAGAAACGGGATGATTTGCAGGCAGTGATTCAATTAATCAAGGAAAGTGACTTTGAGCAGCCTTTCCAATTTGAAAACTTTCGCGACTAGCCCCGAGCACTTGTTATCGATAGCATAAAAAACGGGCCTGTTAGACTTAGGCCCGTTTTATTCGGCAGCGCGTGTCAGTCGCTAAGCGCTTTTTCGTGACAACACTCGCATCATACTACTTGTACTTGCTTTTGATTTCCTCAAGCGTGCCATCGGCGGTCGCTTGATCAATGCCCGCTTGTAGCTTTTCAACATAGCTATCTGGCGTGTTGTTACTAAAGCTATAGTAGAGCTGAGACTCATCCAAGACATGAACTACTTCAAACTGGCTGGTGTCAATATTGTTTTGGCTCATAATGAAGGCACTGACGTTTTCCTCGTAAGCCCACATATCAACTCGGCCCGCCGCCAATTGTTTGGCGAGTAAATCCGCTTTTGGCGAGAGGCGTAGCGCGCCTTCATCGACACCCATTGAGCGTAACAAGTGCTCACCGACGTCATCGCGTACAACGCCGACTTTATAGTTGGCAAAGTCACTCGCATTGTCGATAGTGATCCCTTTGCTTTTAGGGGCCCAGACAACAATTTTTGTGTCTGTAATCGGCCCTACCCATTTAAACTTATCTTCCCGTTCATCCGTCCGTGTGGTTGAAAACAATACGGTATTGGGCTCAGACAGTGCCGTGGCATAGCCACGTGCCCATGGCTGAATCTTCACTTGATCTCGGCTTACCGGATCCCCTGCTGCTTCTGTTGCAGCTTCGAGAAAATCAACCGCAATTCCCTTTAACTCACCGCGCTCTTCATAGTTAAACGGCGGATACACCTCAGTGATATAATCAAGATCGCCTAAGTTTTCAGCGACTGTGGTGGTTGAGAAAACCAGCAAGCTGGCGGCAATGAGTGACTTCATTGGACTACCTCTTTTAACCTTCCATTAAATGTGCTCAGCCAACATTATTATTATTAGCTCATACCAAATTGGAGAAGCTGAATAGGATAAGTTAGCTCATACCAAATTGGAGAAGCTGAATAGGATAAGGCGTGGCCTTGTCACTATTCACTCACCTCCTCTAGTGTAGTCAGCTTCCATGTCCCGTGCGCAGTTTTGCCGGAGGTTGTGATCTAACTTCCGTTTTTTCTATGTACAAACGTTTGAATAATCAGAAAAAAATGAGCCGTTCAGCGCTGATAACAAATTTAAACGCTCTCTCATATACCTCTGCCGATCCCGCACAATCAAGTAAAAAAGTTGAATTAGGTCACCATTCATGCCTAAACTTTGTCCCCAATTACAGCGTAATTATGGGCTATCGCAGACTGACGCCTTTAAAGCGTTTCGCAAGGGATCATTTTTGCCACGAAGGCACCAGATAACGCCCAATACTCATCATCGACCTAATTAAAAGACAACATCGAGTCTGATCATTCATGAATAACCAAAAACGTCCTCTCTATATTCCCTATGCGGGACCAGCCTTGCTAGAAACGCCATTGTTGAATAAAGGAAGCGCATTCAGCGTCGAAGAGCGTAAGTTTTTTAACCTCGAGGGCTTATTGCCTGACGCCATCGAAACGATTGAAGAACAAACTGAGCGTGCCTACCAACAGTATCAGCGCTTCGAGAACGATATCGACAAGCATATTTATCTACGCAACATCCAAGATACCAACGAAACGCTTTTTTACCGGTTAGTTTCCAACCATATTACCGAAATGATGCCCATCATCTATACTCCGACGGTAGGCGCAGCCTGTGAGAACTTCTCCAATATCTATCGCCGAGGCCGCGGGTTTTTCATTTCTTACCCTAACCGCGATCGCATTGATGATGTACTTAATAACGCCTCTCGTCATAACGTCAAAGTGATTGTTGTCACCGATGGGGAGCGTATTCTCGGACTCGGCGATCAGGGGATTGGCGGCATGGGCATCCCGATTGGTAAGCTATCGCTTTACACAGCTTGTGGCGGGATCAGTCCAGCCTACACACTCCCTATTGTGTTGGATGTCGGTACCAATAACCCACAACGCCTTTCTGATCCCATGTATATGGGCTGGCGTCACACCCGCATCAGCGGACAAGAATACGATGCCTTTATTGAAGAGTTTATCCAAGCGGTTCAACGCCGCTGGCCAGATGCCTTGATTCAATTTGAAGACTTTGCACAAAAAAATGCTATGCCGATCCTAGAGCGATATAAGGATAGAGTCTGCTGCTTTAATGACGATATTCAAGGTACTGCCGCGGTGACTGTTGGCTCTTTGATTGCAGCGTGTAAAGCCGCAGGTACTAAGCTCTCCGAGCAACGCATCACATTTTTGGGCGCTGGATCAGCCGGTTGTGGTATTGCCGAAGCGATCATCGCGCAAATGGTATCTGAAGGTATCTCCGATCAAGAGGCGCGCGCACGTGTCTACATGGTCGACCGTTGGGGGCTATTAATTGATGCCATGCCTAACTTACTCGACTTTCAGCAACGACTGGTGCAAAAGAGCGAGGCGCTCAACCACTGGCAGTTAGAAGACAGTAACATTTCGTTGCTCGATGTCGTGCGGAATGCGAAACCGACCGTATTGGTCGGCGTCTCTGGCGCACCTGGATTATTTACCGAGGATGTGGTGAAAGAAATGCATGCCAATTGCCCACGTCCTATCATTTTCCCTCTCTCTAACCCTACCAGCCGTGTGGAGGCGACGCCCTTTGATATTTTGCGCTGGACTGACGGCCAAGCGCTGGTTGCCACAGGGAGTCCGTTCGAACCTGTTCGTTTAGACAATGGCAAGACCTTTCCTATTGCACAGTGTAATAACAGCTATATTTTCCCAGGCATTGGGTTGGGCGTGTTAGCGGTTGCTGCATCCCGGGTGACAGATGGCATGCTGATGGCCTCATCGCGCGCTTTAGCTGAGTGCTCGCCATTAGCCAAGCGTGGCACAGGTGCCCTGCTACCGTCGTTGGAAGATATCACGCAGGTATCAAAACGCATCGCGTTTGCGGTTGCGAAAGAGGCTATTGCTGAGGGGGTTGCCTCAGAACTGTCTGACGAGGCCCTTAAAAAGCGTATTGAAGAGAGCTTCTGGTCACCACAATATCGTGCTTACAAACGGACCTCTTTTTAACGCGAGCCTAACAGAAAAAAGCGTCTACCCCGGCGCTTTTTTTGCTATTATTCCACCTACTTGCCCGCACACGTGACCCCGAGTGCGGCTTAATTCGCGCAAAGGTAATAAAACGTACCATGGCTCTCCAGCGCCTTTTTCGTCGGGCGATTTTCACATTGATTGGTTTTACTGTGGTCACCGCTATCGTGATGGCCGCCAGTGATATCGCGATCACGCTTAACGCCAAAGGCCGTGTTTATCAACAAGCTGAGACGCTACCCGCTCGGCAAGTCGGCTTGGTTCTGGGAACCAGTAAGTATATTGGTAAAACACCCAATCCCTATTATACCTACCGGATTGAAGCCGCGGAGTCGTTATACCATGCGGGTAAGATTCAGCACCTTTTACTCAGTGGCGACAACGCGCACCGCTCGTATAATGAGCCCTGGACAATGAAGCGAGATTTACGTCAAGCAGGGATCCCGGAAGAGACGATTCACCTTGACTATGCGGGTTTTCGAACGCTGGACTCCGTTGTCCGCGCGAAAACCGTTTTCAGTTTGGCGCGCTACACCGTGATCAGCCAACAGTTTCATTGCGAGCGTGCGTTATTTCTCGCCGATGTAAACAATATTGATGCTATTTGTTACGCTGTACCGAGTCCGCAAGGCTGGGCAGGTGTCAAAATTCGCGCACGTGAAGTATTAGCAAGAACCAAAGCGGTACTTGATAGCTTTATTCTCAACGTCAAACCCAAGTTTACCGGCCCAAAAGAGCCAATCAGTGGCGTCTCAACGTCGAACGACTAACCCCAATATCGACCAGTGCCGACCCAATCACAATTTTCACATTACTTTAATCATTTGTTTAAAAACCTGCCTGCAATCGATTAACACGCGGACTATTTACGCGTATATTAGCCGTCGCTTGGAGGCCCACTGTCGCCCAAATGGCAGTAACCCTACCCCTATCAAGCACCTAAAAACTCAAAGCAAAACATTATAAAAAAACTCAATAACGTTTAAAAAAGGACGCCCTATGGATGTGCAAACCCTTTCCTCCCGTGCGTCGGGGCTGGATAGAAAAGCGTGGATCTTGTTTGCTGACATTGCCCTGTTTTTCATCTTGTATAACACCCTGCCGTTTGAAACAGATGTCACAACCGGCCTAAGCTTACTGATATTCATTGCCGTGTTATGGCTTACTGAAGCGATTCATGTCAGCATCACCGCGATCCTGGTGCCCATTATGGCCGTCGCGCTTGGCGTGTTTGAAACACCGGCAGCGATGTCAAATTTCGCCAATCCCATCATTTTTCTCTTTCTCGGTGGTTTTGCCTTGGCAGCCGCGCTGCAAGCACAAGGCCTCGATCAAGCCATCGCCAATAAAGTGCTCACCATTGCCCAAGGCAAAATGTCGGTGGCCGTCATGATGTTATTTGGGGTCACGGCCGCTCTATCCATGTGGATCAGTAACACCGCGACAACCGCTATGATGCTGCCACTGGTGTTAGGCATTTTGCACAAGGTAAATAATCAAAAAGATCATGGCACCTATGTGTTTGTGCTGTTGGGTATTGCCTATTGCGCGAGCATCGGCGGCATAGCGACCATTGTCGGTAGTCCCCCAAATGCGATTGCGGCGGCTGAAGCTGGGCTTAGCTTTGCAGATTGGATGAAATTAGGCCTGCCTGTCACTCTGATATTGCTCCCCATCGCCGTTGCCGTCTTGTATGTGCTCACCAAGCCGAACCTTAACCATAGTTTTAAAGCGGATCAGCGTGACTTCACCTGGAGCAAACCTCGCGTGATCACGCTTGTGATTTTCGCACTGACCGTCAGTGCCTGGATATTCAGTAAACCATTGAATGCCATGCTTGGTGGCCTTAGCAAGTTTGACTCTATTGTGGCGTTATCCGCGATTGTCTTGCTGGGGGCAACGCGAGTTGTGAAATGGAAAGAAGTCGAAAAAACCGCTGACTGGGGCGTGCTGCTACTCTTCGGTGGGGGAATTTGTTTGAGCAATGTCCTCAAAGCAACCGGCACGAGTTTGTTTCTCGCCAACCACCTGAGCAATGCACTGACAGGATCTGGGCTGTTTTTCACTATGCTAGGCGTGGTGGCATTCGTCATTTTCTTGACTGAGTTTGCGAGTAATACCGCCAGCGCTGCACTCCTAGTACCGGTTTTTGCTACCATCGCCGAAGCATTGGGTGTGTCACCCGTTGCACTCTCTGCGCTGATCGCTATTGCCGCGTCATGTGCCTTTATGCTGCCGGTCGCCACGCCACCAAACGCCATTGTGTTTGGTTCAGGCCATATAGAACAACGTGATATGATGCGTGTTGGCTTATATCTCAACATTGTTTGTATTGCTGTCTTGGCGATTTTCACTCGCCTGTTCTGGTAATCACTCTCCCACTACCTGGTGTTTGCGCCAGGTAGTGTTTTTCACGCCTTATCAACCATCAAAATTGTTTCATCCGAGTTTCAGGTTTACACTAGCGCAACGCTAAACAACCCGTAAATAACTATGGCATTTGCAGAAATTACAGGCTGGGGGAAGTGCCTTCCGCCCGCGGTGTTGAGCAATGACGATCTCAGCACAATTTTAGAGACCAATGATGAATGGATTCGCTCACGCACAGGTATTGAAGCGCGCCGAGTGAGTCATGTAGAAACCTCAGAGCTCGCCACCGTTGCCGCTCAACGCGCATTAGCGGCGGCAGGCATTGAGGCAAGCCAGCTTGATCTGTTGATTGTAGCGACCTGCTCACCAGACACGCTGATCCCCAATATTGCCTCCAAAGTGCAAGGCAACTTAGGTGCACTTCGTGCCGCTGCATTTGATATGAATGCCGCTTGTACCGGGTTTTTATACGGATTAGAAACCGCAACCAAGATGCTCCAAGCTGGCCACTATCAGCACGCACTCATTATCGGCGCAGAGCATTTAACCTGGTATTTGGATTGGAGCAAACGCGATACCGCCGTGCTATTTGGTGATGGTGCCGGCGCGGTTGTGGTGAGCAAAAGCGAACAGAAAGTGGGGTTACTTGACGCGCAACTTGGTTGTGATCCAGCAGGCCGTGATGTACTCGCGATCCCTGCCTTTGGCACCGCAATGGATCGCTTCGACCCGGACAATGGCTATTTTGCGTTTGATTTTATCGGCCGTGATATTTTTAAACGCGCGGTTAAAGGCATGGGATCAGCGGCGAATCAGGTGTTAACACGGAATCAGCTCAATGCTGACGGTATTGATCTGGTCGTACCACACCAAGCCAACAAACGGATTATCGAAACCTTATGTGAGCACGCTGGCATCGAGTTAGATAAGGCGTTTATTAATATCCAGCGCTATGGCAATACCTCAGCAGCCACGATCCCCATCGCTTTGTGCGAAGCAGTTGAGCAAGGGGCGGTCAAGCCACATAGCCAGCTACTCACCGCGGCATTTGGCGCTGGCCTGACTTGGGGCGCAGGCTTAATCCGTTGGGGCGAGCGTACAACGCCAATCGCTGAGTCTGACGCAGCGTTACCGCCAACCGATAAAACGGCACTTGAATTACTCGACAACGCCATCCGCCATTGTCAGCATAAAAAACCAGAATAAAATGTCTCACCACAAAGCCGACTTGCGTCGGCTTTGTTATTGGCATCAAGTTAGGTGTAGGAAGGCAGCGCCACGCACCCCTCCCGCATCACCGTGCTGCGCTTTGACAATATCAGGGGCGTTAGCCGCAGACAGTAGGTGTGCCGGTAAGCGTTCAGGAATCGCTTGATACAGCTCATCAAAGTTAGATAGACCGCCACCAAGCACGACCATGTCTGGATCAAACGCGGTTAATACGCCTCCCAGAGCCATGGCTAACACATCAAAGAAGCAGTCAACAAATGCCACCGCATCCGGTTCACCTTGGCGATACTGTTCGATGATTTCGATCGCTGACAACGGCTGATAAAAGTGAGCATAAAGCTGTTCAAACCCACGCCCAGATAAATAATTGTCTAGGCAACCTTTATTCCCACAACCACACGCAAACATCGGCGGGTTATCACCCAACCTTAGCCAGGCATCAATCGGCATACGCATATGCCCGACTTCGCCCGCCATTTGGTTTTTGCCATTAATGACTTTGCCATTGATCACCAAACCACCACCAAAGCCTGTGCCCAAGATTAGCCCTAACACGGTTTTCGCCGATTGCGCTTGCGCATCCCATGCTTCTGACAACGCAAAACAATTGGCGTCATTGCTAATACGCACTTCGCGCCCGACGCGTGCTTGTAGATCAGCCCGTAACGACTGTCCATTTGCCGCGGGCACATTGACGGTCAGCACCGTTCCATCTTCTGCTTGAGAGCCTGGAATACCAATACCAATGGTTCCTTTTTGCCCTAACTCCGCATCATACTTTTCCACCAACCGCACCAATGTGTCGATTAATGCGGGGTAATCTTGCGTTGGTGTTGGGTGACGCTCGGTCGCAACACGATTGAGTTGTTTATCGAAGGCGCCAAATTCAATTTTTGTGCCGCCCACATCAAAGCCGTAATACATGGCTAAGCCACCTTAAATTGTCGTTATTTAACCAGATTATTCAGCAAACCAAGGCAAAAGTCCGTGATTAGCCCCAAGTTTCGTTGTTTTCCAACCAGACTTTTCACTCAGGGGTCGGCATCATTCACAAGGGGTCGGTCATCAAGAAAGCGCGTCAACGCATTGTCTTCCGCAAGGTGTTTTTGTCGTTTGCCTGCGAGGTATCGCTCACGAAAGACATCGAACCATTGGTTTAAGTAATCTGCCGCCTTGTGCTCTTGATTGACAGCAAGCACTTCCGCAGCCACTTCTGCTGTCGCCAGTTGGTTTTCACCGTGAGCATCGCGCACGCGATACCGAGATAATGCCTGAGGTTCAATACTTAAAACCGGAAAGTGATCAAGCCAAGGGCTTTTACGAAAGATTTTTTTCGCCTCCCGCCAAGTGCCGTCAATGATGATAAATAACGGCCGCTTCGCGCTGTCATGGATACGTGCTGGCGCCGTCATACGCGTCGGGGTTGTGTACTGAGCAGGAAAGACAACATAGGGTTGAAACGCTGAGCGGGATAACAACGCCAACATATCAGGATCAGGTTGCGTACGTGACCAGATAAACGCGTAGGTATCCGCGACGCAGTCAGCAATCAAACGCCCTGTATTACTGGGTTTTAGCACCTCGTCATCGTACATGAGTAACATGAACGCGGCATGGGTCTGGCACGCTGCTCGGTACTCACACACACAGAAATGACGAACTAACATGCATGATGGGCAGCGGTCTACACCGGCGCCACGTGCGAGATAGGGACGCGTTGCACGAGCCAAACGGGCGGAATAAAGCGCATGAATAGCGTGACGCGGGGTTGATTGGCGCATGGTAAAATCTGAGGTTGTAAATGGACCGCCTAGTATACCGAACTGAGGTTTGCTGTCAGTATCGCGCGGCCAAGATCACAAAAGCAGAGGAAGACAGGCATTAAACGGTAACCGTCAGGGCTTGTCACTAGCGCAGCTCGACCATGGCACCATCAAAAAGGTTTTTTACCAAGGCAACGTACTCTTCGAGAAAGCCTACCTGCTCTGCGGTCACTGGTTGCTCCCACCGACCCGCCAGCACTTCTTCCATATCTTCAACCACACGGTCAGCCTCTCGTAATATGGTGAAGCGCAATGCAGACGAAAGCCCAGGATTTTGCTCGCAAATGGTCATAATATTAGAGGCGACCAGATCGTGCACAATATCGGCAATGGTATCATCGCCAATGGCTTCACCCGGTTTTTCAAACACAGAGAGATTAAACGCAAAATGTTCGATCAGTGCTTGATACCCGTCTGAGTCTACTACCATGATTACTTGTCCTTAGACTATTCAACTATCGCTATTGTACCGTGCCCGTCGGCTATTTGCGCCTCTTGAAGGCGAAATTAGAAAGCGAGTCACGCTTCGCAGTGCTTAGTGCACTGTATACTATAAACTGATCATCGTTCTATGACATGGTGTCTGCTCACATCGTCCTCTTCCCTTTCAGTCTGGCTCGAATAAAGGGGCCGAGTGGCAACGTCAAATCATACAAACGACTGACGCCAGTCTCCTTGCAGTATAGTCTGGCTTCACTGTGATGAAAGCAAACAACACAACGCGCAATTTAACACGGATCACGCCCAAATCAATCGTTGACAAGGATGTAGGAATCGTCATGAAGGTAAATCACCCTCGCCCATTTGGTAAGAGTATCGTCAGCAAGATTGGGTTGATCATGACCTTCATCACCTTGATGGTGCTGGGCCTGTCAGTCTCGAGCTACATCATGCAGGAGCGCGTCAACCGCGATGTTGGCCGCGCTACTCATCAAGAAATCCCGAGTGCAATTATCACCATGCGCATGCAGCGTGCCGCCAGTGATATGAATGCCAGCATGCTCAAATATGTCATGGGCCGTCATGAATCGCTCGCGGTTTTTCTAGAAAGTCAGCAAGATTTTGAACAATTACTGGCTCGCCTGCGTGAGGTAAAACCCGACGCAGAGCAGCGACTTTCATTGATCAGCCAGCTTTATGAGCGCTTTCAACGTATCGCTCATCAAAAAGTCTTAACAGAGTTTGATCCGGTCGCTGAGCAATGGGCACGTAAACAGGTAATGCGACTATCCATTGATGTGGTGCGACCGATTGATAACTTGATTGCCGAATTAAAGGCCTCACAATCGCTCACACAGCCCGATAACCTGGCCGTGTTGCAATACCTTGATGAGCTGGTCGATGAGAATGGCGATATGCTGACTGAGCTTAACCAATATCTAGATGGGCGAGAAAGTAGCCGACAACGCTTTATGGAAGATATGGCAACATTCGAGCGCTATCTTTCCTTGGCGCAGTTCGAGCTCAACGATCCTGCCTCACTGAAAAAACTGTCCAACATCCGCCACCATTTCACCAGTTTAAAGCGCAGTGGTATCGCCATTTTTAATAACTATCAGCCCAGTGCCAAAGTCGGTGCCATGACCGCAGTGCGAACCTTGAGTGATCAAGAATACCAAGCGCTTGAGGATGCGCTCTCAACGTTCGCACAACAGACAGGAAAAGTGGTTACCCGCTCAATGGTTGATTTGCGTTCAATACTCCACTCAAATCAGCTCAACCTTGGCTATTTACTGATTTTTATCTTGTTCGTCAGTGGCGCGATGTACTTTTATATTTACCGCACATTCACTCAGCCGATTGCCAAACTCGCCGATTCCATGCAGCGCCTGGTGGCTGGCGATATGACCCCACCGGCCAGTAATTTTCAAGATCGGACGGATGAAGTCGGTAAGATCGCTCATGGTCTGGTGATATTTCGTGCGCATATCATTTCTCGTAATCAGGCTCGAGAGCAATTAATGGCCGAAAAAGAGCGCGCAGAAAGTGCCTCTCGCGCCAAAGCGCAATTTCTCGCCACCATGAGTCATGAAATCCGCACACCAATGAATGGTGTGATTGGGATGCTCGATATGCTCCGTCGCTCGTCGTTAACGCCCTCTCAGCAAAGCCTGATTAGCACGGTGCGCGAATCCGCTCTTTCTCTGCTCTCCATCATTAACGACATACTCGACTTTTCACGCACCGAGGCCGGAAAGCTGCAATTTGAACGTGTCACCTTTTCTTTGTCCGACACCGTAGAGCAAGTGATGGACACCGTCAGCCATCATGCCAATAAGCGAAAGGTGACACTGTCACTATTCATTAACCCTCACCTCCCCGATCAACTGGTGGGCGATCCCAACCGATTAAAACAGGTGCTGTTTAATCTGGTTGGTAATGCGATTAAGTTCTCTGGTGGCCAGCACCGTCAGCCTGGTTTTGTAACAGTTAATATTGACGCGATAGATAACCCACAGGCGCAAAAAGCACAGCTGGTGTTTACCATCACCGATAACGGGATCGGCATTGCACCAGATAAACTCGACACTATCTTCCAGCCATTCAGCCAAGCGGAGTCGTCTACCACCCGAGAGTTTGGAGGCTCAGGGCTCGGCTTAGCCATTTGTAAGAATATTATCGATCTCCTCGGCGGTGAGATTGACATTGAGAGTGAGCAAGGAAACGGCACACGATTTACCGTGCGTATCGATTATACGGTAAACCCATTAGCAGAACCTGCAGAGCGACCGATTACTCGCGAGCATGCGCAACAATTATCGGTTGCAGTGGATATTCCTCAAGACGCACTCAATCACGCGGTGTGCCGCTATCTGGAGCACTTGCATATCGCTTATCACCATGATTCATCGCCGTCGAAGGTGGACAAGCAACTGGCCACACACCGGTTATTGATTACCACCCATGCCGAGCCAAGTACATTAATCGCTGAACGCGCGGTCGATCATGTGATTGCACTCAAACATACCTTATCGCTGGCAACCCACCCTGATAAACGCATCGTAGAGCTGTTTGCCTCACCATTAACCTATCGTCGTCTGGTCCACGGTCTACGTGTATGCCTTGGGCTTGAAAGTCCCGATATCAGTATGTTGGCGGAATCTGACGCTATGTTGCCTCTTCCCGACGAGGCAGAAGCCAAAGCACGCGATCCCGAACGCACTCGCGGGTGTATTTTAGTCGCAGAGGATAACCCCACGAACCAACAGGTACTCACCCAGCAACTCCATTATCTTGGCTATGAGGTGGTGATGGCGGATGATGGTGACCAGGCACTCACAGCGTATCAACACCATCAGGTGGATCTTGTCCTGACCGACTGCCATATGCCCAACAAGGATGGCTATGCACTCACCGCCGCTTTACGCGAGATCCAAGGTGCATCGGGTTGGGTGCCTATTATCGCCATTACCGCCAATGCGCTCAGTGGTGAAGAAACACGATGTTTTGAAGCAGGCATGGACGATTACATTACCAAGCCCATTGAGCTGGATCCGCTTGACGAACGCTTAACCTATTGGATTAACCGTCCACACGCGACGACGCGACCTACTCCACCCCCTGTGACAGCCAGCGCCGACGCGCCATCTATACTCGATCCAACGGTGGTTGAGCGTTTATATGGCGGACAGCAACACGCCTATCAAGACATTGTGAATGTTTTCCTCAAACGTAGCGTCCCTGGCCTACGCGCCCTCGCGCAATCGCAACCGCCTTTTGAACACTGGCAAGCATTAAAAGAGGCGGCACACAAACAGAAATCTGCCGCAGGCAGCATTGGTGCGACAGCGCTTCACCAAGCCTGTCTTGAGGCCGAACAAGCCGCTAACAATCAGCAAACAGAAGCACTTGTTCAGGCATTAACCCGTATCAACACGGTACTTGATCATTTGCTGGAGGTATTACCGCGTGATCCTCAATGACCCAATATACGCGGTCACAGACAGATGAATGTGATCCCTTATCCGGATATCCGGAAAATCGGTGTACAAATCGCGCAATCCAGTGCCACACTGACAATAAGTTTTATCAACCATGACGGTAGTGAATAATGAGAAAAACCAAAGTAGTCACCTCCGAGGACATTCTGCTCAAACTGTGTCAGTCCGCCACGGCAGTATTAACCAAAGCGACTGACTCTCCCGTACACCATGCTGCTATGGTACAAAAGATTGCCAAAACCAGCCTCAAGCCTGACCTCGGCTGTTTTGTGCTGTTTGATGGTGGCTTCTCTGGCCTTGTTGTGATCAACTTCTCCTCCGCCGCGGCGTTAGAAATTTACCGCAATTACATGCAGCATATGGGGATCCCCGAAGAAGAGTTAGCCAGCTTACACACCGCAGATGAAGTGGGCGATGTGCTCGGTGAGCTCATGAACCAGATTATTGGCGATTTCACCGGTAAGATTAAGCGTTCAATCCAAACCTCTATCACCCAAAACCAGCCGAAGATGATGGCGGTTAACAAAAATATTACGGTGTCAGTCGATAGCAACATCGACAAGCCACAGGCGCGCCGCGTGAGCTTTACCACTGAGCACAACAATATCTTCTATCTTGAGCTTGCCATGGAGCGTACCGAGTTTATTCAGCTTCAGGACTTTGAAGAAGGGGAAGAGGTTGATCCTGATTCCATTCTGGAAGCAGAAACAGTACGCCAACTAGAAGAAAAGTCTAACGACAAAAGCGACAAAAAAGACAGCGGTAGTAATGACTTACTTGACGAACTAGGGATTTAAACCTCTCTCCTCTTACTGTCGCTAAGACATAAACACAAGTTGCTATCGATTTGTAACGCTTCGCTGCAAAGGCGCGTGTAACTTGTGTTTTTTTCTTCTTTGCTTACTTTTTTCTTGACGATTATTAAGGCAATTCAACGGACACAGCACTTCACAGTTATAAGTGCCCAATTTGATTTGTTTCATATGAGTTACAATCTTGATCACATTTGATAGATATTGTGGTCGTCGTTTCCCCACCTCTCGCCCTCATAAGTCTTTATCTCTCCCCACTTTTTTTTAGTAGGTGAATAATTCCGCATCATTTAGACTGCGCGGCAAAATCAAAAGGCTGGCGACGATCAGCCAAATACCCTACTGGGCACCCTGCCCACCCACTATCATTCGTGAAAAAGGTCGATTCATGAGTCCAGAAAGCTACCTACTCGATTGGCAAACCAGTCAAACTCACTCTGAAACCATGTATCCGCTGCTTAGCCAGCTTTACCGCCAAAAAGGCGTTGAAATTCAACTGTTCGGTCGTCAACTGATCAACGCTAGCACCATTGATATCATTAAGGCACACCGCGTTGCGCGCCGCTATACGGGGGGCACCTTATCGCCCAGCCAAACGTTGCCGTTGATCGAGGTGATGGCTGAATTAGATCTTGCTCCCAGTAAAATCGATATCGGTCAGCTCGCATGGACCTACTGGCAACAGCATGACAGTGAGAACGGCATTCCTGATTTTCTACATCACCAATTGGGGCATTTATTGGGAACGGGTAATCGAGTCGACCCTAAAGACGTAGTACTTTATGGCTTTGGTCGTATCGGTCGCTTACTCGCGCGCTTACTGATTGAAAAAAGCGGTCCCGGCTATCCCTTGCGTTTACGCGCTATCGTGGTGCGTGGCGGAAAAGAAGGCGACCTGGAAAAGCGCGCCAGCCTGCTGCGTCGCGATTCTGTACACGGCCCATTCAATGGCAGCATTACCGTTGATGAATCGCGCAATGCATTGATCGCCAATGGTAATTTTATCCAAGTCATTTATGCCAATAACCCAACAGAAGTCGATTACACCCAATTCGGTATTCATGATGCACTGGTGGTCGATAACACAGGCATGTGGCGTGATGAACAAGGCTTGCGTCAACACCTTGACAGCAAAGGCGCCAAGAAGGTGCTACTCACCGCGCCGGGCAAAGGCGAGCTTAAAAACGTCGTATTCGGTGTTAATCATGATGTGATTAACGAAGATGATCGAATTATTTCTGCCGCTAGCTGTACCACCAATGCAATCACACCCGTGCTCAAAGCCATGCACGATAAATTTGGTATCGATGGCGGACACATTGAGACAGTTCACTCGTTTACCAATGATCAAAACCTCATTGATAATTACCACAAGGGCGATCGCCGTGGTCGTTCTGCCTCATTGAATATGGTTCTCACGTCCACCGGTGCCGCCAGTGCGGTCGCGAAAGCTTTGCCCGCGCTAAAAGGTAAGTTAACGGGGAACTCTGTACGTGTGCCCACACCAAATGTCTCCATGGCTATCGCCAACCTGAATTTAGATAACCCAACTCACAAAGACGAAATCAACGCCTATTTGCAAGATGTGGCCTTGTACTCACCACTCTCTGGGCAAATAGACTTTACCCAGTCGACGGAGTTGGTATCAAGTGACTTGGTGGGATCGCGCTTTGCCGGCGTGGTGGACAGCCAAGCGACGATCGCCGAGGGAAACCGTTGTGTGCTATACATCTGGTATGACAACGAATTTGGCTACAGCTGCCAGGTTGTTCACTGCATGGAACAAATGATGGGAGTACGCTATCCGATGGTTCCCGAGCCAGAAGCGCTTTCTTAACCCGTTTTACCGCCATAAAAAAGGCCCTGATGGGCCTTTTTTATTACGTGTCCGCCACTCAATGTAAGGTTAAGATTGTTCAGCCGCCGTCAAGGGTGACGGTTGGCTGACGGGCTTAAGCACCGCATAAACCAAACCAGTTACCAGCGTACCTGCGGCAATGGCGGCTAAATACATCAACACCGGACTGATTGCATTCGGGATCAACAGCACAAAGAGGCCACCGTGTGGCGCCATCAGTTTTGCACCAATTAGCATAGATATCGCACCTGTCAGTGCACCACCTGCGATGCACGATGGGATCACTCGCATTGGGTCTTTGGCCGCAAATGGAATCGCCCCCTCCGAGATAAAACACAGCCCAAGCACAAACGATGCTTTACCCGCCTCTTGCTCTGCATCATTAAATTTACGCTTGGCTAAGAACGTCGATAGCCCCATCCCTAGCGCCGGCACCATACCTGCCGCCATGATCGCTGCCATCGGCATATAGGTACCACTCTCAATCAGGCCGACGCCAAAGGTATACGCCGCTTTGTTGACGGGACCGCCAAGGTCAAAGCACATCATCGCACCCAAGACGACGCCAAGGATCACCGCATTGGTCGAGTTCATACCCTGCAAGAAGCTGGTAAGACTTTCCATGGCAACAGAGACAGGCCCGCCCACGACATAGATCATCACCAAACCGGTAAACAAACTGGCTAATAAAGGGATCACGAGAATGGGTTTAAGGGCTTCCATTGAGGCCGGCAAACTGACTTTGTCTGCCACAAATTTAGCACTGTAACCGGCGATAAAACCTGCCAGTATCCCCCCTAAGAACCCAGCACCGGTAGACGCGGCAAGCATACCACCAATCAAGCCGGGCGCCAGACCAGGGCGATCTGCAATTGAGAAGGCTATAAACCCGGCCAATACCGGTACCATCAGTGCGAACGCACTGCCGCCACCAATTTGCATTAATGCCGCCGCAAGCGTCCCCTCTTCTTTGAACGCCTCAATGCCAAAGACGAACGAGAGCGCAATAGCCAACCCGCCGGCGACGACCAGAGGGAGCATATGTGATACGCCTGTCATCAAGTGCTTATAGACACCGGTACGTTCACCTTGGTTAGCACTGCTGTTCGATGAACTCGCTTGCGTTGTTTGATAGACCTCTGCGTTAGCAAGCGCATCATCGATCGTCTGCGACGCTTTTTTCAACGCCGTGCCCGTACTGGTTTTGTATAAACGTTTACCCGCAAACCGGCTCAAGTCGACCTCAATATCCGCCGCGATAAAGACGAGATCCGCCGCTTCAATTTCCTCATCTGTTAATGCATTTTTCGCACCTACCGAGCCACGTGTCTCAATTTTTACCTGATAACCTTTCGCTTTAGCCGCTTCTTCAACCGCTTCTGCCGCCATAAAGGTATGCGCAACACCGGTAGGACACGCCGTAATGCCCACTATGCTGACGGTGCTGCTCTCGCTTTGCGTCTGCGCGTGATACGGCTGTGCATGATTCGCGGCGGCATCCAATACCGCTTGGGTATCGGCCATCACCTCATTCAAGCTTGCTTGATAGACAGGCTTGCCGTTAAAGCGAGCCGACTCTTTTGGCTCCCCCACTAAGAGGACACGGTCAGCGTTTTCAATATCAGTTGTCGATACCGCCTGGGTTGGTTGTACACTGGACTGACACTCGATCTGTGCCGTCCATCCTTTTAACATCACGGCCTTTTCTAACAGCCCAGCCGCGATAACGGTATTGGCGACGCCACTTGGGCACGCCGTCACAATCACCAGATTCATACCTTTTACCCCACTCATGGATTGGTTTTATTACGCGTGCACTGACAGCTCAACAGGCGACACGCTGATTTTTTCGATTAATTGGTTCACGTCTTTACGATTGCGCACACCGACCCCCACTTGGGTGACAGCAAGCGCAGAGATAGCGACCGCGCGACACAGCGCCGCCTCTTTGCTTAGGCCGGCCTGGCATCCTGATACCAGCCCTGCCACTAAAGAATCCCCCGCCCCAACGGTACTCACCACTGATTGCGCAGGCGCCACAGCCTTAAGCCAGCCTTCCTTATCGCGCCAAAGCACCCCATCGACGCCGCGAGAAATAACCACATTCGCGATCCCCTGGTTAAACAATTGCTCACCGCGCGCCAGCAACACTGCTTGCTCATTACTGATGGGCGCGTTGAGGCATTGAGCCAGTTCAGCTTCATTAGGCTTAACCAACCAAGGGGTTGCCTCAACGGCTGCGCGTAAGGCATGCTGACTGGTATCAACAACCACTTTTTTCCCTGCATCGCGCAAGGTGGTTATCCAAGTGGTCAACTGCTCGGTCGAGACACCGGGAGGTAAACTGCCCGCAAGCACGATCCACTCATGGTGCTCAGCCAGACTAAGCAAGCGCGCCGTCAATGCCTCAATATCGGCCTGTTCAACCGCCATACCAGGAAAATTCAAATCAGTGACACGTCCCGCTTTTTCAACCAGCTTGACGTTGGTGCGGCTAACGCCCGGCACACGCAAAAAGTGATCGGCAATGCCGTGCTCGGTAAAAAGGTGGGCAAACGGGTCTTGGTTATCTGCGCCAAGAAAACCTGACGCTGCGACCGTCGAGCCCAAATCCGTTAAGACACGTGCGACATTGACGCCTTTTCCCGCCGGGTGCAGTGTATAGTTTTGCACCAAATTGACATCACCAGGCTGCAACGCACTCACTGAGCCTGTCATGTCGAGTGCGGGATTGAAGGTTACGGTCAGAATGGCACTCATGCGTTCTCTCCCAACCCATCTTTAATAGCATCACCCAGTGCCGCAATCGCTTGTTCGGCGTCGCTTCCTTGGGCGGAAAACTGTAACTGGTGCCCATGTTTCACCCCAAGCGCGATCACTTTCATCAAGCTTTTTGCGTTAACCGGCGCCGACTGGGTGGAAGCGTTGGCAACCTGTATATCAGCACTGAATTTTTTCGCCGTATTGACCAACATCGCCCCAGGACGAGCGTGCAAACCATGCGCATTCGTCACCGTATACAGGCCTGTTGGCCCCTCTGCGGTGGGCGCTTCAGACGGCGCCGCTGTATGAGGTTGTACGGGGGCGGGTTCAGCAGACAACGCATCAACCAGCGCTTGTGGCGAGTAACGGCCAGATTCCGCCAGTTGTTTATCAAGCTTCCATTGCATCAAGGTATTAAGCACAGGAAGATGCGCACGGTTGTTGGCTGCGACACACCAAAGCGCACTGACCGACAGGGATTGGTGAGACAATGACGTCGCAGGCATCACCAACGACAATCCGCTCTGCAGCACACCGTCTCCCACACCGAGCAACCAATGCCCTTCACCAAGGTGCACCGGCTGGCCAGCGACGGCTTGGCTTACGCCATCGCTATCTAAACAGTGATGATTTTTGAGCAATCCCGCGCCCACGGCTTGCAAGGTGGTGATATCTGACGCTGGAAAGCCAGTTAACACCATATCGCTGCTAAACCAGCACACGCGTCAACTGACGTAAGATACTCAAGTGTTCATCTGATTTAGCGGCGATACCAATGGCCACGTAAGCGAGGTTTCCCTCTCCCCAGTCAACACCCTGGGGAAAATGAAACACTTGTACCCCTGTTTGTTTAACTTGATCGCGGGTATCCGTTGTGCCATGCGGGATGGCAATACCGTTGCCCAGATAGGTACTGGTTTGGGCTTCTCGCGCCAGCATACCGTCTTGATAGCCCGCGTCGACTAGCCCTTTTTGGGTGAGTGCTGCGGCCATGGCTTTGATAGCCTCGTGCTTAGACGCCGCGTGTTGCTGCATATGAATATCGTGTACGTTAAGTGCCAACATGAGGTCGTTCCTCTTTTTTCAGTGCCGCGGCACGGGTTGATGTTGTCGTCGGCCACATCAGTATCACTTAGACATGGCGGACATATTGGTTGGTCGCAAGTCACCGGTCATTGGCAGTGTTCGCGTTTGACTTGCCACATTCGCTTTACCTAAAAACTGAAACGATTCAGCTTTTAGGTAAAGCGATAGACATTGCTCCCGGCGTTTGGTCAATCTCTTCCACTTATAAGTGCCGGAAGAGATAAGCCGCATCGTCTTTCCAGCATCTTGAGATCAGCCGCCAATAATTGACACAAGCTGAAACCTTTCAGCTTTAAGGCTGAATCGTTTTAGCTTATAATGCAAATAAATTATGGATCTGAAGTGCGTAAACTTTGATCGCATTCACAAAGCCATCAGTAACGATCGGCCTACTTAAGGATCGCTTTATGAAGCTTGATGAAATTGCCCGTCTTGCCGGTGTATCACGCACAACGGCAAGTTATGTGATTAATGGCAAAGCCGACCGTTATCGGATCAGTGAAAAAACGCGAGCACGCGTGATGGCGGTGGTCGAACAACACAATTATCAGCCGAACCGCGCCGCCACAGCCTTGCGTGCAGGCACCACACAAACGCTTGGTTTAGTCGTTCCTGACTTGGCGAACACCAGTTACGCCACGTTGGCAAAACTCTTTGAACGAAAAGCCCACGATCAGGGCTATCAGGTTATTATCACAGGCTCTGATGACGACCCAGAACGAGAAAAAATAGTGGCTGAGACCCTCGTCTCCAGGAAAATTGATGCGTTAATCGTCGCCTCTTGTTTGCCTGCAGATAATACCTTCTACCCCAAATTACAACAGCAAGGCACTCCCATCGTTGCCATTGACCGCGGGCTGGATGCCAACCAATTCGCGAATGTGCTAAGTGATGATGAAAAAGGCGCTTACCAGCTCACCGAGATGTTAATTGCACCAACGGATGTCTATCAAGCAGGACTGATTGGGGCCGTCCCATCGCTGGCCATCTCACAAGACAGGGAGAACGGCTTTCGTGGTGCATTAGCGGCACAAGGCGTAGATGGACAAGTGCGTTACGGCCAAGCTTTCAGCCGTGCTGAGGGACAAAGGCTCATGACAGAGTGGATTGAAGCCGGTGACTTACCCGATGCTTTGCTCACCACGTCCTTCACGCTGTGTGAAGGGGTGCTGGACGCCATTAGGCAAACAGGTATCGCCCCTACTGCACTGTATTTTGCCACCTTTGGTGATAGCCGCATCCTCGATTTTCTTCCTTTCGGCGTGCAGTCTCTCCCTCAACAATTTGAAGCAATTAGCGACGCGGCGCTCAGTCTCGCGGTGTCGGCCGCGCAAGGAGACAACCATCCTGGGGTTATCACGGTTGAACGCCAACCGATTTGGCGCCCCCATCAAACACAAGCCTGGGTCGGGCTGGGTTAATAGCCTGTCGCTTCCATAAAGCCTCGGCCTGTGGCACTGCCATGCACTTCCACAGGCCCTTCCCAATAGGGAAAACTCAAGTCCATCCAGCTCTGTGGATTAAGTGGTTGAGTGATAAGGCTAATGTCCTCACTGGGCACTTTGATCTGCCAACGAATCGGCAAGTTAGCGCCCTCCGCCATCTTGGCATGACTGACCGGCAGCATACGAATATCATCCTGGTTCAGCGTCACGACTCGGCCATCAGGAAACAGTAATGAACCAAACATAAACGGCTCGGTGCCGCGTATTTGGGTAACCATTAACGCACGGCCATCATCTAAGTTAAGCCCAAACCAATCCCATCCCGTTTGTTCGGCGGCCATCGCGCCACTCGACCACTCCTTATCAAACCAGCCTTTTCCTGTCACGGGAATGGTTTCACCCGCAATGGTTAGCACACCCTTGACGGTTAGCTGTGGCAAAGAAAAATAATACGAAGCCGACGGCTGACTGGCATGACGGACACTATATCCCTCTTCACCGTGCTTGACCTGTTGTCCATTTTCGCGCACCTCCAACGTAAAGCCTACTTGCTTACCTTGCGCAGGCCACATTGCACGCACATTGGCAGGAAAAGGTTGTTTACCGCCCTGCCATTGCCAATCGTCTAACCAAGCCTCAAAAGGTGACAGCGTCACTCCTGCTTGATCAATCCCACCACGGGCAAAGCGCTCCGACTCCCATTGTTTATCATCGCTCGTGATAGCGACATGCGCCATATACAGCTGCTGACTCGCCCATCCTTCTTTACGATCCGGTGCTAATGCGCGGCGAAACAATGTCCATTGCACGCCATACGCTTTTCCATTAGCGTCGGTTAAGGTCGCGGTCAAATACCACCATTCAGTGGCAAAGTCTGAGTGTGCCGCCATGTCTTTGGGATAGGAAGGCGTATGGTCTGGGGTGACAGGGGCAAAGCCACTTTGCGAATCAAAAACGGCAAAATTTCCACTGGTATCAGGAGACGATGCGGACTGCTGACCCCACCATACCAGCGCGCCGAGCGCGATGATCACTCCGCCTCCTAACAATGAACGTATCATTTTCCGCTTCCATCGCTGAATCACTTCACTGCCTCTTTTTTACTGCGCATCACGCAACGACGCCGCCGCGGTGCGTTTTAGCATGCGATAAACAGGCCAAGCCCCTGCGACCATAAGCGCCAACATGGATAGCCCGATCGTGGTGGCATAGCTGATCGGGAAGACGCTCATGGTCATGGTCCACCCAAACGATGCTTTCAGGACAACATGGATCAACATGCCCGCCAGCACAAGCCCCAACGGGATAGCAATCAGCGCACTGGTGAGACCAAGCAACACTAACTGTCCTCCCCCGAGCGCAATGAGCTCACGCCCTGACAAGCCAAGGTAACGTAGCAAGCTGTATTGCCGTTGGCGCGATAGCTCGGTCGCCAAGGTCGAAAAGAACAACCCACATATCGCGACCACCAACATCAGTGCACACAAGCTTTCGGTCACAGTAAACGTACGATCAAAGATACGCATTGCATAACGCATGATATCCGCCTGGTTTTGCACCTGCCCGGTGGTCAGCGAAAAACGGTGATTGATGCGATCAACGAATTGCTCTGTTTGCGTGTCCTGATTCAAGACCACCGCCAGTGATGATCGGCCTTGCTTTAGCCATTGTCCCGCATCACTGCGTGTAGACACCACAAGCTGTCCGTAGGGGTTGCCATAATCGTAATAGATCCCAGCGACCTGCCAGCGCTCGCCCATCGGCGCGGGAAGGTTGATGGTCTCCCCCACGCCCACGCCAAATTTAGCCGCTAATGCCTCGCTGAGTAATACGGCACGTTCTTGGTGCACTTGTGCCCAATAATCAGGCTGAGCCGCCTTCATCGCCAACGTTTGTTTCTCAGACGGACGGTTTCCTACCGACAGCACTTCAAGCCGCCCTTGGTTTGCCGTCAGCTCCCGCCGGTAGCTGGTCCAAAATTGCGCCACGTCTTCATTGTTGACCAACCATGTTTCCATCTCATCGAGAGCGGCATGACTCGGCCGAACATAAACGTCCGCAGCCAAGCGCTGCTGTAGCCAAGTTTCAGTGCTGGTGCGAAAGCTACCGACCATGGTTTCCATACCAATATGCGCCGAAATCGCGAGCATAAATGCCATCGCCGCCACACCACGGTAACTTAAACTTGCCGCCGCATCGGTGAAAAACCATCGCCATCGCGCGCCCGTATAGGCTGCTGCGCTGGCATGAAACAGCCAGCCACACAAATAAGGCAGCGCTAAAGCAGCACTTAACATGGTAAAGGCAATCAAGGTAAAGCCTTGCCATTGGCTGGTCTCCCAATACGATACGCCCCACGCCGCCACGCCAAGCAACACCGCTAAAATCGCCTGCACGGCATACTCTCGATGTGTGCCACGCATCAAGGTCATCCGTTGCGATAAGCGCCCTGGTGAGGTGCTGACTAAGCGCACCAGCGGCCAAGCGGATGCCATCGCCGCCCCCAAAATAGCGAGGAGTAAACTGTAGAGTCCCCATTGCCACTGCCAATGCATGACTAAAGTGATATCTGCGCCGTACAAATCAGACAAGGTCGTAGCAACCGCGGGGAGTAATTGGTTGGCAAGCAACATACCCAACACATTGCCACTGACCACGCCAAGTAGCACCCAAAGTAATAACTCTGTCGCCATAACACCAGAAAGCTGGCGTCCATCAACGCCTAGCTGCCGAAGGGTACCGACCAAGGGCTGGCGCTGGGTCATGGAAAGGGAAATCGCCTGATAAAAAATAAACAGCCCCACCACAAAGGCCAACAATCCCATCGCGAGCAAATTTAAGTGAAAAGCGCGGGTCAGTGGGCCTAGTTGGGTTGATTGGGTTTTGGTCAGCGTCAAGGCTGAAGGTAAATTGTCACGAATCGTTTGTCGTTCCGCTTGAGACAAATCCCCGCATAACACCTCGGTAAACCCAGTACGAGGCGAAAGCTTACGCAGTAGCGCCATATCCGCCACCAAGTAGGTGCCCATACTCAGCGCATCATTATCGATAATACGCAAAGGGCCGATCGGCGGGTAATCCAGCAAATCGATCATTTGCCCCTCTTCCCAGCCTTTGTGCTCAGCCATGGCTTCGCCTACATAGACAGGATAAGGCACTGAAATGGCATCCATGGGAGACAATGAGGGGGCGTCATCTGTACGATGATTCGCGATAAATGGCAGCATCGCGATCGCATCCACTCCCATCAGATGAATATCGCTAAGTGACGGTGTCACAACGTCGAGACGATCAATCGGCACACATTGCGTCAAGCCTTGACGGCGCAAGCCAATGTAAAAAGCATGCGGCACGCGCTGTGTTCGCTCGGTATGATGAATGCTAAACGGGTACGGATTACTAAAAAGCTGTGCACCTTGGCGATAGCTTTGCTGCGCATGCTGGTTTATCGATAACACACCAACCAGCAAAGAGACACCCAGGGTTAACCCAAGCCAGACGAGAAAGACTTGAAACGGATGGCGGCGATAATGCCCCCATAAAGCGCTAGCGACGGGCCCGAACACTGAGCACGCCTCCTTGTAGCCCCACACTACCTTGCAAGTAGCTGGCCACGGTATCACTGTGTGTCACCAATAGCAGCCCAGCTTCCTGCTGACCGGTTAGCGTGATAAGCAGGCGCATCACCGCGTCCGCATTACGCTCATCCAAACTTCCCGTTGGCTCATCGGCAAGTAGCAGTTTGGGCGACATATATAACGCGCGTGCGATGGCGGCGCGCTGCTGTTGACCACCAGACACTTCTTCTGGGTAACGATTGAGCAATGGCATCAAATCAAGCTGAGAGACAATTTGTCGCCACAGACAACCGTCTTCTTTCAAGCCTTTTAATTGGCGACAAAAGCGAATGTTATCCGCAATAGAGAGGGTGGGAAGCAGGTTAAATTGTTGGAAGATCAAGCCGATGTTTTGACGTCGAAACTGCGTGCGTGCCGCCTCGCTCAATCGGTGAAGGGGGGTATCGTCAAACCAGATCTCGCCACTGTCGGGTTTATCCAATCCCGCAATCAAATTTAACAAGGTACTTTTACCCGACCCACTTTCGCCCATCAACGCCAATTGGCTAGTCGACGACAGCGACATCGCGGCGCCTTGCAGCACAGGGTGGAAATCACTCCCATCCTGATAACCTTTACACAGCCCTTTAATTGCTAACATGCCAATGCACACCCTTATAGTGTCTTAAAAACAGCAATAAACGAGAACTAGGTCACACTGTTTGATTAATTTGGCAATGTACCCCAATTAAGAGGCTGAGAAAAGCGTTAAAGCCGATGGGCAGCTTCCCAATTAATATTTCGTTTATCCTTAGCCATCATTAACAAGATTATTTAGCCAAACGCCTGACTTTACCCGAATCAAGGACCCTATCCATTTGACCACTTCTTCCACCCCCAGCAGCACATACACCCAATAAACCGGCCACTCAAAAACCGCTGCGGCGGCCAATACCACTGGAATGCCGATGAGCCACTGTGCAACAAAATCTTGCCCCAAGCAGTAGCGCACATCACCACCAGCACGTAGTACCCCAACAATCATCGCCATGGGGATCGTTTTCACCACAATCAACGCACACATCGCCCAATAAAAATAAGCCGTGATCTGTGCGGTCTCACCCGTTAATGCAGGGAAGAAACTTAACACCCAGGGCTGAATCATCAGCATCAAACAGGCAATTGCCACGCCGGCGATAAAATTAAATACCGCGACCTGCCAGGCTTGGTGGTAAGCGGTGTCCGTTTGTTGCGCCCCAAGGTTATTGCCGACCAAAACGGCGGCAGCATTGGCGGTGCCAATCAAAAACGACAGTGAAAGTGACTCGACGGGCGTGATAACCGCAATAGCCGCCAAGCCTGCTTCGTTAACGTGACCGATAATCGCGTGGTAAACGAACAAGCCTGACGACCACATTAAAAAATTAAATGCCGTCGGTAACGAAAGTGATAAAAAGCGCTTTACGGCGAGTAACGTTAATGACGCACGCCAATCAGCCAAAGAGAAGGCAACCAAGTGTTGACGGCGATACAAATAGACATACAAGGCAACAACCTCAACCATACCGCTAAGTACAGTCGCCACCGCTGCCCCTTTCGAGCCCAGTTCAGGCGCGCCCAGATTACCGAAGATAAATACCCAGTTGAGCACCACGTTGACACTGATCCCGACCCCACTAAAAAAGGTGCTGATCCCTGGCTTATGCATGGCACGAAGCCCGGCAGCCAACCCTGATACACTGGCCAGACAAAACAGGGATAAACCCGCAATTTGCAAGTAGTCTTGGCCCAGCGCAATAACGGTGGGATTATCACTGGCAAACCCCACAATGACATCTGCATAAGCCCAAAAGACAAACGCACTTAACGCCGCCGTGGCATTGGTTAAAGTCACAGTCAGCGCCGTTTTTTCACGAAAGCCTTGCCGATCACCCGCGCCCCAATATTGTGCCACCAGCATAGAGCCGCCGGTCATGGCGCCGAGAATCAGTAAGGAGGAGACAAACATCGCTTTACCGGCAATACCAATGGCGGCGACATCCGCTTCACTCAACTGTCCCACCATCAGGATATCGACCAAACTGCGGCTCGAAAACATCATGGTTTGCAGCGCAATCGGTACCGCAATTAAAAGTAAGCGTTTTAAAAACACAGGATCAAAGAAAGGACGGGAAAGTACGGTCACACACGACTCCAACCTATAGGTAACCTAGTTAGTTTACGTGCCTTTAAAACAGAAAAAAACGCCCGAGGGCGTTTTCTTATCTGCGAAGACACTCCGATTAATGTGGCATCACCATTAAGCCATCGGCTTGATTGTTCGGCCAAATACGGTACTCAGCATGGTATTTGACGATCGATTTATAGGCAGTCACTCTCGTCGGTGCTATCCATGCCTGATGCGCCCAGGCTACGACCGCCTGCTCAGGCCCCCGGACATAAACGCTCAGTGGTGAGACCAAGCGCTGCTCATCATCAAAAGCCGATTGCATCGCGTCTGGACACACGGCCATTGAATGCTGCCCACCCGATATGATTTTCACTTTTCGGTCAATCGTATCTTGTGTATGCACGCACCAACCCGCTTCAACCGCACAATCAATCCACTGCTGTAATTGCGATTTGTGGACAGGCTTGGCAGGTTCGCCAACCGGAAACCACTCGGCATACACTGTTTGTATTTGAGCAAATTCAGCGCCGAGACCCGCCTGCGTGCCAGCACTGCGGGCACGTTGAGTCCAACGTTGTAAGTCCGCTTTAACGCTGTGATGAAAACGTTGTTGCTTCACCGCTTGCGCCACCCAGCGACCAAGAAACGCCTCACGCGCATGGGGCGCATCGGCCACTTTTTTGGCGGCGATCGCTGCCGCGAGATCGTCAAAGGCGGCGGCCATCACAGTTTGAATTTCGGTGACATAACTCATGGTTCTTTGCTTGCCATTAGCCAATAGAAAGCGGCAGAGAGTATCGCACAAAGGGCGATCGCGCCAACCATCCCCCAGGGCGTACCGTCTGAAGCAACGGCAACCCCTGCACCAACCAACGAGCCAATACCAAACCGCATTGTCCCCGCTAAAGAAGACGCGGTGCCTGCCATTTGCGGATAGCAGGCCAACAAGCAAGCCATGCTGTTGCTGCCGATGGTTGAAATTACCCCAACATACATCATCACTGGAATCACGGTGCCCCAAAGCCCAATGTCTAACCATTGGAACACGGCAATGGCTATCCCCGCAGCCAGCTGCAACCCCAGCCCTAAGCGCAGCATCCAATGCGAGCCCATTTTGCGCACCAAACGGCCATTAATAAAGGTCATCACAATCAGACAGACAATGTTTAACGCGAACAAGTAGCCAAACATCTTCGCGCTCACACCGTAATAATCAATGTAAACAAATGAGCCTGCGGTTAAGAAAGAGAACATCCCAGCAAAGGAAAAACCTGAGCAGAAGATCATTCCTACGGCAAACGGTGTTTTAAGCATGCGGGCATAGTTACGCAATGACGCGCCAATACGCATAGGCGGCCGATTGTGTTTAGGTAAGGTTTCAGGGATCCTGACAATAATGCAAAGCATCACAAAACACGCCCAACCAGCCAGTACCCAAAAAATCGCGCGCCAATCAAACCAAGTGAGCAAATAGCCACCAATCATCGGTGCCGCTAAAGGCGCAATCGTCATCACCAAGGTGATAAAAGACATGGTGCGCGCAAACTCTTCACGCTCAAACATATCACGCACCAAGGCTTGAATAATCACCGCGGCAGCGGCTCCGGCAAACCCTTGCGTTGCACGTACAACTGTCAGTACGTCTATATCTTGAGCCATTGCACTGACCACGGCACAAACGAAAAATAGTGCCACACCGGCCAGCATCACTGGTTTGCGACCATAACTGTCAGAAATCGGACCATGAAAAAGCTGTCCAATGGCAAAGCCGGCCGTGTACGCAACCAAGGTTGATTTCACCGCACTGCTTGGTGCATTTAAATCCGCGGCAATCGCTGGCATCGCCGGGAGGTACATGTCGATCGCTAACGGTGTCAACGCTGCAATCGCACCAAGCACCAAGATCAAAAGCCAGCTTAATTGAGTCGGGGACGACGTGACAGCCGATGATTGCGACATAACTCTCCTTAACGTAAAAGACAGGACAAAGGGAAATAACGTGAGCGTGGTCAAAGTGTAACAATTTATTGTGTCGCCGTGGGAAAGAATGTCTTTCTTTTGGTCACGTTGTCGTAACACATGCTTCTCGATGAGCAATTAAAAAGCACAGCCCATGCTGTGCTTACCGTTACTCACCGAGAGGCAACAATGACGGGGCTAACCAGTCACCTGCGTTAACCCAGTAACGCGATCTCTTCGTCTGTTAATGGACGATATTCACCAGGCTCTAAGTGTTCGTCTAAGACCAAGTCACCGATTGACTCTCGATGCAACGCATCGACTTTATTGCCCACTGCCGCAAACATACGTTTTACTTGATGATACTTGCCCTCTTGAATAGTGAGCAGTGCCTCATAATCATCAACTTTCTCGAGGGTTGCCGGTAGCGTGGGTTGCTTCTCGCCTCGTAGCATCACCCCTTCTTCAAAGGCTTTTGCCGTCTCCGCGCTGATCGGATCAGCCAGCCACACACGGTAGGTTTTGGTGCACTGATGTTTAGGAGATGTAATACGATGTGACCACTGACCGTCATCGGTAAACAACAGCAGTCCCGTTGTGTCCGCATCCAAGCGCCCAGCAATGTGTAACTTTTCCGCATTGACTTCATCGAGCAATACAAAGACCGTCGGATTAAACGCATCCTCATGCGAGCACACCACGCCAGCAGGCTTGTGCATCATAAAATAGCGCGGGCCTGACAACGTAAGGGCACGTCCCTCAAACGCCACTTCCACTTGATCGCTCACTTTGACGGCACCCGACTTGATCACCTCACCATCAACCGTCACCAGCTCGCTTTTAAGCACACGCCCTGCTTGCTTTCGTGTCACCCCTAAGGTTTCACATAAAAATTTATCTAATCGCATATTACCGCTTATTGCACCTTTGTTTGCCGCGGATTATACGTCACATTGCGGCTCAGACACAGATCAAGTTTTACGAGATCTGACGGAAAAACACGCCGTGATAGGATAAACTGATTGTCATCGTCCACGTGATGGACATATGACAATGCAAGCAAAACAAAACGCTTTTTGCTGAGACGCCGAGTCTGTCACAACCTGCCAATCAAAATATTGTTGGTGATTGAGCATGCCAATTTGGCGAGTATGATACGGTCGTCTTGACCAATCAGTGATAAAGAAGGAAACACCATGATTGTCTCTCTTCGCCGCCCCGACGCCGATGCCTTTGAAACCTTATTGACGCTGTCACACGAACAGCACGACCACGAAGCGCTGCCCTTTGATCGTACTCCTGTCGCGGCCACTTTCAACACCTTGCTCTCACAACCCGAGCGTGGTGATGTTTTTCTGATTGATGTTGAGCATGAGGGAGAAACCGAAACGATTGGCTTTTTAGTCGTCGCTTACAGCTTCAGCGTGGAAAACGGCGGTAGCGTCGGTGTGATAGACCAATTCTTTATCCAACAAAGATGGCGACGGCAAGGCGTGGGGTCGCAAGTGATCCCACACGTTGAAGCGCGAGCCAAAGAAAAAGAGTGTGTAGCCGTCATCCTCGAGGTCAATATTGGCAACAAAGGCGCTCGACTTTTCTATGAGCAGTTCGATTACCAGCCTCGCCGACAGCACTGTATTATGACTAAACGACTTTAATTCTGTACCTGACGTCACAAGTCAGTAAACTAAACGGCCTCACTTAGGCCGTTTTTTCGTTATGTATACCCTACGCCCCTATCAATCTGACGCGGTTAAAGCCGTGCTGCATTATTTTCGCCGCCATGCGTCTCCTGCTGTCGCCGTGTTACCGACCGGTGCGGGAAAAAGTTTGGTGATCGCAGAGCTCGCACGTATCGCCAAAGGTCGAGTACTGGTGCTCGCTCATGTGAAAGAACTTGTCGAGCAAAACCATGCCAAATATGAAGGCTATGGATTAACGGGCGGGATCTTTTCCGCTGGACTCGGCCGCAAAGACTCTGACGACAAAGTGGTTTTTGCGTCAGTTCAGTCAGTGGTAAGAAACTTGGATGCCTTTGCAGACCAGTTTTCCTTACTGGTGATAGATGAGTGCCACCGTGTTCCTGACAACCAAGACAGTAGTTATCGCCGCGTCATTGCGCATCTGCAAACGGTCAACCCTGGCCTCAAAGTGTTGGGACTCACTGCCACCCCTTATCGACTCGGACAAGGCTGGATTTATCAATACCATACCAGTGGCAAAGTGCGCACGACTGCTTCCCGGTTTTTCCGTGACTGTGTTTTTGAGCTGCCGATTAGTCACTTACTTGATGAAGGCTTCCTTACCCCTGCCCATGTTCTGGATGCTCCGCTACTTAGCTATGACTTTTCCCAAGTATCACGCACCGCGAACGGTTATTATCGGGAAGCGGATCTCGAGAAGGTTGTTGCCAATGCCCCTCGCGCGACACCGCAAATTGTCGAACAAATTATTGCGTATGCACAAGAACGCCAAGGGGTGATGATCTTTGCCGCCACGGTCAATCATGCGCGGGAGGTTCTCTCTTATTTGCCAGACGGTTCCGCCGCGTTGATCGTGGGTGACACGCCTGGTATCGAGCGAGATCGCTTGATCAGTGCTTTCAAACAAAAAGCGCTCAAATACTTAGTGAACGTATCGGTACTCACGACGGGCTTTGATGCGCCTCATGTGGACTTGATCGCGATTTTACGCCCCACGGAATCGGTCAGTCTCTATCAACAAATTGCCGGGCGTGGTCTTCGCCTCGCGCCAGGAAAGCAAGATTGTTTGATTCTCGACTACGCCGGGAATGTCTACGACTTGTACCAACCAGAAGTAGGCATGCCCAAACCTGATAGTGACAGTGAGCTGGTGACGATCCCCTGCCCCGCATGCGGGTTTAATAACAGCTTTTGGGGCAAACTGGACGACATTGGCTTTTTGATTGAACACTATGGCCGCCAGTGCCAAGGCTATTTTGAGGATGAAGATGGCGAACGCGAGATCTGTGGTTACCGCTTTCGTGCCAAGTTTTGCGATGAGTGTGGCGCCGATAACGATATTGCCGCACGTCGCTGTCACCAATGTGACGCCCCCTTAATTGATCCAGACAAAACACTCCGTGAAGCACTCAAGCTCAAGGATGCACTCGTGGTCGCATGCACCGACATGACCCTCACCGCGGGCAAAAACCGCTATCAAAAACCACAACTTAAAGTGACCTATCACACCCACGAGGGCAACGATTTACACGAGGTGTGGCCGCTGGCGAGCAAAAAACAAAAACAAGACTTCCTGGCACGATTTGTCCGACCACACCTGGTCGATCGGCACCGCCCCTTCGACGCCACCGCCCCGACCAAAGTGGCCGCGTCACAGCACCGATTTCGTCCGCCCGACTTTGTGATTGCACGTAAACAAGGCCGATTCTGGCATCTGCGTCAGAAAATCTTTGATGTGGAGCGCTTTATTGGCCAAGACAGGCTAACGGCCATGTTAGCGCAAAGCCGAGGGCAAGCCTTCGCAGAATCCGACGCGAGTTGAAAGCACTAAGGGTCAATTCAAAGACGCCTCCACGAGCAAAAGGCACCGTGTGGGCGGCTTGGGCGGTGATGAATCCCGCCGATAAAGCTTGTTTTAGTGGTCAAGCAGTGCTAATATCCGCGCTCGTTTTTGGGTGCTGAGTTAGGTCGCTACGCTCAGTACTGTGTTTTCACTCTAAAGAGAGTTATTAATTATGTTTAAGTTCGAAGCTGAAGTACGTACAGAAAAGGGTAAAGGTGCGAGCCGCCGCCTACGTCATCAGAAGAAATTCCCTGCGATCGTTTACGGTGGCAACCAAGAGCCTGTATCAATCGCACTTGACCACCCAGTGGTTGTTAACCAAATGGACAAGCCTGAGTTCTACGAAGGCATCATCCTGGTTATCGATGGCCAAGAAGTAAAAGTTAAGCCACAAGACATCCAGCGCCACGCGTTCAAGCCAAAAGTTGAGCACATGGACTTCATCCGCATCTAATCGCATTTGCGATCATGATGAGATGAGAGAAGGCGCCTTTGTGGCGCCTTTTTCATTGTGAGTTCTTCCTCTGCTTTTCCGTTCCTACCTCGTCATCTTCTTCACAAACACCACCACAAAGAGCGCCATGGTAAAGCTCCCCAGAAAAGCCTCAAAAGCAGCAATAAAGCGAGCAAAGCCAGACGGTGTAATATCGCCATATCCTAGGGTGGTAAAGGTCACCACGCTGAAATACAGCGCATTCAGCAACTCATAAAAGCGGGCTTCGACGCCAGTCAGATCCGGATAAATCGGGTTGGCTTGTGTGGTACCCAGCGCAAAATACGCCAGCGCACAAGACGCAATCACTAATACGGAAAAAATCACTACCCGTAACGGATCCTCACCGTAACCACAAAACAAATCGACCGTCTTCGATAGTGCGCGCTGAAAGCCGAGCTTCGGCATCTGATAACGGCGAAACCGCATTTCCTTTTTGAAAAAATATCCCGCTACATCAAACAGCCCTTGTTTTTCACATTGTTTGCGGATGTTGCGGCATACCTCTTCCGATTCTTGGAACAAAGATTGACGCCGAGACGGATCCTTTTCCAAAAAAGCCAACCGCTCTTGCTTAAGTTGCGCACCCCAATCGACATTTTCGAGCCCCGTGCGCGCCATATCCGCCCCCAATAAATTGCTACCATCGAGACGGGTACAATTAAGGTTGGCGCGCAGCAAGTTCGCTTTCATTAGCGACGCATTGCGTAAGTCCAGGCCAAAGCAATGGGCTTCGGTTAAATTCGCACGATAAAAATCCGCACCTTGGCACGAGTAACCTTGCTTGTTACCACGATTGACCAAATGAATGTCAGTCAAGTTGGTGCGCGCCAGCTGAAAACCATCCAGTGGCCGGCCCGAAGCTGCCCACGCTTCTACATCCGCTTTTACGTCATGGTGTCGCTTGTCAATGTTAGGATCATGCCAATAGCAAAGACCGGACTCACCCGCTTGCTGATCACATTGCCACCCATTACGCGCTTTAAACCCACATACTTTACCGCTCATCGCTCGCCCTCCTATTTCTATTTTAGAAAGGACGTGCCAACTCGCCAGCGAACATGCCGTTCAATCAAGGGAGAGGGAAAGCAAATAACTAAGACGAGGAGTCGTCGTTTAGTTCATCGAACAAAGAAGGTTGGTAAGGCAGGGGCTCTGCGTCTAAAGCCGCGTCTTGCGCCTGTTTTCTTTTCGCGCGCAAGATGCGCAGGTAGCGCTGATGGCAAAGGCGGACGACATTGCGTTTTTGCTCGTTGGTAAACGCATACCAGTGAACACGCTCGTCGCGGCTGCGAAAGCATCCTTTGCAATAGCCTTTGTTGTTGACCTGACAGATGCCTTTACACGGGTTCGGCACCTCGAAAAAATCGAGCTGTTCCACGTCGACCTCCCTGCTGATTCTTTCATTCAAGCGGGTGGGCAACGAAATTGCAAATTTAGATTAAAACAACCCCAGTTGCGGCAGCGCCAACGTATCAAACTCTTTGCCGATAAAGGGCAAAATGCCGTCAGCAATCGGTTTTAACTGTTTATCAATATAATGCTGGTAATCAATCGGGCTACGCAAATAATCGCAGGGTTCCGGGCCATTTACCGTGATCACGTATTCTATCCAGCCACCCCGCTGGTATTGCTCGGGACGCCCAAGTTTACGGTTTTCACTTTCTGCCATCCGCGCCGCGCGCACGTGCGGTGGCACATTTTTTTGATACTCTGCCAATGGTCGGCGCAGCCGTTTGCGATAGACCAATGCATCGTCATGCTCACCCTGGTTGGTACGCTCTACGATGTCGCGAATAAACCCGTCTACTTCGTCACCATCAAACACACGTTGGTACAACTGTTTTTGGAAGGTTTGTGCCAACGGGGTCCAATCGGTACGAACGGTTTCTAACCCCTTAAACACCAGTGTTGCCTCGCCAGACTGTCTGTCTACTACGCGGCCGGCGTAGCGCTTTTTACTACCCGTTTCTTGACCCCGAATGGTGGGCATGAGAAAGCGTTGGTAATGGGTTTCGTATTCGATTTCTAAGGCCGAGTCTAATCCATATGTGTCGCGTAAATGGCTTTGCCACCACCGATTGATTTCACTCACTAATTGCTGACCAATACGGTCCGCTTGTTCGCTCGATTGCTCACCGCCCAAGGACACAAACGTCGAGTCCGTATCGCCATATATGACCTCAAAGCCCTGCGCCTCAATCAATTCACGGGTGGTTTTCATGATTTCATGGCCACGCATGGTAATCGACGATGCCAAACGATGATCAAAAAACCGACACCCTTGTGAGCCCAGCACCCCATAAAAGGAATTCATTATGATTTTTATCGCTTGTGAAAAGGCTTTTTCACCGGCTTTTTTTGCCCGGTCACGGGCTTGCCACAAATCATCAATCAAGGCGGGGAGGTAATGTTTTTCACGATGAAAGACGCCGCCTCGAAAGCCTGGCACCGTGTCCGCGTCCTGCCCTGCCTCTTGCGCTCTAAGTCCTTCGATAAGCCCCAAGGGATCGATAAGGAAGGTGCGGATAATAGAGGGATACAGCGATTTGAAGTCCAAGACCAACACCGAGTGGTACAACCCAGGCTTTGAGTCCATCACATAACCGCCGGGGCTTGCTATCCACCCTTCACTGGCAAGGTTAGGCGCCACATATCCCGATCGGTGCAGGCGTGGTAAAAACAAGTTGGTAAAGGCCGCTACCGAGCCCCCTACACGGTCAAGCTCCACCCCGGTTAACCGCGATCGTTCAATGAGAAAGTCGAGTAAATGGGTGTGATCAAATATACGGTTGACTAAAACACAGTCTTGTAAGTTGTAGGTGGCCAGTGCGACTTTGTCGTGATGAAACATGCGATTGATGGAGGCCATGCGATCATGGGGATTATCAATCGCTTTTCCCTCTCCCAATAACGTTTGTGCAACCGCCTCTAGCGCCCATGAACGAAACCCATAAGTCGCGGTTTTTAGTGCGTCGATACCATCAATCACCACCCGCCCCGACAAACTGATAAAGCCAGGTTTATTGCTCCCCCCATCCCGCCAATAAGCTCGCTCTCCGCCGCGCCCAAGACGTAGATCACGTTGATAGATGTGGGCGCGCTTCACAAGCAAGCGAAAGTCAAAATCAATCACATTCCAACCCACCACAACGTCAGGATCGTAATAGGCAAACCATCTTTCTAGCGCGCTCAGTAATGCTTCTTCGTCATCGACCCACTCTATCCAATCAGGGGCATTGTCTTGCGGGCTGCCCACCATGATCACTCGGCTGTCTTTTTCACTCGCGAGCCCCACTGAATAAAGTTGCCCTTTTTGTGAGCATTCAATATCCAAAGACACATGATGCAATGCGGGGGTGTAGTCTGCTTGTTTCGCTTTGCCTTGCGTCACCTCTAGGTAACCTTGACGTTGACGTGCTTGACCGGTGAACAACAAGCTGCCACAAATGTACCGCTCCATTAAATAGCGGTCGGCGAGCCGAATATCCCCCTCATACAAAGGAATAGCCGCCCCACTTATCACCCTCTGCCCCTCTTGCGCGCGCCTCACACTACTGAAATAACAAGCCGCCACGGGGGTGTGTTGAAAGGTGGATAATGACACCGCTTTACAGTAAGCGTGAGGATCAACCGATGGGAGTAAAGCATCCACTCGCGCTTTTTCTTCTTGAGGCACAAAAAACACGCTTTGCTGATCATCAATACACAGCTTTACGGGACCATCTGGTGTCGATAGCCACAGTACAATCGACGTAGTTTGGCCGCGATCACGCTGTTGGCGCGTGATCACGAAGCCTTGCTGCATGTAGGACGAAGAGAGTGAGGACACAGGCGTTATCACGGTTGCATTGTGTAGGTCATACGTTCAGTGTAACAAACCCCATCAACCACTGTATAGATAAACAGCCCTAAGTAAGTTGGTCGGGATCCTCAGCGCGCCCGGCAACACCAATGACAACTACCCCAACCACCACGACCACAGCCGCGCTGGTGAGTCGCATATTCATCATGCTACTTTGATCCCAAGCCACCAGACCCATTAAGGCGAGCAAGACGGCCACCCAAATGAGCTGTTGTGCCAACAATCTCTGGGGTGATGCCATCATGCGCCAAAATACCCCAGCAGCGAACACAAACAATGCACCAGCAAGGACAGCAAACCCAACACCGCGCAGCGAAAGAAAACCATTGGGTAAGGTAAAGATGATTAGGGGCAGCACCAACAATAAACTCATCCGTAAACTGGTCGCCACGATGACGTCGGCTTGATGAGCACATTGGGTCACTTGTAGCCAAAAACTCGCCCATGCAGCACCACTAATCAGCCCTAGCACCATGCCTAACGGACTGGGGGCATACATGCCCGGCGCGAGTAAATATCCCAGTCCCGCGAAAATCAACATTAACCCTATCCACAACCAATGTTGATGCGTTGAACGGGATACCAGCCCCAAGACACCTTGCACACTCGCCACCACGACCAATCCCAAGGTCGCGATATCAAGTAATCGGCAGGCGAATACCGCACTGGTCACCGCCAGGAAAAGCAAGCCTGCAAGGCGCCATTTGGTAAAAGGCGGCATTTGACGCGAGGCGAGTGCTTCCCCTTGCCAACGGTTGGCCACGTCCTTTAGCGGGGAAAGTCGCTGTCCTACCAACGCCATGAAGGCGGCAGATAACAACCAAAGGCCAATGTAACTGGCCGGATCAATCCATTGATTAATCACACGGCGGCCCACCTCGGCATTGATCACCGCAACCACAACCACCACTAACGCGCCAATGACACGATTCGCTCTTTTCATTCGTCCTCATACCTTATTACTGATTCTTTCAACAAGACCGAACGCAGCCACCCATTCTTTCAACCCTTTGTTGTCTCTTGCGGACGCGATACAATACGCGTTTGTTCGTTTCCGGGAAGTATGCATGTCAGATCCGAAAAGCAAAGCGCTCAAAAAAATTGCTAAGTGTCTCGAGCTCAGCAATTCCGCCAATGTGAATGAGGCAGCGCAGGCGATCAAAATGGCCGAGCGGCTGATGCGTAAGCATGGCCTCGACCAGGACGACATTGACTTCATCAGCATGGGCAAAACGCGCTCAGAAAAGCTATTACCCGCTTCAATTGGCCAATCGATCTTAAAAATCATTCGCGGTATCAATAGCCGGTTTGGGGTGGAGTGTGTGCTCGTCAATCACAAGGGGCTGAAGCAGGCCGAGTTTATTGGTGATGCAGACCGTGCCATCTTTGCGGCCTTTGCCTTCGATGTGGTCTATCGTGATATGAATGAACATATCGGCCAGTTTCGCAATAGCTTTGCAGGCACAGGCACCAGTACGCAAGAGGTGACGCGGCGCGTACAGTCATTTACCACAGGCTGGCTTGAGGGCGCGCTCGATAAACTTCCTCAGCTTGACGCGCGTGATAGCGACGACAAAATCAAAAGCTATATCGATAAAGAGTTCGCCAATATTGACCGCGAGACCTTTAAGCAGCAACTGAAAGAAGCCATGGCGGCCATGACCGATGATTATGAGCGTGGAATGAAAAAGGGCCGTGAAATCTCAGTCAGTCGTCCCGTAAGTGGTCGAGGCCCTCAAAAGCGTCTGACGGGAACCCGCAAGTCATAATCTTGTTGAGTGACAGGCCGGCTTATGTCCGGCCTGTGTCAGCACTTTCCCATCGATAAGACACCTGTGTTAAACCTCGTCAAATCAAGGTTAAATCCCTTTTCTCCGGTTGAGTTACACTGCGCTGGCGTCTAGCCTAGGATCAGTGTCACGTTATCAATGGCTATTGGCGCTGTCCGCTGGCAGTCCAGTTGCTATGAGCTAATGTGAGCCTATAACAAGCAGCAAATGCGTAAAATAATTCTTCATATCCTTACTGAGGAGACAGTGGCATGAAAAAAATAGTGACAAGCCTAGGGTTATTAATCGCGGTGGCACCTACCGCCTATGCACAGCAAGACAGTGGCCTATATATGGGTGGCCGCATTGGTCCTTCGTTTTTAGAAGACAGCTGTGTGACTGACACCGATTGCGGAGATTCAGAGCTCGGCGCGGGGATAATCACCGGGTATGATTTCAACGATTGGTTTGCGCTCGAAGGCACCTATGATTACTTAGGCCGCTTTGATACCGCATTTGACCAATCAGGTACCACTGTTGGCGCCTCGGGCGATCTGACTGCGTTGACACTTGCGCCCAAGTTTTCTTATCACTTCAAACCTGATACGGCGCTTTACGGTAAGCTTGGTGGCGCCATGTGGGACTTTAATAGCAACGCCGGCGATCGTGATGATGTGTCACTGATGGGGGCGTTAGGTGTCGATCACCAAGCGACTGAAAAACTTAACGTTCGCCTTGAATATCAGCACATCAACGATATGGATGATGGCTACTTCTCAAGCGTCGATAACAATTTGGTCACTGTCGGTATGACGTATCACTTTGGACGCACTAACCACGAGCCAATGCCAGAGCCGATGGTTGAAGAGCCAGTGATGGAAGAGCCAGAGCCTGCACCAGAGCCACAACCCGTGGCTGAACCACAATCAATAGTGCTCTCGGAAGCCGGCGAAACCGAAATGTTTGGTTTTGATAAAGCCACACTCTCTGAACAAGCAGCGGCATCGTTACAGCCCTTAGTTGATCGCTTGCTTCGCCACGAAGAAGCCACCGCGACGATTGTGGGTCACACGGATAGCAAAGGCCCTGCGGCTTATAACCAGAAGCTGTCTGTTGAGCGCGCGCAAGCGGTGGCAGATGTGTTCTTGGATGCGGGTATCGATGCGAGCCGCCTCACCGTCGAAGGCAAAGGCGAAGCCGATCCCATCGCCAGTAACAACACGCCGGAAGGACGCGCACAAAACCGCCGCGTTGAGGTTACCTCGCCCGAGATCGTGTACGTGGAAGTCAATTAACGCCACCCGCGCTTAAAATGACTTAAACGCCCAACAGGCCACCGTTTGAGCGGTGGCCTGTTTTATTGTGCTCGCGAGATTAAAAATTGACGGAGGGCGCGACAACACCTTGTAAATGGTTCTGCATCAAACGGTCTATTTCGATTCTGTCTTGATCACTCACGCCCGCCACCCGCGGGTATCTTGGCGCTGAGCGATCGTTATGATAAGCGCCTTCCCATCCCTGAGTGGTGGTTAAAAAGGCGCGAGCAAAGTCCGTCGAATAGCGCAAACACCCTGCCATTACCGTATCCACATAGGATTGCGCAATCGGCTTATCTGCATCTGGGGCACGCCGTGCATCAGCAACGTATACATACACGGGACCATCCAGGATAACGTCTTCGGGCAAAGCAATGTTTGATTCGGCTAACTGTAAACGCTGATAACCTGCTTCGCGCCGATCAAAATCGGGCAGTGATTCTGGGTCAATGTTTACCAATACCCCGTTGCATTCACCCTCCCCTTCAAGCACCACCAGCGGTGAGATAAATGCCTCACTCACATTGCTCCAATGGCGGCTAAGTCCACTGACAGTCACCGGACAGGCCCACCCTGAGTCGCCTGTCAGCGCCCGTGAGGCTGGATTCATCAAACTCCCGTACCCAAATAGATACATGACGTTGCAAACTCCTTTATTGCATTCGCTGGCAGAACCAGAGGCGCTGCCTTGCTTTTCTCACTGAAATTGCCAGAATATCCGGCAATGTTGTCAACAAGGAAGTGATAATGGAACCACTCGATAAGCTGGAAGCACATTTTAAGCGCCTTTCGCATTTTCAGCACCTTGCCGCAATCTGCGGTTGGGATCAAGCAACCATGATGCCAGAAGGCGGCAACAAGGCTCGCGCCGAAGCCATGGCAGAGCTCGCGCTGTATTGTCATCACCAACTGACTCAACCCGAGCTGGGTGATTGGTTTGCAGATGTGGACGCAAAATCCTCGTCACTGACGACGACGCAACACGCCAGTCTAGAAGAGATGAAGCGCGAGTGGCAGCAGGCCAGCGTGTTACCCGACACCTTGGTCAAAGCGAAGTCTTTGGCTGGGGCTAAATGCGAGCATGCTTGGCGCCAGCAGCGCCAAGACAACGATTGGCAAGGCTTTGCCAAAAACTTGAAAGAAGTGGTTGCGCTTGCGCGTGAAGAAGCTCATATTCGTGCCGATCAAAAGCTTTGCTCGCCTTATGATGCGCTGCTTGATTTGTATGAGCCGGGGATGACGGCAGAGCGTATTGATGAAGTGTTTGGTGCACTCAAACAATGGCTGCCGGAGACTATTCAAGCCGTGGTCGACAAGCAAGCCAAGCAGCCAGCCATCACGCCTAATGGCCCCTTCCCGCAAGCGCAACAAAAAGCCCTAGGTGAGCAAATCATGAAGCAGCTTGGGTTTAGTTTTGCCCATGGTCGCCTTGATGTCAGCACCCACCCATTCTGTGGCGGCGTGCCCTCCGATATACGGATTACCACCCGCTATGATGAGCAAGATTTTACCTCCGCCTTGATGGGTGTGATTCATGAAACCGGCCATGCGCGTTATGAGCAAGGACTACCTAAAGACCTAGCCGGTTTACCGGTTGGCCAAGCACGCTCAATGGGCGTACACGAAAGTCAAAGCCTATTTTTTGAAATGCAGCTCGCCCGCAGCGAACCCTTCGCAACATTAATCTGTCAGCAAGCCAAGCAGGCCTTTAACCGCCAAGACGATCCCGCGTTTCAGGTCGAAAACCTCCACCGCGTGCTCACTCAGGTATCACCTGGCTATATCCGCGTCGACGCCGACGAGGTCACCTACCCCGCGCACATTATGCTGCGCTATGACATTGAACGCGATCTGATCAGTGGCAAGATGGAGGTCGAGCATATCCCTGAGCGCTGGGACAACGCAATGCAGCAATACCTTGGCCTCAGCACCGCCGGGAATTTCAAAAACGGCTGCATGCAAGATATCCACTGGACCGATGGCAGCTTTGGCTACTTCCCAACCTATACGCTGGGGGCCCTCTATGCCGCACAATTGATGCAAGCGATGCGCCAGCAGTTGGATGTGGACGGCATTATCGCCAGCGGCAATCTGTCACCGATTTTTGATTGGCTGTCCCAACATATCTGGCAACGCGCCAGCACCACCTCAACCGATAACCTACTCAAAGACGCCACCGGCGAAACCCTTAACCCCGCCCACTTCCGCGACTACATTCAAGGGCGGTATTTGTAAGCCTCTCTACATTCCCCACGCCAGCCCAGCTGGCTTGGGTTTCTTCAGGTTAATCTGTTAATTCCATCACATTTCTGTACAATGCGCGCTCAGTCGTATTTATCTTTACACCCTCCTCGCTGGGCCGTGAATTTATCGCTTGTCATAAACGATAAGGGCCTTGGTTGAGTACAGTCGCTAGGAAACTCTTTTGATTTCAATCGCCAATATCACCATGCAATTTGGTGCCGAGCCGCTATTCGAAAACATCTCTGCCAAATTTGGTAACGGAAACCGCTACGGGTTAATCGGTGCCAATGGTTGTGGCAAATCAACCCTGATGAAAATCATGAGTGGTGCCCTCACGCCCACCGCAGGCAATGTGTCCGTCACACCAGGACAAACCTTGGGCGAGCTCAGCCAGGACCAATTTGCCTATGAGCAGTATTCAGTGATTGATACGGTGATGATGGGTGACCGCAAGCTGTGGGAGATCAAGCAAGAGCGAGAGCGCATTTATTCTCTGCCGGAAATGAGCGAAGAAGACGGTATGGCCGTGGCGGAACTAGAAAGCCAGTTCGCCGAAATGGACGGTTACACCGCCGAGAGCCGCGCGGGCGACATTCTGCTACAAGCGGGTATTGCCGAAGAGCTGCATTTTGGCTTGATGTCGCAAGTCGCACCGGGCTGGAAGCTACGCGTGCTGCTCGCGCAAGCGCTGTTCGCCAATCCTGATATTTTGCTGTTGGATGAGCCAACCAACAACTTGGATATTCACACCATCAACTGGTTGGCCGGTGAGCTTCAGCAGCGCCAGTGCACCATGATTATCATTTCTCACGATCGTCATTTCCTTAACGCCACGTGCACACACATGGCCGATATCGATTTTGGTGAGCTTCGTGTTTACCCCGGCAACTACGATGACTTTGTCGCAGCATCTAGCTTGGCACGCGAGCAATTACTGGCCAGCAATGCCAAAAAAGAAGCCGAACTGAGTGAGCTGCAAGACTTTGTTAACCGTTTTGGGGCCAATGCCTCCAAAGCCAAACAGGCCAGCTCTCGCGCGAAACGCATGGAAAAAATCCAACTTGATGAAGTCAAAGCATCCAGTCGCGTGCACCCTTACATCCAGTTTACTGAAAGTAAAAAGCTGCATCGTCAAGCGGTGGAATTGCGCGAGGTAGGCCATGCCTTTGACGATTCGCCCCTGTTCCGCGGTGGCCACTTCTTACTGGAAGCCGGCTCGCGTCTCGCCATTATTGGCGAAAACGGGGTGGGTAAATCAACGCTGCTACGCTGTTTGGTCGGTGAGCTTGCGCAAAGCGAGGGCACGATCAAATGGTCAGAGAACGCATCCATTGGTTACTGTGCGCAAGATAACAGCGCTGAGTTTGATAACGATCTCACCGTGTTTGAGTGGATGTCGCAGTGGCGTACGGCCAAGCACGATGATTTGATGGTTCGTGGCATTTTAGGCCGCTTACTGTTTTCGGCTGATGATGTGAATAAAAAAGCCAAAAGCTGTTCAGGGGGCGAGAAAAACCGCCTGATGTTTGGCAAATTGATGATGCAAGATATCAATGTGATTGTGATGGATGAGCCGACTAACCACATGGATATGGAAGCCATCGAATCTCTCAACAAAGGGCTAGAGCAATTCCCTGGCACCTTAATTTTTGTCAGCCACGACCGTGAATTTGTTTCCTCACTGGCCACCGACATTATTGAGATAAAAGATCAGCAATTGATCCACTTTAATGGCAGTTACGATGAGTACCTCGCCCATTWAGAAAAAGTGCGTGCCGTGGCTTAACGCTGAGACTCGCCAACACTTTGCCGCTGAGGTGCTTTATTTCAGCGGCGATCCTCGCTATACCTAGATCACGGTTCTCTTTTCTGCTTAATGGATGATCATGATGAAATACGCGGCGACCTTTCTGACGCTCTCAAGTCTTATTTTCGCAACACCAAGCTACGCACTGTTCGGCCAAGGCGATAAAACGACCGATGTGATGACGCAAATGGCGACGCAATTCGCGGATGACCAGGCCAGCCAATCTCCCCTTGTCCAGTCGATTGCCGACCAAGTGGATGTAAGTTCAACGCAAGCCGCCGGCGGCGCTACTGCATTGTTAGCGATGGCAGCTAATAACCTCACCGGTAACAACCAACAAGAGCTTGCCAATCTCCGCCCCGATTTAACATCACTGTCTTCGCTACTTGGCGGTTCAGGCGTCAGCAGCGGCATTGGCTCTATCAGTGCATTATACGACGTCACACAGCAACTCGGGATTGACCCTGCAACGCTTCAACAATTTGTGCCCATTGTGCTTGAGTACCTTGGGCAACAAGGTGCCAGTCAAGGGTTGCTCAGTTCCCTTACCCAACTTTGGCCCTAACCTCACACTCGCTTTCCACACGCGGCCTTGAGGGTCGCGTGTTTATTTAACAAACCGGCAAGAAAAAAGCATCGAGACGCGTTATCATATCCGCCTTGTTGTTCAACGCCGTGTGATTATGCCTACCTTTTCTCTCTCTGCGATCCCCATCGGGATCCGCTATATGCTCCTCTCTGCACTCGGGTTCGCGCTCATGTCGGCCTGTGTGAAATATGTCAGCATCAACGGCATCCCAGTGTTTGAGATTGTGGCATCGCGAGCCTTGGTCTCGCTAATCATCAGTTATACCGATGTCAGACGCAAAGGCCTATCACCTTGGGGCAACAACAAACCGTTACTTTTATTGCGCGGCGTATTGGGAACCATGGCATTAATGTGTGTGTATTATGCGGTAACGACGCTGCCACTCGCCGAAGCCACCGTGTTGCAATACACCCACCCAGTATTTACCGCCATCCTAGGGCTCGTGCTGCTCAAAGAGCGTTTACAAGGGGCGACGTTAGTGTGTATCGCCCTGTGTTTAACCGGGCTCTATATTATGGTGCAACCTAACCTCAATGCATCCATTGACGATGCTCTTCCTACCTTTAGCGTGGTAGTGGCGTTAATGGGCGCATTCGGCAGCTCGATTGCCTATGTGATTGTGCGCAAACTCAGTCGCACCGAAGACAGCTCAGTGATCATCTTGTATTTCCCCATGATCGCCTTACCGGTTTCCACCGTGCTGATGTGGCCGTCTTTTGTACTGCCCAGCCTGTCACTGACCTTGCTGTTGGTCTTAGTCGGCATCTTTACCCAAGTTGGCCAATACGGCTTAACTAAAGCGATGCAAACCCAACAAGCGGGACAAGCCTCTGCCTACGCCTATATTCAAATCGTGTTCTCGACATTAATTGGGGTATGGATATTTAACGAAGTGCCCTCGATCTGGACATATATCGGTGGCGGGTTAATTGTCTCTGGCGCATTGTTCAATGCAATGGGGCATCGTCTCTTTAGAAGACGCGCGAGTGTTTAGTTTCGCGCCCGCTTAGAAATCAGATGACCGTGAGAGCGCGCTCTACATAGACACCGTACTCCCTCAGGGTGAATGGCTGCTTGGAGGGTGTTCATAGTTCTGTGTCACCCAACGTTTAAAGATCTACGTAGTCGTCGAGCCGCCCTTCGAAGTGGATGCTCAGTTGGGACAATGTCAGGTTCCAATTCTGCACCGGATGCGTCCACTTCTCTGACGCCTTCAACATACCTGCATACAGCAACTTGAGCAATGCGTTCTCGTTGGCAAAGCCACCCTTGGT